>JBDRHL010000206.1:0-46013 GCA_043816955.1 Planctomycetota bacterium | reverse complement strand
TATTCATCAAACTTCACAGGGACGCCGATTAGGTCCCACACCTTTTCGAGCTTTTTGTATTTTGAATTATTGCTGTCTTCCATTTTTGACAATACCAAAGTACTGACAGATACATCAAATTCCTTTTCAAAATCCTTACCTCCAGGATCATCCAGATTAAAAGGTATCCATATTAAACCTCCATTGGCAATCTGCTGTGGGAAATTTTCTTCAATGACACGAGCAACATTGGCTTCAATTGCTAAACAGGTAGGGCACCGCATCGTTCGGTGAAAATAATAAGCGATTACGGTCGGCCTGTTCTTTTCAGAGGGCTTAGTCGCATCGATTAGTCCGTTTTCTTCATGGGTTTGAGTTGTTCCAACAGGGCTTTGTTTTATCGGGTCAGCAGGACTCACTAAAGTGTTATCCTGACAGCCGCAGATAAATACTCCCAATACAAAACAAGCGGTTGGAATTATTTTTTTTATCGTCATATCGTTTACGCTAACATTTCTTTGCCCTTGGCAACAACTTTATTGATATTTCCCTCTGTAACGGGACTATTGCATTTTTCCAGACCCAAATCAGCCAATTGCAGATGTTGAAACTTTTTAAAGCCGGCCAGTTCGAGCGAATTTTTCACACAATTCAGGGGACAGCCGTCAATGGCCAGAATCTTATCCGCTGATTCTGTGGTTTTCATAATCCCGCTAACCCGTCCACCGATTCCGACGGTGCAGAACATTTTGCCGATGCCTTCTTTGGTCAACTTACGGGCTGCCTGATCAGCAATCGCTCCGACATCCGCTGCTCCTGAACAGGCAAAAATCAGCTTAGGACCGCCACTACATTCACATGAATTCTCTTGTGCCATAATACTTACCTTTCGTTTTAGTTGTTGAACATCTATCGACTAACAATGACTTCACATAATGTTTAATCCATGACCAATGCAGGATGATATGGATAACCATCAGAACAACAAATACAGCAGCCAAATAAAAATGAATGCTGCCCCATTCATGCCGTGTCATCGACCATAATTCTTGCCCCTGCACGCCGCGACCGGCACCGCCATGAATAGAGCGTCCCAGGCCGCCGGTTCCGGGCAGTAATACATATCTCATTACAGATCCTGTAATAGCAAGTCCAAGCAGAACTAAAAAAGACACGAGATCCAAAATAAAATTTATCGTACTTCGCGATATCATATATTCCCTTGGTCTGTTTTAATTAAGAAAGCATTGCTTTGATATCATCAGGCGAAGCAACTTTGCCGGCAACTTTCACAGTTCCATCAATCACCAAAGCAGGAGTCACCATTACACCCATCTTCATGATGTCATTGATCTGAGTTACTTTTTCGATGTCATACTCAATGCCAAGTTCTTTGGCGGCAGCTTCAGCATTTTCCGCCAACTTCTTACACTTTGGACAACCTGTCCCAAGTATCTGTATCCTTTTCATTTTTGATTCTCCTGTAAATTCAATTTTCATGTGTTACATTTTTATTAATGACATCACCTCTTGGTCCCCGATGGATATATTCATCCGGCTTCCACATAAAACTATCCAAATCTTCAACTGTAAAGGATATTTCCAAGGGCATATTGATAAGATGTTCAGCAAAATTCCATCCGAGCTTCTGACATTGCTGCATTTGTTCAATAGTAAAATTTCCAGTTTTTATTTTCTTTTCAAGTTCAGCAAGTTTCGCGGGAAAAACACCATCTTTCAGTGATACTTTAACTGCCTGTTTTGTTGAGATGCGGTAGAGGATAAACTCATTGCCCATATCGGGATCAATTTTTTGAGTACCGAATCTTACCCTGCCACCGGTAAGATAAGCAGCAACATCACCGAAACATGGGGAGTTATTCGTTATACAGCAGGTATCAGTGCGGTCAATTACACCATTGGGATATAATTCTTTCAAACCGAGTGACAAACCACAGGCCGCTGTCACCAAGCCATCACATAGATGGCCGTGCATTTTTACAAGATCTTTGAGAGTTATGGTTTTTGTTTTTTCGGCATAAGGCCCAAGACTACTTTCCGTATCCAGCACTTGAAAAGTTGGCGCAAAAGTTGCATTAGCCATCCAATCAGGATAATACCAATTAGTCCGAGCAGTAATAGTGTCATGAGCAGTCTGTGGTTTTTTTACCATTGCACAGCTCAAGATAAACAACAAGACAAGAAAAAGAATCACTATACTGGTTATTTTTATCTTCATTCTAATTATTTTCCCTGGAAAATCAGATATGCACACGGCATAAGTATCAATGCCGCACCTAATTCAAACACAAGTCCGCCTATTGCCGCTACCGCCATCGGCTGAAGCAAATCGCCGCCTTCGCCGAGGTTCATCGCTAAAGGGATAAATCCTGCGATTGTGGTAAGCGTTGTCATTATTCTTGGCCGGAAACGAATTTTAGATGCTTCATATACGGCCTGCAAACTCGGCAGGTTTTCCCTGGTTCTCAATTCTTCGGCATAAGTTAGCAGCAGAACTCCATCGTTCATCGTTGCGGCAACAACCACCAGAAGGCCGATAGCCACAGTAGCGCCTATCGCCATACCGGAAAAGAACAGGCCAAAGACCATTCCTATTACGCAAAGAGGCAGACAAATCAATATAAGCAACGGCAGCTTCAAACTTTCAAACTGAACTGCCAGAACAACGAAAGCAAAGAAGACCGCAAAAACAAGTATCCATTTGGCGGTTTTGGTCATTTCAGCCATCATTTGGGCCTGTCCGCCCATCTCAAGGTAAACTCCTTTGGGTTTATCCAAAGCAGCCAGAGCAGCATCTGCCCGTTCAACAGCCTGACCAACGCTTATCCTATCCGCATCAGCCCGGACAATTACCTGCTTTATCTGGTCTTCTCTTACAATCTCAACCGGACCTACAGCCCTTTTAACTTCAGCTATATCACGCAGATAAAACTGCTGACCTTTTGTGTTTTCAAGAATTAACTGCTCGATGTCCTCTTTTGAGTTAATCTTTGTTTCCGGGACCATTACCCGAATGGCATAGTATTCAGAACCTTCCCTATACTGTGTAGCAACCTCGCCCTGAATAAGCGAGCGAAGCGTCTGTGCGACCTGTCTTATAGGAATCTGCAGCACGGAGGCCCTTGCACGGTCAACATATACCCTGTATTCCGGCTTGGTCATATCCATCGAGAGATTTACACCGGTAAGCCCTTCGGCCTGATTCAGAGTTGATGCAGCCTTTTGGGCGAAAGCATAAACTTCTGCTAAATCCGACCCCTCGACCTTGACTTCCACCTGTTGCTGCCCCGTCTGCCTGATACCCTTGATTTTCATATGCATCACGGCGATTTTACCGCCGGGGACAGGTATTTTACCCATTTCAGGTCTTAACCTTTGTATGAAATCATCCGTTGAAATCTTTCTTTGAGATTTTGGCACAAGCTGAATATCAACCTCACCCTGCTCAGCGATCTCATACGTATAAAGACCCCAGACCCTCCCGCCTGCCAATGTGAAATAACTCTGTATCGCCTCATTGTCTTTGATTTTTTGCTCGATAGTCGCCAGAATGCCGTTTGTCTTTTCAACAGATGTGCCTGCAGGCAGTATTACTTTCATCATCACTCTGCCATCATCGATTTCCGGGAAAAATTCCGAACCCGTTACACCAGACAGGAAAATGCCCAGCCCCAGCAACGCTATGGCAATCAATACCACTACCCATTTAAATCGCAATGCCAGGGTCAGCAGCTTGCCATAACCTTCGGCTGCATAGTCATTTATTTTGTCGAGTAAATGACCTATTCCTGCTTTTGTATGGCCCTTTTTAATAAGACAGTCGGCTATTAAAGGTGTTATAGTCAAGGCAATCAAAAGAGATAGGACTACAATACCGGCAATAACCATCACCAGCTCTTTAAACAGCAGCGATATAAGACCCGGCACCAGCAGAAAAGGCAAAAACAGTGCGAGATAAGATAAGGTTGCCGCCAGAAGGGCCGTCCCTATTTCACTCATCGCCTTGATAGTTGAGTCACTTCCATTGAGATTCTTGACGCGGGTAATATTTTCAACTGCGACAATCGAATTATCCAGCACCACGCCCATCGCCACAACCAGCCCGCCAAGCGAAAAGATATTTATGCTGAATCCCGCCAGCTTCATTACCAGGAAATTTGCTACCAGCGTCAGCGGCATCGCAATCATCAGCACAATGATTTGCCGCCAATGCCCGAGAAATATATAAGTAACAAAAATGACTAATATCGCGGCAATAATAGCAGAGTCCTTGACACTGTTTATGGCTGCCATTACATAATCGCCCTGGTTCTCTACGACGCCAAATTCTATATCATCAGGTATTTCCGCTTTTAGCTCCTCAAGCTTTTCTTTTACCGCCTGAGCAACCTTGACGGTGTTGGCTTGTTCCTGTTTAAGAACACTAAGTTCGACACAATTCTCCCCGTTGAACCGCGTAATGACACGAACTTCCTCATGGGAATCCTCCACGCTGGCCACATCCTTCAAATAGACCAGCCCCCGGTCGCTGTGAGCGACAACGACATTGCGCATTTCCTCGAGCGATTCGAATTCCCCCATCGTCCGGGCAATTATCTCGCGTGATTCCACCGTAACCCTGCCGGCAAACATCTCCTTATTTTCTTCATAAAGCGTCCTGGCAATGGCTGAAGGACTCAGGCCGTAAGCCAGCATTCTGGAAGGGTCGAGATGGACACGGATTTCCCTTTTTAATCCGCCGACAATTTCCACACCGGCTGTGCCCGGTACGGTTACGATTCTATCCTGAAGCCAGTTATCACACCAGTCACGCAGCCATACAAGGTCTCTTTTCTGCGACGAGACCGTAACCTGCATAACTGGAAGCTGCGATGGATCTGCCTTGATAATCACCGGCGGGTCCATATCCGCAGGAAGCTCTCTTGCAATGCGTCCCATCGCGGTTATGACGTCCTGATAAGCTTCTTCTACATCAACACCATATTCGAAATTGACAAGCAGCGTGTACATACCCTCGATGCTCGAAGATTCGAGATAATCGAGATTGTCAACGGTGGCCAGCACCCGTTCGATTGGGTCGGCGATATTTTTGTCAATATCCTCCGGAGTCGCTCCGCGCCACCAGATATGGATTTTTATCATCGGATAAGTAATTTCCGGCAGATAATCCACATCAAGCTGCTTGAGGCTGAAAAACCCGACCACAAATACCGCTATCGCAATGACAGAGACACCGATAGGTCTTAATAAAGTTGATTTCGTTATATTCATTTTTTATCGCCGGAATCTGCTTTTTCTTTCTTGCTCTCACCGCCGATGACTTTTACCGCAGCGCCTTTTTTGAGTTTTTCATTTCCTTCGACAACAACCATTTCACCCGGCTTTATTCCTTCCACTATTTGCACCATCAGCTTTTTTTCAAGTCCGAGCTTGAGTTTTCTGGCTTCGGCCTTTTCCTCGATAATAACAAAAGCCGTCGGCTCATTTTTAGTGTTCAAGACAATCGCCTTATCGGGAATCAGAACGGCATCTTTCACCGTTTCCAGCACAAGCCGTATGCGAGTAAACATCCCCGGCAAAAGCGAAATTCCGTCGTTATAGATTATGACCGCCTCGGCTGTTCGTGTCCGCGTCTGGCGATTCAGTTCAGGATAAATCCTCGTAATTTCACCTTTTAATTGCTGTCCGGGATAAGCGTCCAATTCCACTTCGACAAGCATCCCCTTATGAACAATCGCCGCCTGTGATTCGGGTATCGCAAATTCAATGACTGTACTGGTCGGGTCATAAATCTCGACAAGGGATTCACGGGGTGCGACATAATAGCCATCCGTAATAAAGACCTTTGAAACCACCCCATCCCAGGGAGCTTCTATCTGATAATCCTCTACGCTTTCCAAAGCCTTACTCAGTTCAGCTCTTGCCCGCGAGACCTTTAAATTCGCCGTTTCAAGTTCTTCTGCCGCAATCGCGCCGCTGTCGACGAGTTTTGTAATTCGTTTTAATTCCTCCTGTTCACGGGTCAGAGAATCCTGCGCGGCCTGCACTAAAGCATCTGCTGCCTTCTTGCGACCGATGGTAAGAAGCACTTGGCCGGCGGTCACGTTGTCTCCTTCACGAACCTGGCATTGCATAATTGGTCCTTCTGCGGGAGACCCCATTCTTGCAACCTTTGTCGCCGTAACCGAGCCGGTAAGCTCCAGCGTCTTTGAGATGCTGCCTTCAATTGCAGCAATAACTTTCACGGCAGGGACTTTCTGGGATTTTGCCGATTGCTCGGAAGCCTTTTTTCTGCATCCCGAGAATAAAACAATTGCAGCAACGATAATTGTTATAGCTAATAATAATTTCTTCATCTTTCTTCTCCAACGGCTAGCCGCCACTGGGCTATCGCCACATTATGATCTGCCAATGCCCTGTAAAAGCTCGTCTGCGCCTCCAGCAAGGCAGCCTGTGCATCCAGAACATCGACTATAGCGCCTTTACCGAGGTCATATTTTTCACGTTCAATCCGCAGCGATTCCTTCGCCTGCTCGACAGCTTTTTCTATCGAATTAACCCGTGCTTTTGTTGATTCGATGTTCGAGACGGCAGTTTCCACTTCAAGCTGAATCTGCAGTTGCAGTTTTCGCAAAACTTCTTTTTCTGCCGACAACCTCGAACGTTCACGGCTGATTCGAGCGTTAATCTGCCCACCTTCAAATAGAGGTATTACCGCAACGACTCCAATTCGCCCAACATCTTCTGACATACTTGACCCGCCAACGGTGCTGCCAGCCGCCCATCTGTTACCATAAGCGGCCTCCAGAGAGATAATCGGCCAATGTCCCGCTTTGGCGGCATCAAGATTTTTGTCCTGGGCTTCAACTCTGGCTTTGGCCGCCTGGTAATCATTTCTGCGACCAGATGCCAATGCAAGACTTTGATTTGTGTCCACACTAAAATCCTTTGGCTCAAGCCTACCCTGTATCTCAATCGACTGTTGCAGATGCTCAACCCCCATCAGATTTGCCAGAAGAGAATGTTGAATGTAAAGAATATTTCTTTCCCTGAGAAGATTTTGCTCTATATCAGCAAGTCGAACCTCGGTTCTCAATAAATCTACACGAGCTGCTTTTTGGGCGTCAAGCAATTCCTGAACCCGCTTGAGGTGCTCCTCCAGAGCCTTCTGGGAAAAAACAAGCGATTCGACAACCTCTTTCTGGCCGAGTATAGAATAGAAAACGTTCGAAACATTGAATACCAGTTCCTTGCGGCTTCGAGCAAACTGGTGTCTGGCTGATTCGGTTAGATGCTCACTGGCTTTGACCTGGCTTTCGAGTCTTCCGGAAGTATAGAGCGGCATACGTAAAACAATATCTCCAGAAAAAATATCATCGGTAAAAGTGGCTAAGTCGCTGGGACTTCTGGCTTGAACAAGCCGTTGGTCGTCAAGGTAATGACTATAACCTGCTTCGGCACTGATCGAAGGCCACAATTGACCTTTTGCAATATCCTTTTCCGCCAAAGACGTTTCTATATCCCATTTTTTATGCGCGATATCAGGATTATTTTCAAGAGCAATCTTTATGCAATTATCAAGGGTTAAACCAGACTGTATTGAAGCAGTATCCCCAAGTTCATTCGCATCCGTATTGTCAGAGGCTGTAACAGTCTGCACGCACATCAAACAGAATGCTGTTAAGGCAAATTTTATAACCCATGATTTTCTCATTTAAACTTCCTACATCGCTCCGAAAATTAATCCACAAATTGTCGCCATAACGATAACCAGCGTAACAAAAACAACCGTTTTCTGTGTTCCCATAACAGAGCGAATTACAAGCATGTTCGGCAGACTTAATGCAGGTCCCGCCAAGAGCAGCGCCAAAGCAGGTCCTTTGCCCATCCCTGCCCCGATCAACCCCTGAAGGATCGGCACTTCCGTCAAAGTCGCAAAGTACATGAATGCACCAGCAACAGAGGCAAACAAATTCGCCCAGAGCGAATTACCGCCAACCGCCCGTGCCACCCATTCAGACGGTATAAGACCTTCATGCCCCGGTCTTCCCAACAACGCTCCTGCGACGATAACACCAAAAAACAATAATGGCAGAATCTGCTTTGCAAATGTCCAGGTCGAACCGAACCATTCCTCGGATTCGCCTTTGGTCGTGCTGGTTGCCCATGAAAGCCCTATCACCGCCGCTGAAAAGGGAATCATGACCATCATGCCATCCATTGGAAGAACAAATGCCAAGATGGTTGTAGGAATAGCTGTCAATACAATCTTCCACCATGGAATGGAAAACCATAGGATGAGAATGATCCCTAAAGCTACTCCAAAGACACTGGCAATGATCCACTTATGACTCCAGATCGTTGTCCATGTTCCAGCAACAGGTGTTTTTTCAACAATCGTCTCAATCGGAATTTCACTTTCCTGACCTGCTTGCTGTCCTTCCAGAAGTTTAACAGTATAAGAACCTGTCAAAGGACTGCTATGTTCGGGAGATTTTAGAACCGCCGCTCTGATTGTGTTCCCGTCTGTTGTCTTAAAATTAAAATCATTAGGTGCCCCCCAGTTGGCAAACACCAATACGCCGATCATAACCGCAAAAAATAAGGCATTTTTCCAAAGCGGACGGGAAACTTCCGGCTCAGGCATTGCCATTTGACCATTGGCTTTCTCCAGTTCTTCTTTGCGATATATAAAATGCATGATTAGGCCTATCACCACACTAAACATAATTGCACCTACCGCACGGGCAATACCCAGTTCCATTCCAAGAATTCGGGCTGTCAAAATGATTGCAAGAATATTGATAGCAGGGCCGGAATATAAAAATGCCGTCGCAGGGCCAAGGCCTGCCCCCATTCGATAGATTCCCGCAAACAAGGGTAAAATCGTACAGGAGCATACGGCAAGAATTGTCCCGGAGATCGCAGCGACTCCGTAGGCCAGAACTTTACTGGCCTTTGCGCCAAGGTACTTCATTACGGAAGCTTGGCTGACGAATACCGAAATTGCGCCTGCTATAAAGAAAGCGGGGATAAGACATAACAGAACATGTTCCTGTGCATACCATTTGACCAAGTGAAGCGATTCCATTACCCCATTAACAAAACGGTCGCTACGGACCGGCAGATAAAAACATGCCAAAAAAACGGCAACAATCACCGCTAACTTTTTCCATTCCTTTTTCCAGTCCATATCTTCAATGACTCCCTAACTGTTTTGTTAATATACAATTTGTCACTCTTTTCAAATCTGCAGCAAGATTGCAGCTAAACTTATCTAACCGGTAAAACACTTGCTGACCTTGCTTGGTTCTTCTTACAAGGCCGCTGTTATAAAGTGCCCGCAGGTGTCGGCATACAGTCGATTTCGACATCCCGCTTTGCTGGGAAAGCTGTTCAATATTTATGTCGTCATCACTTAAAAGAGCAAATATTCCAAGCCTGCCGCTGCAAACCAGAGGCTTAAGAATCTTGCTCATCAATATCCACTTTGCATTAAAAAAGTCGTCCATAAATATAACACTATACAATCAAACACTCACATTTGTTCTCAAAAAAAATATCAGCCCAGCTTCCGCAAAAGGGTTGCTTGGCTTTTCATTCTCTCTTTCAGGGCTTCTTCTACGCATCCAAGAAACTTTACAATACAAGGTGTTTTGAGCGAATACATCATTTTCAGGCCATCTTTGCGGCTTTCAACAACACCAGCCTTGAGCATTACAGACAGATGCCTTGACACGTTGGACCTCTGGGCATCAACATACTCGACAATATCACAGACGCATTGCTCACCGTTGACTAAGAATTCAATAATGGCGAGTCGTATAGGATGCGCTGCTGCCTGAATGATCTCAGCCTTTAATTCATAAAACTTTTTCGTATCAGCATCCATAGAGTCAATCCTCTAATAATGATTATACAATGTTATGCTCATATAGTAACATTATAAGTTCTCTGTTCAATTATTTTTTTGAAAAACTCAACGATTTTTTATGCTAATATGCCTAACTCCTTTTGCTTAAAGATGATACAGTGATTGACATATTATTATATTTTTCGGCAGACAGGGAGTATGACGATTATGTGGCCAGGCCTGATGTATTTAAGAGCCTCATATCAACAATCCTCCAATACGCCCTTAAATACTACAAATAAAAACTCAAAGCCAACTTGGCATATCATATTCTGCGTTTTTGACCACAATAAACACGCCAAAAGTCTAAAACTCTGACCCTATTATGAAAGAATGAACACAACTGCAGAATCACATTATCACAAAGGCTGAGCGCAATTTCGTGCCCCCATTATTGCAAAGAACGGTAACAAAGTTTCTACCCAATCTGAGTTATTCTAAGCAGTACTTTTTTCGTACTTTAAAAAGACTTTTTTCGCCCCTTATTTTTTGATGACAGCTACATTCGACACAGATTATAATCTGTCCTATGAAGAATTCTCAGCAAAAAGAAAAACTCTGGATTGAGGCTAAGAAAAAGTGCCGACTCAATAATGAAGAAGTTCGTATGGCCAAGGAACTTGGACTTAATCCCGTTAAACTTATCAAGAATATACCATCCAAATCCCAACCATGGAAATCCCCCGTCAAGGAATGGCTTCATGATATCTATGAAAAGCATCAGGCAAAAATAGCGAAAAGAAAGGCCCGAAGAGCAAAAAACAATAAATAACTGAAAAGAGCTATCGCTACAATGTGTGAAAAACCGCAGCTAAAAAGCTGCGGGGGAAGGAAATTAAAGAACTTAGCAGTGCGAAGGAAAAAGAATAATTTTCTTTTCCCCTTTTTCAATTCCCAAACACAACTGCGGATTTTCATACATCGGCAAAAACTGATTGCCTTCTTCATCCGACGAAAGCCATATCTGGTAGTCATCGCCGAGTTCATTTCCTAACTGCTCTAACAACTTCTTTAACGAAGCAATTGTCATAATATTCGGTTTAGCCATTTAAAATCACCTCCAATCAGCCAACAGGTTCTAAAATTTTAATGGTTTTGGGGACAAGGATTTCCTCTTCGGCAATGCGATAATTCTTGCAAAGGTATATGTATTCATCTGCGATAGTATCGCATAGCCTGTCAAAATCCTGCACCAGTTCTACACGCTCTCTGATTTCAGTCAGCGTCCAATCGGAAAAATTTTCGTATTCGTCAACAGATTTGCCCGGCCAGGTAAAAACCTGTATATGCGTCTGCTTGAAGTTTACTCTGGTTTTTGCCTCGCATCTGCCGCAAGTACCCATCTGGCCTTCCAGCACAGCCTCGTAGTTCTTCTGGCCACAATGAGTACAGTAGCTTTTGTAACCACTGGGCTTGATGCCGCCTCTGTACAAAACAACGTAACCGCCGCTTCTTCCATTAATTCCAGCTTGCCAGAGCCAATTATGTTTTCTGCCGAAATCTTCCAGCAGGTCGCTTAGTTTTTCCTGCCATTCAGTTAGCCCAATCATTTCCCAAAACGTGTCGTCATCAACATCAGCAGGTTTGTCAATGTTGTATAGCTTGATGTTGTTCGCGTAGCTGGTAGATTTATTCCAGCTGTTCATGGTGTGATACCTGAAATGTTTTCTAAGGTATTTTATCATCGAATCTTTGTAGCGTTTATCAACTTCTTTGTAATACATTTTGTCACCTGTCCTTTCTAATCCACAATTAAAGCACCTTTTTCCAGTGCCTCAGCTATATTGGTATATTCGCTATCAAGGAATTGGCTTTCGGTTAATCTCTCGTCGCTGCCATCAATATAATGGAGCACATAAAAACTGTTATCCTCAGGATGGTAACAGATATACTTGGAACTTCTCAGCCCGCCATTTAGCAGGATGAAACACTCCAGGCCGTTTTTGGCCAGCTCTTTCAATTGTTGAATGTTTCGTATTCTTCTGTCCTTAGTTTTTTGGTTTGTCATAGATTTGCACCTCGCTTATTATTTTGTAAAAATGGCTTAGCGATAGCCAAACTTTGCTATCGCTAAGCTCTGGTTAACATTAACACTCACCCACATTAATTTCCGAAGCCAGAAGATTGATTTGGATATCAGGGTCAACCGGTAGCAATCGAAGATACTTGGTAAATTGCGCCAGCATAAACCCCGCCGCTATATTGGCACAGTAGATCGTGGTTTTCGCTGTACAAGGGCCAGCATGGGCCTGCTGGGCAGTAAAGAGTGTCTGAGGATAATACTGTCTGCTCTTTTCGTCGCAGGCGGTGATCACTCGCAAAACTTCAGCACTCATTCGTCCATCGCAGTAAAAAGAAGCTTTGTATTTTACCGAATCCCATATAAGCTTTCGAATTTCTATTGAATCAACGCATGCAAAGACACAGTTACCTACAGGAGTTGACCGCTTGAACCGCTCAAATATAACTTCAACGTTCAGGTCATTATCCATCTCTCTGGTAAACTCAGCTGTTGCATCAACCTTGGGTCTTTTCAAATCTTTCTGTAGAAATCCCTGCGTAGCCAGGTTGGATGTCTCCACATGGTCAAAATCTATAAGTTGAAGATGTGGTACGCCTATGGCAGTAAGCTGCAATGCAACCTGCCTTCCAATAGCACCAACGCCTATTACGGTGGCTTTACAGTCGAGGATTCTTTCTCGCGGCACAATATCTGCCTGTCTTGAGAATCTATCACTCATAAAACACCTCCGTTTCTTCGTCCCAGAAATCGCTTCGCACAGACAACTCTTCCATAAAGATTTCGCGTTCCATAGGATCCATTGCATCAATTTCTGAAAGCAAATTCTGATTTGAGTATTGAGATGCACCGCTAAAATCTTCACTGCCGAAAATGCCAACTTCCTGCTGTGTTTCATCTGATGTCTGTTTTGATTTACTGGTAAGCTTGAAGGTGTCATCTTCAGTGACATTAGCTTTATACTGCTGCTGCCAGACTTCAAAATCAGCTGCATCGAATTCATAACCGTAGTCAACACAGACAGGTATCTTTACTTCTCCGCCGGGGCCAGCATTAAATCTTAGTCTTGCGAAAGTTCCGCCGTCCTGTGCGACGATGCACATTACAGACCAATTGCAGGTTCCAAATACTCTGGCGAAGGTATTTTCATCAGTCATACTTGGTTCACAGGAATTGCCCGGATGAGTGTGCAGCCAAACGCGGGCGAATTGCTCCGGCTGTCTGCCTGCTTCGACCTGATCCTCAAAAAAATTTGATACTGATTCATCATCAAAAGATACGCTTACAGCTGTTACTTTCTGCTTTACCAGGACAAAATCCGTTACAAATAAAAGATCATCAGCTTCGGTTATTCCGAAGCCGCCGACTTCGTTATCAGTGACATCGCGCATGAACAATAGCTTGGCCCACGCTGTCGGACTGAACCGCAACACAGGTTTCTGGCTTCTCTGGTTTACTTTCCTGTTCTTCATTGCTATTTTCCTTTCTCTGCTCTTCGCAGCTTTGACATAGTCCTTCTTCAGTTAAACAATCCTTACAAAATACCTCCTCACAATCCTTACATTTGGCGGTACAATTCTGACAGACCGGCTCATTACAACCGGGGCATTCATAAGCACAGCCCAAACACAGTGTGGTATCACACATCTGACAGTACGTGCTGCACTGCGAACAATAGTCACGGTCACAGCATTCGCAGTAATAACATTCATCACCTGATACGGTATAGCCGCAGTCGTAGCATGAAATTCCCTCCCAGTCGTCGAGGGACACATACGGGCTGTCTGGATTGTAGGTTTGCAGTATGTTTACTATCATAGTAAAGAAATCGCAAAATCTTCCCTGTTCGATAGCTTTTCTGATGGAGACAACGCCATCGCCTTCACAGAGTTTTTCATCGCTTACATGCGGATGGGTGACGCTGTCGTTGGCTCCTGCGGGGTTGGGCTGGAGTGCTATAACAAAGTAAGGGCTTTCAGTGTATAGTTTGTCTATCTTGTCGATGAACAGCTTTATCTCAAACGGCCCGAACGGAATATCTTCCAGTGTGATCGGCTCGGTTATTACTGAGATAGTTTTTTCCTTAAGGTCGAACTGATACTCGCCGAGTTCCTGATCTATCTGCGATAATTCTGCAAAGAGATCGCCCAGCTTCGGCAGCTTGGTCTCATCTGAATTTACAAGGTCTTTGAATCGCTGAAGATGATATGTAAAGTCAGACAAATTTCTATTTACTCTTGTTCTGATTGTTTCAGCTGATCCGAACCAGCCTTTTTCAACAGCGGCATAAAACAGGTGCGAGTCTTTAGTTGCATCACTGCATTTACAGCCAAAGTCTTCCAGGCTGGCCTGTATCTTCTGCAATCTTGCCGTTTTAAGCTCGTTTAGAGCATCTAAAAGCAGATTTGACAGTTTTATTATGTTTTTGTATTTTTTCATAAAAAACCTCTTGCGCATAAAAAGGCCTCCGCCTATAATTGAAAAATAAGCAGAGGCCTTATGGTTAATGTTTGCGATTAAGCGGTCTGCTGGTGACTCAACAGGCCGCACCTTCTATCTTCGTTGGAGTTATTGTCACTCGGTCATTTTCCTTTAGACAATAGTCCTTAGGGACAGGCTGACGATTGACTCTGATAAGATAGTCTTCGGCGTTTTCGTTAGACATTTTCTGCTTGAAGAGCTTATCGATTGATGTCCCTTCTTCGACATTAATAAAGTCTGCAAAGCCGCCGCCCAAATTGTTGATAAATAAAATTCTCATTGTAAATTTCCTTTCATTAAAATGGTTAATACTTTTTGATTCAATACAATTTTCACAGTCTATCAATGCGACTACCAAGGCGGACTGCGCGCATAGAAATTCCATTCTTGCATAACATTTCCTTTCAGTTGAAAAAATTTAAAGATGTGTATTTACTATTGTTTTTTTACGATGTCGGTGTATTTAGCAATAGCATCTTTTGCCTGCTGAACTTCCTCGACATCACTGAGATTTAGCTGGTCGTCCAGCCTGTAGAGCAAATCCATTGTATAAGATGTTATAACCTTGCAGGCTTCCAGCAATTTTGCCCCCGAACAACTCATTGCGGTTGTCATCAGTTCATCCGGCAGTTCTGTAGTACTGTGTAACGAAATCTGCGTTTTTATCCATTTATCCAGAGTAATGTCATGGACACTCTTGATCTTCAGCCTGATGCAGCCACTGATAAATTCAAACTCATCAGGATTGTCGGTATTGTGATCTTTCGGCGGATCGCCGTCATCATACCACTGCCGGAAATAATCCCTGGCGAGTTTCTGAGCGTGTTTTTTGTTTTTAGCGGCAAACAGTTTACTCTGGAAGTATTCCTGCTCGCCGTTGTATTCAGTTGCCTGTACTTCATAAAGTTTCATGATTTGCTACCTCCTGTTTCTTGTTTTTTGATTTGGCAGCCACAGTTTGTAGCGCCTGCAATACCGCTTCTACATCGTCTCTCGCCCGCTCCATAACCCTGATTGCTCCATCCACAGTACCTTCGCCGCCTTCGACTATCTCAACTACAATAAATTGAAACAGGCTGTCGCCTATATTTTCACCAGTTATTTTTGCCAGCAAAGTTCGGAAATTGCGACAATCCTGCTTGGGGTCGATAGGCAGCAGATCGGAGTGCGGATAAGCATCGTAAATTACACGAGCGATGTTGATTTGATTTTTAGTTTTGCTCATTGTTTTTCACCTTTCAAAATTTACATGATTTTTGTTACTGTGCAGCTCTGCATGCATCCAGACAGGGTTCACTGCAAAACAAAAGACCTTTCCATTTGATAGATACTGCTTCATCGATTTCTTTTTTGCACCAGTTGCATTTTAGCCTGGCTGTTTCTCTGGCTTTCTCAAGATCGATAATCTGCGGGTCTTCTCTGTTGATGTCATCAAAGACTATCAACCTCAATTTGCCTTGCCATATTTCGATTCCGACAGGCCAGCCCTCATCGTCAGCGGCACATTTTTCACCGTAACCTTCAGGTTGAATCCATATCTGGTTGCCTTCGGATAATATATTTACCTTTATCTCAACCGGTGCTGCATCCGGGCATTGTTCCTTTATTGTTATGGTATAGTTTTTTTCAGACATAAAATTTCACCTCATCATTAAACACTATCTTCAATTTCATAGTCGGTGATCTCGGTATCTAAAATATCAGCGGCAGTGGTCGTATCGTTTAGCTGGTAATCCAGTTCGTTGACCACTTCCGAAATCTCAATACCCTCATTCACCGACATCACAACACGCATTTGTAGTTTCATTGTTACCTTTCTCATTGACACCTCCAAAAAAGATTCTAAGGATTGATACTTATGACTTGATATGGTATCAGCCGGCCTTCTTTTTGCCTGCTAACCGCTGACACTTTTTACAAGGATTTTTGGCATACCTGAAATACTTAACCGGCAGGCAATACTGATCTTTTGTTCGACCGCATAATGTTGTAACCCTTTTATCAGCTAATGCACAGTGTGCGGTCTTTATCCTGCCTTTGACCTTTGTGTTGCCTCGCTCGATAAAGATTTCCTTTAGTCTCTTTTTAACGGCAGCAACGCCTTTGCTGTTTAGCAGTTCCGCTGCTTCGTTGATTGCATTTTTTCTTGTAGACAAGTGCTTATTTGTAACCGAGCAACCGGTCTGAAGCTCAAAAACAATCCATCTATTATGGATTTTGTCATCCCTTGTCAGACCGAAAGACAGACCTTCCCATGTGAACAGATAACCCTGGCATTTTGTGCCATCGGCTGTTGTAAATTCTAATTTTTCCATTACAGACCTCACTTTCAAAAAAGAGACAACTGTTTGCACACATACAAACAGTTGTCTAAGGTTGATTAATCTTCTATGCTGACTCCGACATCGGCAATAAACCGAAGCAGTTTTGCCAGGTCATATTCCTTGAAAAACGCATCGATAGTTGCATCCTGAATGGTTCCGTCGAACCACTTTTCCAGCGTAAGTGTTGGAAGAGAGGCCTTGAGACCTTCTGCCTCAACAGATAATCTTCGCAGCTTATCTGTCAGGTAACTTCTTAGCTGGACTTCTTCGAATACACCGTCAGTGAGTTGAGGATAGCCGAGCACTTCGCGAAGAGTTTTTATCTCTTCTGCGAACCGCTTCGATTGCTTACCGCCTGCATCTAAATTTTGCAGGACTTTCTCAATTGTATTGTATAGTTTGTTGACCATAGCTAATCCTCCTTTGGTATCCAGCCGAGGTCTCTGAGCAGTCCATCGAGGATTTTGATTTCATGGGCAAACTGTCTTGACTGCTCACCGCCGACATCGATGCTGGTAAGCGCATCACCAAGCCGGTCAATGATCTCATCTCTGCTTAGCATAGTCATATTGAACGGCTGATACTCATGCTCAGGCGCTTCGATTGAATCACCCTTGAGATTTTCAAACTGGACATCGTCACCAGCAATAAATTCCTGGTTAATGCAGGTGAATTTACCGGCGCTGTTTTTGCGGTACTTTTGAATAACGAAACCCGTGGTCACCTTGTTGAAATCAATATAATCAGATAGATCGAGTTTTGTCTGTTTGCCTTCGCTATCCAGAATCACCAGGACCGGATCGAACGCATCTTCAGCACGCATCAATTGCCAGGCTGTTTCTGCTGCCTTCCTTTGGTCAGCAGCATTGACATCAATTTCATAAATAACCCGGAACAGTGGTTCCTTGCCTTTGTCCTTAGGAGGAGGACTTATTTTGTAATCTTTGCTGCTCATTTTTACCCCTCCTTCCTGAACATCTCGGGTGCGATTTCTTCAAGCGTTTTGGGTTTGAAATATAAATCTCGTTCAATCGGTAACCCAAGAGGCCCTCGAACTTCTTCGAGCTCGCTTAAGAGGAAGTATCCGAATTCCCGTTCATGGCCGAAAACCAGGCCAAAGAATTTAAAATCGATTTCGGTACCAGACTCCGACAGAACCGGCTCACCCTCCGTAGCCAGCCAGGTCCAGTTTGAGCTCGGAGTAAAGTACTTCGTATAAACAACCGCTTTTCCACCTTTGCCGTCTTGCGAATAAAGTGGCGGCAGCTGCTCACGGATTTCCTTCGGCAGAAGTTTCATGCCGCGAATTTTGTCATTGGCAACAACCTTTTTGGCACGCTCTACCGCTACGGTGTTGCCTGTTGCGATTGCATTTTGCTCAGGTATGTTGCATGCCGATGCTATTCCACATAAAAAGCCGGCCATATTTTCGGCCTGCTTTTTTCTGTCAAGTGGGTCTGATTCACAGGCTGGTATCGGCTGTGTCAAAATCTCAACCTGATCAGGTTCAAGTTCTATAACAACTCTGCCGTTATCATTTCCATACCATTCGAAATACCCATAGTTGACATAATCTGCCGGCTTTCTGCCTGCTGTCATGTCACCAACATTACCTTTCTGAACTGTTGCAAAACCATCCATGTACTTCTCTGATTCTTCTGCATTTGCAGATTCACCGTCGCCGCGAAGCCTTATCTTTGCTCCGCGTATGTCCCTGTGGAAATCACCTTCCAAATCAAAAATAATACGGTCTTTCATACCGGCAAATCTCATCCAGCCGGTAACTTTTCCCGGAGTCGTATTATCCAGGATGCCTTCAATGAATTGTTCATTTGGTCTCCAAGCCATAGCTATCACCTTTTTCCTTTCTGATAATAAGATGTGTTGATAAACAAAAAGCACATCTCTCACATAAGAGATGTGCTTTGATGATTGATACTATTTGTCACATTCAGGCAGGCGGATTTACTCTCTGCCTCTTGCCGTCCTTGAAAACAATCTCAAGGCTCTGGTCTGAAAATATGGTCACTTTCTGCCACTTGTCATAAAGCGGATAAAGCTCTTTGATAAGCTGCTGCCTGACCGTTTCATACGGCCCAATCAGCTCGTTCCAGAACTCATCAAGCTCCTTTTCGAAATAATAAAGCTGGGTATCGTAACTGTCGCCTTCGATATCGAATCCGCCTATATGGAACCAGATATTTTCGCTGGACAAGTGGTTTCTGGCCTCTTTGGTCACACAGACAAGCTGGTCTGCCCAGCGATATTTTTTATCCTTTGGCGGCTCAATTAATACAGCCATATCCACGTTAGAACTGAACGTTTTGCCATCAGATGTGTGAACCGTTATAATGAGGTCATCAAAACAAGCGATTTCACTGCAATAAATCGAATGGCGCAGCTTTTCGGCACCTTTACTAACCTCAACCTTTGTCACCTTCGGCAATTTTGTCCAGCTGTAGCCCATGTAACCATCATCGATGGTAATAGGGATAAAGGGGTTGTTCTTAAACTCACCAAGAGCCGAAAGCAAATGTGCATTTGCCTGTGCCGGCTCATCTTTGAAATCCTTATTGAAGCACAGATAGCAGTCCTGGAGTTTAAAATCCTTGGGCATAAAAACTTCTACAGGCTCGTTGTATTCACCGCAGATAAGACCTGCCCTGTATTGAGGCTCGGCTTCCGGCAGTTCGATGCCAAGCTCTTTTGCCCGCAGGTACTCTTCATAATACAGAGTGTGTGTCTTCTGCTTCTGGAAATATTTGTAATACTCCCGTTCAATAGCAGTCTTTAGTTGCTCGAAGGCCTGATTCTCCACAAGTCTCGTTCGTGCAGGAAGCATAAGCCGGATGTCTGTCTGGTCCGCGATATCAACAAGGATTGTCAACCCTGATCTGTTTTTACCCGGCCAGTGATCGATCTGAACTACCTGACCGTGAAAGTTCACCAGCACTCTGCCGTGATACCAGGTCGATGTCCAGTCCCTGTGATATTTGGATACTTCCTTGGCTACTTCGATTTTACAGCCGGGGTTTTCATAATGAGCAGCTTCACTGCTGCAAAACGGCATCTGGTGACAGTACTTGCCATCAACAATAACTTTTATACCGGCAAATACCGCATGTTTTTCAACAAGTTCCATATTCCATGGTTTTTCATCCCTGAATTTCAAAATAGTGCCGGATACTGTCTCAGTTGTTTCTGTTACTTCAACGGGTTTTCCTGTCCAGCCATCCTTGTCGATAATGGTTTTTCTATTGCCGGATACGATTTCTACTTCTCTCGGCGCTAAACTAAACAAGCCGACACCTGCCGGGTCTTCTCCGGCTTCTAATTGTTCATCCCAGCCGCTGCCGCCTAAATCCAGCAGCTTTTGGAAATCTTCAATACCTGAGCCGTTGTCCTGAACAGTTACGATTTCCTCTTTGTTCGAGATTCTTACTTCTGTTGCTCCTGATCTTCTTGCGTTTTGCAAAATTTCAATAACGCGGCCGTCCAGCGTTCCCGTGAACAATCTTGACGCTTTCTGGAGCAGTCTTTCACTTACACATGCTTTGATTACTTGCATTTTAATACCTCCATTTCTTTTAGAGTGTGGCTGCACACTTCAACTCTTTGAGTGTGCAGCCTGGTTAAAATTGATCTGTTAAAGATTTGTAGAAATCACTCTCTCGTCGAGAGCTAACGTGCGAAATTAGTTTATAGAACTATCTACATAAATCTTGGCTGGCCTATTGGCCAATCCGTACTTCACGTCGAGGAATCGCTTCATGATGAGACGGATCTGACCCCGCTGCTTTCATGTGCTAAAATCCTCATGCGAACAATCGCTTTTGTGAAAAAGGAGTTCGCAAAATATGCGTTAGTATCAGGTGTGAATGCAAATATGCTTATAAACTTTTCGTTCGAATCTCTGTGAAATTATTCGGAATCCCCCAAGCCCTCGATGTTCCTTTGCAACAGTTCCTGTCTCAATGTGTATTTCTCTTTGCTTATTTTTACAGCATGGTCCCGAAGTTGCGTACCAAATATTTTTTCAATCATTAAAATAGTGAGAAATGCCTCTACGTAGACATGATTGAACAATCGCTGGAACCGCCATCGAACTCCCTGTCGTGTCACCCTGAAAGTTTTATGAATCTTTTCGCCATAGGTACCTTTAAGAACCATATAGCTCGGCTCACTATGCTTCAACTCTATCCACAAATCCTTCGATTCGGTCAGTTTCCTCAAGTTCTCCAAAAACTCCTTGTCCTTCTGTGTCAGTTTCACTTCTTTTCACCATAATATCATTATCTTCCTGCCATATATCGATAATGCCGGTATGAGCAAGGAATATGACAGCTATAAACCGCCAAATAAGGTCTTTTCGACTACTTTCACCCAAAGGTGGTATGTCCAGCAGGCTGATTGCAAAGTCCTGAATATGGGCATTTATATGGCTCTGATAGCGTTTCAGGTCGAATTTACTATTTGGTTCGATTTCAAGAGTAGTATCCATACCGGCAGTTAAGCTGTTTAGGGCATCAACCAGATCAGGCACTTCACTGAAATTAACCGCTTCCATCGGCAATTCGCAGGAACGACTCTCGGCAAGCATTTTTCGGACACGTTCCAGACGCTCTTTTTTTCGCCGGCGTGATTCAGCCATTTTGGCCTTAAAATACTGTCGCTCAAACGGCAGAGTATCAAAAACAAACTTCGATATAACTTCGCTGCCGCAGGCCTTGCAGTAATACCGCCTCACCCGCAGTACGGGGACACCGCCGCAGGCAGAACACCTTTGAAATTCAACTGTCGGATCAAACTCAAACTCACACGAATTACACCTGCACAAACTCTCAGCTGTCATTGTCAAAGCACTGTTGCACTTCGGGCAGCGGTGACCGAGCAGCATGACAAGATAATAGAATTGCCTTGTCTTGCCGAAAAATTTCTGCACTGCTGCAGCCATATCGAATGCAACTTTTATTATGTTCATTCTTCAACGAGCCTTTGGTTCTTTGGGGTAAATTTTCGGCCACAGGTTTTACATAGTCTGAGTTTGCGAATCCCCATCGTCTTTGTTTTTCTGTTGCCCTTACTTACCGTGTTCGTTGAACCATCGTATGGACACTTGAATGGTCTTCCTCTTGCCATAGCAGTCACCTCCACGGGACATTGAAGGGACATCAGTTTATAAAGTTTTGTATTCTTCGATGGTCATCAATAGGTAATGTTACCATGTTCATCGAACTGTTTATTGAGTTCATGCCTGAATGTGCTCCACAGATGTGCATACCTTATATTCGTGTCTGCGTAGCTGCATAAGCTTGTAATCAATTCCTGTAGTGTGATTTTATTTTGCCTGTAGCTGCTAAAGGTATTTTCAATGAAATCTGCTATCTTTCCGATTTTTATCACCCGTTTCAATCTTTTAAACTAAAGTCAAGACCATAGCCTAATATCTTCTGACAGATCAGCATCCCGTCTTTCCAGTTATCAACTGTGCCGTCCGATGATACCTGAATCTGCTCTTTCAGATGCCGTTTGGCAATTATCAGGCAGATTATCACCGCCAGATCATATGGTTTGTATGCGGTCTTACAGCAGTTAAAGTAAAGCCCGATTTCCTTGGGGTCGTTATAAACGGGCTTACCGTCGGCATCGTAATAGCTGATCTTACCTATTGGTTTTTGCCAATCCTCTTTTTCTATTACACGCGGCAGGCTGAAAGTTTCATGACTACAATCACCCGCGCAACTTCTGTGCTTGAGCTTGAGACCTGCAAACCATGTCCCTGAAACATCGCTGTCGTTGACGGCTAATTCTTCTTCCTGCCCGCATAAAACAGTTATCAAAGTTCTGACAGGAATCTTCTCGTATTTTTCCACCACAAATGCAATTCCAGATGCGCTATCTTCCGGCCATGTAATCCCCAGATTCCTGTCGGTATGGCCGCAGTTTTCCACTCCGTTAAACCATATCCTTTTGTTGTTTATCACTGCCTTTCCCTTACCTAATCCGCCGGCCAATGGCACAAAGGCTGACAGTTCTTTCGCCACCTTTTTGAAATCTGCCACAACTTTTTCAAACTTAGTTTTGTCGAATTTCTCGACCCTTTTGAAATAATGCGTATATCCCATTTATATCACCATAGTTGTTTTATTCATCGATAACGATGACTTGTCCATCCATGACAAGGCATCGTTTTAACTCACGATTCAGCCAGTACCTTCCGGTGTCGATAAGGTCAAATTGTTTGAAAAACTCAAATCTGTTTTTCTCTGCTTCAAACACCGCTATTGCATCATCGATAGTTTTGCCCGCGTCCAATGAGTCCTCTATCGTCTCAAACTCATTCGGCATATCAGGACACATAAACGAGCGGTTGATAAAAAACTGCCGTTTGGTCTTCTTTTCTGCTTTATTCCATTTCTCATTGATAAAGCCGGTAAGATGTATGTCGAATTCTTTTACGATGTAAGTCTCCGGCTCCAGGAATGGGACATCTGTAATTGTATGGCAGGTCTTCTCGAACTGCTGCATTTTATAAAAATCAGGACTATGGTCGAATTCAGCGCCGTCAACGCATTTGATATCGTTTTGGCGAATAAATTCAGCGAGGTTCATTACTCATCACCTGTTGGCATGGCATCCTTTGTACACTCGTAAATAATGCCCCAATCGATATGACCGTTTAATAATCCCTTCTCTGCCAATTGCGCCCAGATGTTGAATTCGCTCTGATTTTCTGGTTCTCTACCCATTGATTCGATAAAATCTCCCTCGGAAAGATTTACAATTATCCTGTGATCGCGAATCTCTTTCTTGTTTTGCTGATTATCTAAAGGCAGCTTAGCACTAATTATCTCGGCCTTGATATCCCTTAAATACTCCCCGCTGTCGTCACAGCCAAACGCGCAACCAAAATCAAACTCCATCGGTCGCTTACTGCCTTTATGTACATAGAAATATCTGCCGCACCTTCTGCATTTGTACTGTTCCAGAACACAACTGACTGATTCATCCATTTTGCCTTAACCTCCGGAGATCTTGCTCTTAATGACAAGCCCAGTTCATTTCTTACTGGGCTTGTCTGAAAAATAAAAGATTTTTGTATCTGCGAAACAGCAGTTCAACAAATAAGACCCGAAAATCTGAAATACACCATCAATCCAAATATCTTATATTGCTATTTGCCGCGAGGAGATTTATCATACATACATAAATCTTAACAAGGGATAAAAATATGAAGACAAAAAACATAATTATAGCAATTCTGGCAGTGGTTATTTCGGGGCAATTCTTTCTTCTTGTGCGTCTGACCCGAACACAACGATACGTTGACTTTGTCAATGCAACTCATCAGAGTATCCCGATAGAAGTATATGTAGCCGGGCTGACAGAAAGCATCAATCAAAACAGACAGGCAAATATAGAATTACTCGTCCAGTCCCAATGGGCAATAAGACATCTTGGTCAATGCGTCAAATTATTGGAAAAGGAAAGAGGCCTTGATTCCATACCAATGAAGTTTGAGCGCTGTCCTATATCAGATACTAACCATCCAATGATGTCTCTTGTACCCAAAAAGCAGGAATCAGGGCCATTTTATCTGCCATATGTGAAATCTTCCAGTCACAAAGGCCCTAATGATTGTAAAGAAGGAGATTTGAACAGGCTGCGATGTCTGCTTAACCTGAACACAGTGTCAGTAAAGCTTGCTACCGCCGGGATAGAACAACGAATTCACAACTATGAGGAACGGCTGCAGCGGTTAGATCCTAACCAGCCTTAAAAACAGCAAAATATCACTAAGGCTGATATAAACCGCAAAATATAAATACTTGCTTTCACACAAGGTCTCGCATGAGACCTGAAAACATATTTAACGAACTGAATCTCCATCAATGGCTGGAATCGCTTTTACCCGATTTTGTCTTAGCCTTCGCGTTTTTCACATCACTTGTTTATGCAGTATTAGCCAAAAGATTTGACCATCAAAGAGCAGCCATTGCGATGTCCGTATCTATTGGTTTTGCTCTATCTATCGGCCTTGTCTGGTGGGAACAGGCGAATGACCTCTCAATTAGAAATCTTGGGCCTATAGCTATCGGTTTTGCAATACTTGTCCTGGCAGTTGTTATGTATCAGTGTATCCGCCATATCGGCGGCAGCTGGGCAGGTGCCGGTATTACTATTGGGGCCAGTATATTGATATCCAGGATGCTTGGTTTGAAAATACCTGTAGATTCGCAAATCGTTCAAACCATTACGGTAGTTGCCCTAATAGTAGGTATGATCGCATTTCTGTCTAAGACCGGTAGTCACTCAATTCGTTTTCCTCATGTACAGGCTAATCTTCCGGATGTTTCAAATGTCCGCCACGATATGAGTGATCTCTATCGCCAGCGGCACCTGTCAAATAAGTTAACCAAAAAGATGAAAAACCTTCGCAAGGAAACCAAAACCCTGAACGAACATCCCCAGAAAGCCGGCGATGTTTTTCTACAGTTGAAAAAAATGCTCCCCGCCGAAGGTTACCTGACCGAAAGAATGGCACAACTGCGAGCAAAGGCTCATCAAATCCGCAATGGCCATATAGCTCGCCTGGAAGAAACAAGGGGTGTTTTTTCAAAACTTCCGGTCTCTGAAAAGAAAAAGGCCTCTGCCGAATTAGCCGCTCGGTATAACCAGCTTATCGGTATCGATACACGCCTTGAAAGACTTGACAGATCAGTAGCTGAAAACGAACGCAGGATCAGAGAACTAACCAGCCAGGCTCAAAGGTATACAGCAAACTATGACTTCAAGGAACTAACCGCCTGCCTGAAAGCCGCTGAAAAACTCCAGCATCACAACAGCAGACTATTCAAAATAATAAATCGCACAGAAAGTAAACTCACCAGTATCGCTAAAAAAATTGCAAAAGAAGCAAAGAAGGTGGACAGAAAGTGAGAACAATAAGTGCAAGCCCCGCCCTTGAAGATAGACTGGTTGGCCCAGACTATCCATATGAATCGAAAGAAGATGCATCGATAGCCAAGATGCTCGATAGTTACGGCATACCCTTTCTATATAAGCAGCCTACTCTGGTTATCGAAAACGGCAAACGAATGATCGAATATGCCGATTTCTTTTTGCCGACATATAACGGCCTGGCCATAGATTATATCATCGAATCCAACAGTGCCATCTACCGCAGAAAAAAGAACGTATACCAGGACAACCAGATACCGGCGGTGCTGATGTCACGTAAAAACATGCAGGGGCCTGACTGGCAAAAGAAACTTTTCAATAGGCTGCAAAATATCTATCGCAACCGTTCAGTCTATCGTCAGACCAAACGTTACTGATAACTATGTCAATTATAATACCAGATATTCTGCCAAAGCCAGCTTTCAGTGATTCGAATCAAATCGGCAAAATCAACTTCATCCTGTTGATCGAAGTTGGCATCCAATGAACCGGACTGCATCCACTGATCAGCAAACTTCGCAAAGTCGCCCATGTTTATCACACCATCACCATTCAGGTCAGGTCCCTCTTTTTTTCCAGCATAAGGCATCACTATGGTATCTGCATTGGCGGGCACACCATCAGCAACCTGAACTGTAACCGATGCTGTAAGATATCTGCTATGAACGGCTGCAAAAGTGTATGTTCCATCCGGCACATTTTCGATAATATATCCACCATTTTCGTGTTCGTTTACATCGACGAAGCCGGCAAAAGCATCTGTGAGCTGATCATTCAAAACCACAACTGCTCCCATAATCGGGATAGAATTTTCGTTCACTACCTGTCCGGCAACAGAAGTCCCCGACGAATAAATAAGGTTAGCATCTGTTGTTCCAGGTGCGACATCATAAAGAACATCATGGACAACATCAGCTTCTCCGTATCCAGTCATTGGCTGTCCTATCAACAGATAAATATCATAATTTACCTCTGTCGGCAGTCCGGCAATTGTATAGCCACCCGGCTCTGTTAAGAAATCCTCACCTGTGGCCCTGAGCAGGTAAATGCTGTTAGCATCAATCACAGTTCCTGTCTCAACAGCGATAATAAAAAAACCGTTGTCATAAGGATATCCTCCTGGATTAGAAACTGTCCCGGATATGGATGAACCATCGCTTGCCGAATAAACTATAATATCGTTTACATCAACTGGCTGGGTAGTGTCCGTTACTGTTATTCTCTGACTGAAATCGCCATATCCGTCTTCGTCCAGACTGATTACATATTCACCGACAGGAAGCCTCATCTGATACATGCCGTTTGCATCCGTAACACCATCGCCGCTACACATTATCCCATCGTAGTCATACCCGGCACCCGGTATCGCGGTCATAGCGACATCTTTTATAGAGCCAGTAACCAAAGCTCCTTTTCGCAAAGCGATGATGCGATCAGTTCTGTTTTCATTTTCTGATAAGTAAACAACTCCGCTATCCCTGGCTGGATTTGCATATCCCATATTGATATCAGGTTCTATTTCTACCTCGGCAAAACCTTCGGGCAAATCACTCAAAAGGAAGTTTCCGTTTGAGTCTGTAATATCACTCGTCCAGAAAGATGCCGTATTCCAGTAACCCACTTCAATACCGGCAAGAGGCTGGGCTGTTTCAGAGTCCAGCACTTTCCCAGTTATGGAACCAGCCATTGCAATCTGTACAAATGTGATTGCTATAACAAATGCGGTCAGTATTATTCTATTCATCACTCTGTCTCCAGTTAAACTATCAACTTCTTCATTCTGTTCCAATAATATCAC
Organism: Planctomycetota bacterium; assembly: GCA_043816955.1. GTDB lineage: Bacteria > Planctomycetota > Phycisphaerae > Sedimentisphaerales > CAYZTY01 > JBDRHL01. Next base: position 18,516 of record JBDRHL010000206.1, on the reverse strand, counting down.
TGTAACTCAAACCTTCGCCGTCGTTGTAAAGTGTGAGTATTTCCTGATCTGATAAACTTCTCAGCCAGACTCCGAATTCATCAAAATAACCGTTCCACCAGTAATCGCCGGGATCTACCGAACTTTGTGAACCAATCATGAAACGTCGCTTGACATTCTTGTCCCATGTTATTGCATCGTTACCAGTAGTGGAGAACACCTCTACCCCATTAACAAAAATAGTATACTCTGAATCATTCTTTCTCCAGATATAGTGGTACCACTGGTTTGGTAGAATAGACACGATATCTGCTTCATAATTATCCGCCATGCCCATATTAGCACCAATGAATCTCAGACCACCTTGATAAATATCTATCAGGAAATAGGAATCTGTTCCGTTGGTATGATATGTAGACCATATACCATCATTGTTATTGGTCAATCCGGTATTATAAGCCCACATTGACAGCGTAAAATTATCTCCCACAGCTAAATCCGGCAGCAGCGGGTCATCCCAGCTGATAGCATCGTCACCATCAAATGCCCAGCCATAATTGATGATTCCATTACTTTCAACAACCGGATTGCCCCATTTCAGGCAAGCATCCTTGCCGGAAACAATATCAGTAAGGCAGTTAGCACCTTGTGTCTTTTCAAACGGATAGTAATGAGTTAATCCAGCCCAGACTCCTTTCAGCCAGTTTTCGCTCAGGATGGTTAAATCACCAATATCAACATTACCGAGCCGGTCTAAATCAGTGCCATTACACCACGAGTTTGAACAAGAGCAATCCGGCTGCAACCATCTTGAAGCCAGCAGGCTGAAATCTATAAAGTTTGTGATGCCGTCGCCGTTAATATCCGAAGATAAGGGCACAGGATTAAAGTGTGCTGTAATAGTTGCATCGCCCGATATAGCAACTGTCGTATTAGAATCATAAGCATCCCCGAAAACTGCATTGCCGGAAGGATTTGCAGACCATCCGTCAAAAAGATAACTGTCATTTTGTACAGCTGATATATCGATAGCTATATTTTCAAAAACATCATGTGTTCCTAAATTTGGCTCAGTTATGCTACCTTCTGAAAGTGCTGATTGCATAGTCAACTGATGCGTAGGCCAGTAATCGCCTATTGCGAACGGCTGGCTTGTTTCAACAGTACCGGTAGCTAAATGGCTCAGCCGCAAAAGGCAGTCCTGCGATATAACATCAGGAGTTGTCCAGTAATAACTGCCGCAGTTTTTGATTACACCCGGCTCAATGTCTGTCCAACTCTGGCCGTTATCTGCCGAGTATTCGATTGTTATATCATCAAAATAGCCTGATGTACCCCATGTAATCTGATAGACGGAACTTGAGTATATAAAGACAAATCTGTCCGGATTTGTCAGGGTAATTTGCGGAACAACCTTGCCGGTAAGTGTAAACTCCCCAAACTCAGAATATACGGAATTCTGATTGATGCCAAAAACAAGAAATCCGGTTGCAGGAGCAACCAAAGTTCTTAATCCGCCGCCGACAAATCCATCCGGGTTATTATCAGATTGAAATACAACCAGCTGGCTGTCAGGTGCCTGCACTCCGCCGATCAGTGCCTGATGCAACACGTCTATAAGATATCTTTTTTCTGTCGATCCTTCCACGCCGTTTCCGTCAAGCTGATTGTCATGGGAATCAAACTGAATAATATCACCTTGCTTTACCCACAAGCCCGGGTTGCTGTTATAGGGGAAACCGCCGTATTGCTTACCAAGAATTTTCCAGGGGGGCGGAAACATAGTGTCAATTAAGTCTGTAGTTCCTTCAATAGCTGTTCCAACGGTGAACTGCTTATAGGAATTCCAGTATTTATAGTGTACACCTATCCCCACATCGGATTGGCCTCCCGATACACTTATCGCACCGGCAGTCAGTATAAACGTCTCATCGGGCCATGCATAACCTTCGAACGGCTGTATAAGAAAGGTAAAATACACACTGCCGCCGGGATAATCGAAAACCGGATTGTCACCTTCGGTATAATTGACATCCTGATCGCTGTAAGCGATAAGAACCGAATCCAAAGGCCCGCCGTCAGGATAGTCAGGGTGATAATACGGAAATTTCGGTGCAATCTGGTCAAAACCTTCTCCATTGGCTTCTATTTTAAGGGTAACAGGTTCTCTGCCATAAGGCTGGAATTCCGGCCCCCAGTTCCAGGATGAACGTGTTTCATTAAGGTGGCTGCCAATACCTAAGCCATAAACCTGCAAAGGCAATAAGACTGCTATCAGAAATATCGATACATAAAAAAATTGTCGCTTTGTCATAACATCTCCTCAAAAACGTTTAGTTTCCTTCTACAAAAAACAGTTAATTCAGTATAGATTTCTTCAGAAATCTCGTTACTAAGAAATCCTGAAATGGCGTTTTGAAGACTATAGAAATGCGCAAACAAATAGGGCACTGCTACATCATGCCCTACTAAGGCCCACCAGAGCCCGTACAGAACATGCAAGCAGCGCCCCGTATCGAGGCACTGTTCTCTTGCGTTTCTGTACAGCTAAAACTGGTGGTTTTAGTAGGAACGCCAAAAGTTCAGTGAACTTTCATATTCAATTGTCGATAATCAGTTTACGCTTTATACGTCCGGAAGTCAACAGGAAAATCCTCCGTTTTAGGGACATAAGTATCTTAATGTCATTACCTTGCGCGCTTTAGCATCAGCAATTCATGCAATATCCAGCCAGCTTAGAAGCTCGATGGAGCCGGACTTGCTGCTTTTTTACCTGATTTTTTTAAGAACACGATGTGAGTTGTGCTATTCTCTTCTTTGCGATTTGACAGTATTTGGGGTTGATATCGAAACCTATGAAATTACGTCCCAGTTCTTTGCAAGCTATTGCAGTAGCCCCAACCCCAATACAGTTATCAAGAACCATGTCCCCCTGATTTGAATATGTCCTTATCAAATACTTGAAAAGTTCTACCGGTTTTTCTGTCGGATGCAGGGCTTTACACGGATGTGGCTTTTGGAATTTGACTATTGATGTTGGAAATTTTTTGCTGCCATGCAATTTGCAGTTATCTACTTTACCGTAGCTCCCATAATTTCTGTTCGTTTCTGTTTTCATATTCCCCTTCGAATGACTTGGCTCGCCTGAACCGAATTGTGGATTATACGTTGGTTGTTTTTTGTAGAAAACCAGGATATGCTCATGAACTCTTAATGCCATCTTGTTAGCATTAAGAAAACCGCTCGGAAGAATTTTATCCCAGATCAAGTCATACCTGAACCAGGGCCTGTTTGAATTTATCAAATCAATAGAGAATGGAAATTGTGATGTGAGTATTACAACGCCATTATCTTTCACTATCCTTTTATATTGCGTCCAAAGCTCATCAAGTGGCAATGGAATGTCTTTCTTGTTTTTTGTAACGCCGTAGGGTAGATCGCTCAGTATCAAATCAATCGAATTGTCCTCAATCTGTTTTATCCCCTGCATACAGTCCATGCAGTTAATTTTATTCGATACTAACATAAACCCACCCTGGCCGTGCCTCTTTGCTGTCTCATTCACCCGTTCCGCAAAATTATTAGGCACTATGAGATGTCGAGCCAGGTAAGCAATTCTGTCGTGTCAGAATCGCTGTATTCTACCTCTTCGATAGCCCTCTGGCAGGCTGAGACCGCAGTTGGCGATGTAGCGACAAAGACTATCCGGTCAAATCCCGCATCTTTTATTTTCTCGAGATTCGCTTTGATATTCGATTTGCCAGTTTCTACTTCAACCGCGACTTTCCTGCTGCCCCTTGTGGCTAATATATCAATGGCACCGTTGCCTTTGACAGGGTGCTCATGTTTAACATCATAGCCTCGTTTCTCAAAATATTTTGCAGTCTGCCTCACCCAGTAGCGATGTTCCAGGCTCTGGCGAGGTTTGGGAGCGATTTCGATATGTGCCGAAGTACAGACCGTTCTGCCAAGCTCGGTCAATTCATACAATACAACCTGGCCACAGCGTGTGGCGATAGTGACGGCTTTGATAATACCGGCAGCGGCAAGGTGCTGTCGAATGGCATTGCCGCGACGGCGGGAAAGGTTGAGACGGTGATAGCGGGATACGGTTGTTGACAGTGGGCGAATCGCCACATCTGTTAATAAACGTATATCCTCACGACTCAACCTTTTATTGGGTGGTTCTGAATTAGAATCATAAGATAACAAAGACTTATTCTTTTTATCTTCTGATTCTCTGGGGGATGGTGGGTGGGTATTATTTTCATTTTTATTTTGGTTATTCTGTTTATTTTCTTTATTTTTATCTGGGGCCGAAATAGGTGGAATCACTGCCGAAGAAGCCTGTATAGAGCTATTTGAGTTGGTATCAGTGTAATTACTGCCCCATTTGGCTTTAACTGCCTTATCTGTTACAGAGCCCTCTCTAATCGGACAGAGACGGATTTTAACGAGGAATGGCTCAGGATATTCATCTGCTAACCGAACAACAGCGGTACCGATAGACAAGGTGTTCAAAGATTGCTTTTGTTCATCGGTGAGGTTCATTGCCCCTGAAATTGCCTGTACATCGGAGCGAAGTTTCTGGCTCAAGGCTATTGTAGCGTAAGAATTAGCAAAGGCCACTTTGCTTAATAGCGATGCAGATTGATCCACAAAGATATAACCAAGACCGTATTGCCTTACCATTCTGATGGAAGTCTCTAATACAGATTCTTTCGATTCCGATGATTTTTTCAATAACAGGTTATGAGCCTCTTCAAGAATAATCACGTTAGTGAGCTTGTCCTGCGAGCCCTGTGCGAGACGATACCTGTAAAGATACAATGTCAGGGCTTCCGAGAACATTGTTTTATCTGATGAACCGGATAAGCCGTCCATCTCAAGAACAGCGTTGTAATTCAACAGCTCCGCGACATGGCTGTTGTCCTGTGTATTGAGAACTGAGCCAAACTCGCCATATGTCATCGCCAACAGTATTCTCTCTGCCGAGGCCTGCCACATCGCAGCTCGCCCCTTTAGTTTGACCGTCTTTAGCCACACAAGTAAATCATGAATCGTAGGCCAGTGCGTTTGCTGTTTATCGAACACACCTGCCTCGCGATACAAATGGTCGAGACCGGCGACTAATAAACTGATAACTCCCTCGCCGCCGAGATAGGCACCGGCAATTACATCGACAATGAGCTTGATCCAGATATGAGGCTCACAGCCAGCAGGCGGTATCAACGGATTGAACCGTAGCGGTGAAACATTCCTACCAACGGTATAAACATGAAGATCAGGATACAACGTCATCAGGTTCCGGTAACTTCTTTTCCAATCCAGGGCAAGTATCCTAATGCCCCGGGACATTATCCCCTGCATAAGCATGAATGTAAGGTTAGTCTTTCCCGATCCGCTCCTGCCGGCTACCAGGATATGTTCTTTGAGACGCTGACTCTTAAAGCAAAACGGGTACAGCTTCTCAGCTGCATAGGAAATAGATCCAAGTTCAATATCGCCGGATATGGCAAACTTCTTTGGCGGCGGCGGAAACGGTGAGCGGTCAAGTTCATAGCTTGTGCCAAGATATTTAGCTGCCAACAACTCCAGTGTCTGCTCTATATCAGCCTTGCCGCTTTGGTCAGATTCGGATAAATACGCCTTCCACAATCTGTCTATTTTTTTGCCCATAACAGGCTTCAATTTCCGGCACAACTCCTGAACTCGCTGCATCAAAGCCGATCACCTATCGAATCATCTTCAAGAATCGAAACCTTCCTGTGGGAGGAGAGGTAACTCTGTGACTGCTCAGGCAGCAGTAATTTCAGTTTTGAGACATCAGACCATAGGCTTTTTCGCTCATCCCGTTGCTGCTCATAAAGCTCACGCAGGCTCTTACTAAGACTATATGCTTCACGGCTGTTCATGCTAACTCCGCCACGGTCAGCCTCAACAGCAAAAATCGAGTTCATTGCATAACACTTGCCCAATTCTATCTGATAGATATTGTTTTCATATATCTCGTACCTGCCCCTGATCTGACTGATCACATCATCAAGGCCGAGTTTTGAAGTGTGTTTCTTATCGGTGATAATTGCAGTCTCAGGCTCGGATTTTGGAATGGCGAAATATCCCTTTTGTATAATATCTTCAACCGTTGGCTGTCTTGGCCAGCTTTTTTTAGGCACTATGTCAGAAGTAAAGTCATAACCGTTAGTTCTGGGAAAATATGAAGATTCAGAGCCTCTGTGAGGGATATCATAGGAAAGAAATTTACCTGACTGATAGAAATACGGCCTGTAGCCGGAATCGAAAACCGGCCCTTTTGAATTGTCTGGATTATTCATTTTACCACCTGAAAAATTGTTCCTTTTCGGTAGTAAACGCATACTCATATATAAATGTTTGTATTTTTGTCATTACCCGCCAGTAATTATAGACGGTAAAATCAGGTTGCGGGGCAGAGAAAATGGAATATGCATAAATTCGGAAAAATTTATAAACCAGCTGCCGCAACCCGTTACACTGGTGATATATTATGGGTGTTCTGAAAAAACAATTAGTGAGAATAATAGGGGAAAATGCCGGCTCAAGAGCGGCTAAACTGTCCAAAGAATACATAAACGCTGACTCTGGGGAAAAAGAGGCTATCCAGGCAGGTATCAGGTTCGAGAAGTGGATGTATGAAATGGCTCAACTATGCCTGAATCGCAGCAAGGCCTCTTAGGCCTTTTTTCTCTTGATATCCTGTATGAACAAAGCGTGTTATATGTCGAACATCGGCACAATCAAATTGAAGCACCGCACACATCGAAGCTTCTCAATATCCAACGCCGCCGAAACAATGGCACTTGTCCCGCATTTGGGGCATATGATAATACCGTTCTGCCTGCTTATGCGTCGGCCACGCTCGCTGTCAAAATCAACGTAGTTGTGGGGGTTGTTAATATCCCTGAACTGCCTCAATCTCAAATCTGCAAAATACTTTACTGCTCCATACCGAACTATCGGCAAGGCCCACGGGCCTGTAAAAACTTCCTGTTTTGCTTTCTCCATTTTTTCAACTCCAGCTAACCCGCTCTATTATGGCGGTTCGCCCAATTAACCGAACCGCCATAATTCCGGATACCGGCCCTGTTTTTTGAGCATTGTCAACTTAGCTCTCATATCAGAACAGAACCATTCAATGCAGTCCACATCCTTCACTTTTTCACATTTGCGTTTGCCAAGGTACTTGTATAACGCCGCGGTAAACTGATGCCACTGCTCAAAACAGATCAGTAAGGTCTCTTCAAGTTCCTTTATGTATATCCCTGAATCCGATGGCGGCTTACCCATTCTTTTTACCTTCCGAATGAACCTCTCTGCTATCTTCTATGTTTTTATGATGTCTGTCGCACAAACAAAATCGCTATACATTTCCTCGCTGCCGGTGTTCAATATCTCACGCACTCCACCATTTTTCTTGAGAGCGGTAATAAGTTTCTCGTAATCTTCTTCTGTTGCCCATTTGTCGGCTTTCATAACCGTTTCTTTTCCGGTCGGTCGCTTGTTCCTGGCAAGGATATATATCAAACCATCCTCATCACGTGTCTTTGACAGAATCTTCGTAACATCTCCGTTATCAAATTCCAGGATTACAACTTTGTGTATCCTTTCCCCCTGATTGACAAACAGAACCCCATCTTTAAGTTTTTCCAGCTCTTCATCCGAACATTTCTTTACCTTAAACTGAAACCACTTGGTTTTCACCACGGCTTCTTTATCTGTTTTTTTGTTTTTCATAGTGTTTCACCTCTAAGCCATATATTCAAAAAGGCTCTCTGAACAATAAGAGCCTTTTTGAAGTAAAAATATCAGGCCGATTTCTTTTCTTCGACCTTTACCATTTCCTCTGTCAATTTTGCGATAGAAGTTTTTAATATTTTCTGTGCCTTGTTCTGCAGCCATGTATCAATCTGAGGTTTTAGCCGGCTGCCGGCACGGCTCACGTAACTGGTAACTGCGTTGTAAAAATCCCATCTGGTTACACGCCTGTTTTCGTCAAGCTTGACTCTCGATAGAATCTCTTTGACGTATTTCTTCTTCTTGAACAACGCTTTTGTCAAAAGCTGCAAGGCCTGCCACTCAACTGAATCTTTCATTGAAATGCTGACCACATTTGCCAGTTTGTCATCGCTTGCGATGATGTCTCTTATTATCTTATCGATAAGGCCTTCCACAGTTACCTTCAATTCCTCTGTATATTTTACTCGTTTGGGTTTTACGATGTCGTTTACGATCATACCGTTCGAGCACGCCAACCTTGTGACCCTTGCTCCTATTACAAGGCCTGCTACCTGACTATAATCAGATACAACCCTTATCCCTGCGGTAAAGCTCTCTCCAACTTCGGTCAGTTCCATCTTCGAATCCGGAAAATCAAAGTCGATTTGTATGCCGTGTCTGGATTTCTTCAATTCTGCTTCTGCCTTGATGTTCAGGCTTGTTATTGCCTCTATGAGTTTCTCTACCGCATACCTGTGCTGGATTACCATATAGCTCTTGGGAGCCAGGCAAGCCAGTTCGTTCCTGTCAACGTTCCATATACCCATATGTCTTTTGCTGAGATAATCTTCACCGTCCTTGACAATATGGACGTCCCGCATCTCGGCCCTGTCAAATCCTATAGCCGTGTTTTTCAACTCAGCCAAACCTATTTTTTCTTCAGTCATTTTTTCACCTTCGAGCCAATCGTCTAAAGCGAAAGGCCTCCTTCTAATCCAAAGAGGAGGCCTTTCGTATCATAATCATAATCTATCAAGGTCGATGATAACTCCCTGCTTGATGTAAATTGCGTGCCTTTCGTGTAATTCCCTAAAGTCTTTCGGAAAGAACAGTGCATCTTCTATGGGTACTGATGCTGATTGTTTTTTCTTTGCCAATTTTACAACCTCCAAATCTATATGATTTATCTCTGTCTTTTTGAAAAAAAGGCCCCCTTACCACGTAGTGATAAGAGGGCAGTCTGTCGAAAAACAGAGGTCTCATAAAAGTGCCAGGAACAACTTTCAGGCGGAGTACATGGCACTTTTGTGAGTAGGAATTTTTAGAGGACAACAGGCCTCTAAAAAGTCATAAAGCCGCCGAGCTTGCTCGGCGGCGAACTGCTTTAGCGTTACTCAATGAATTTGTAACCTTTTACACTGTCATAGTTTTTTTGCCAGGTGTCTTTGTTTTCCTGTCGCCAACAACTCATTAGGTTTTCACCGACAGCGATATAAGTGCGGCAGGTATCGCAGGCAACATAGTGCCCCCGGCCTAAATTGAACAGCCTTGTTTTATGACCGTGAATGCATTTAACATCACAGAAACATTCGCCTAAATCAAAGTTGCCACTATTCATTTTCTAAAGCCGCGATTGATTTTTTCCTGCTGTTCTTTTGTTAAGTTGTTTAATGGGCAGGCGGCACATACGCCATAATGGTCTGGATTGTCGCTCATCACGATTACCTTTCCGCATACAACACAAATCAAGCTCATTTTCATTCCTCCAGCAAGTTGTTAAGCCTGCCTCTCTTTTCAAAATCAGCTAACTGCTCTTCGACATACGAACAGAACAGCTTCCTCCAGTCTGCTGTCGTTCTTTTAGTCTTATCCAATACACATACATACTCTTTCCATTCTTTCAGCAAACTCGATAGTTTTTCCTCGATTTCGATTTCCTTCTCATCAAGTTCTCCCATAAGTTCATAGTCAGGCCCGCACATTTTTACATCCTCCAGTCAAACCGCACTGTGGCGGTTTACTCCAGTGTTGTTATTTCTTCGTTTTTGTTACTCGATGCCTGGCTCTGCTTTTCGATAATCTTATCGAATGCTTTCTGAAGGCAGTAGATAGCCAAAGGTATCTCGTTCCTATTGAACGAATCGCTTGACTGCCAATTGTCATCTTTGTCTTTGTATCTACGCTGAACCGTTGCCTTTAATATGGTTATGGTTCTGCCTTTTACGTCTATATCGTTTTCCCAAAGAGCAGCTGAAACGGCTCCTGCCCTAAACTTAGCTACCGGTGTTTGATTTCCTACCATTTTATTTACCTCGGATTCTTTCGTCTTATGCGAAAGACCCTCTTACCAATATGGGTTAAGAGGGTCTTCGTGACTTATAAACTTTATAGTAAAAGAGACGGTAAGTTCACAGCCAACCTATCTGAAAAAATGGACTCACCGACAGCAGGGGTTCTCAGGGGACGGCAAGACCCTGGAAAGTCAGGAAGCCGCCGAGCAAGCTCGGCGGCAGTTTATTGCCGAACGTTTCTCAACATCGAAAGCGGAGGGCCTATGCAAGGCTTAATTGAAGCCTGTGCAGTCTTGATGTGTAGTGTTCGGCAAAGCCTGACGTAATGAAAGCGTCATAAGTCATTTATTTATCCCTCTTGTTCCCCTGGCCATTCCTGTTCAATAAATTCTTCATCCGGAAAAAACTGCTGCATTACAGTTACGACTTCGCCGTTCTTGAGCAGGTTCGTAGCTATAGTTCCGTTAGAGTAGATTGTACCTGACACCTGTTCTTTCCAGCCTTCGGATTTCAGCTTCTCGATAAGTTTTTCTGCCTCACACTTTTCTTTTTTCGCTGTCATTCCATTGTCCCTCTATCTTCATCCATCCTTCTTTTGTCCATGAGAGACTCGGCTTCAATCATTTGCATCAACTCTACCTTGATGACGGCCTGTTCATATTCTGACAACCGTTCATCCAGTCTGAACCAGGCCAGAAGCTCTTCGGGACTGAGGATTTGACCAAACTGGTCTGTAGGCAGTCTGCCTTTCTTCTGAATATGCTCTATGATTCTTTTCTTCTTGTATATATTCATTCTGATACCTCCGTCGAACCATTATATATAATATGGCGGTTCGCTGCGTAAATGCTGCGGGCCGCCATAGCCTAATACAAAAATTAAAAATAAGCGGTTCAATCGTTTACATGAACCGCTTTTGAGCAATTATATAACTCCATCCAGTATCGGTTCTTCAACCGTACCGTTACTGTTGCCATTGCCGTTGTTGGACGCATCGTTTTGCGTCTCAACAATCTTCTCAAAGGCCTGCTGGAGGCAGTGGATAGCCAAAGGTATCTCGTTCCTGCTGAACGAACCGCTTGACTGCCAGTTGCCGTCCTTGTCCTTGTATCTACGCTGAACCGTTGCCTTCAATATAGTTACGGTTCTACCCTTTACTTCCACATCGTTTGCCCAGATTGCCGCTGCAACCTGACCTGCTCTAAACTTAGCTATAGGTGTTTGTCCTACCATTTTTATTTACCTCGGTGTCTTTCGTCTAATGCGAATGACCCTCTTACCAATATGGGTTAAGAGGGTCTTCGTAAGAAAATAATTCTTTTAGCAAATGCTGAGGCTCACGCTGGGCCTTGTGCAAGGGGCTGCGTGAGCCGGAACGTCAAAATTTCAGGGTCGTTATTACGGCCCGAAAATCTTTCTTGCTTTTTCTTCCTGCCTTTTTCGGCTTTTCTCTTCAAGTTGAAGAATATCACGCTGCAACCTCTTTGCCCGTAAGTAACGCTGGGCCAGGCAATACGTTTCAAAATCAGCAACCTCTCCCAAATCGAGAGTACCGTTATAAACACGCTCGATAATTGCATACTTTTCCCTGCCCTTTATGTGCCCGCTTATCATCTCCATCATAAAAATCTCATTCTGAACTTCTTCCTTGAGCTTGTCTGCTTTGTACCTGAACTTGTCGAACTCAACGTATTTGTCAAAATCAACCGTTCCAAAAGCACCCCAGTCAACTATACCGTCATCATCAGTGTTTGGTTTTATACCGCCTTTCCTGCCCTTCACTGGCAAAGCCAATATAGGGGCAAATGCTTCCCTTAAAAACACCCTGTCAATCTCAGCAGGGTCTATCAGTTCCTCATCATCAAGGTCTGATACACTACCGTATCTGCTGCTGCGTTCTCTCTTGAGCAAGGGCGACACAGGTACGATTATGCCCTCGTATATCTCAAAACTTTCATCTTGTTCCATTTTTAGAACCTCCGCCTTTCGACACCCCGTTCGACAAGGCGGAGGTTAATGGAACAAGACGAAATTGAGGTATATGAGGGTTCGGTACATGAGTCGCTGTAGCCATGAGAGAACACAGCATGGGATATGGGAGTGCTTGGGACCCAATGAAGGGGGAAAAAAAGCAGGCCTGATGAGTTTGGCGGTTTTAATGGAACTGGCAGCTTCTATTCGTGCTTGCCTGTGAAGGTTAAGACAGGTGGATTACACTGAATATGATGAGAGCGGTAAAGTTGACTGGGGGCCTTTCCAAAGAGTGATTTTGATAAGCACGTAGAGCCTGGCAAAGGAAGGTACGGGACGGACAAATCAAGGGTGAGCTTACAAATGAGATTATTACTGGTGATGATAAGCGATATGAAAAAGAACAAGGCAAAGTACAAGTTATCAAGCGTGTTTCAATGGGAATTCTTGATTGGGGCATGGCTGATTATGATATGTATTATCCGGCTAAGCGTTACTATGCGGATAAGAGGGTATAGCGTGAGATTGCCAGACTTGAAGAGAAAAGCCAGAAGAGACGGGAACCAGAAGTAAGAAGCTTCTTAGGGTCGTAATAACGATGCTAAGATTAACGCTTCGTAACTTCTTCAAAGCAGCAGTTCGGCCAATCCGACGAACTGCTGCGAATGTAGCAAGCGAAGGCTCGTATAGCAGACCGTTCGATAAATCTTTCAAGCCGTAAGGCTGGCCCGTAAGGGGAAAGATTTACGATAGAGGGTCTGCGTGAGCCTGAGCGTAGCAAAAAAAATAAATACTTCTCTTATTGCGGTTTAAGCGGTTCTTTGAGCCTGTCTGCTTTATCAAAGTATTTAAGGCTTTCCCGTACATAAGAACAGAAGGCATCTAACCAGTTTATCTGTTCCGGCTTGATATTATCGCAGTTCTGTATGACATTATGTCTCCACTGCTCAAAGATATCCATCAGTACCATATCAAATACAATCGTCTCTGGCGGGAGATCAGCTTTTCTGAACATTTTAATACCTCCGGTCGAACTCGCCAATATGGTGGTTCACCTGCTTGAATGTGAACCACCACAAGGCCTAAGCGAAGGCCCGTCAAGCTGACCTCTCGATAAAGCTTTAGGTCGTAAGACCGACCCGTAAGGGTAAAGCTTTACGATAAGAGGTCTGCGTGGGCCGGAGCGAATACCTATACAAATCACATTATCAATATGCAACCGCAGTACCGGAACAACCCCATATCCATTGGCAAAATAACCAAAAATTCTTTTCATAAAACAAGCTTATTGTGACAGCAAAATAGAGTATCTAACCGCGACAGCAGTATAGCAAATACAAGCACAAAACGGCACCAGTACACTCACAAAAAAACAGACCTGATCCGGGCCAATATGGCAACTACAAAAGTAACTGTCAGAACCGTAATCAGCAACCTCCAATCAGAGGAAAATACAGTCGCAATACAGCACAAAAAACAAGCAGGTAGTGCCACTGACAGATCAGATAAACATGCCCGTAATAACGCTTATTTTTACTGTATCAAGACCTCATATTTCACCCACCAAAATCAATCAAAATCAGTATATTATTTCAAATACTCAAACCAATAACTAACAAATCTATATATATTCGACTTAGTGAACTCTTTATAACACCTTATGGTCTATAGCGTTAGGTGGATTTCGCTAATTGACTTATGTTACTATTTAGAAGCTCCAGAACAGACTTATGTTACTATTTAGAGCACCTAATAGCGGTTTGGGGGGTACTTATGTTACTATTTGGCAAGACTTATGTTACTATTTGAGGGCCTAAAACGGACTTATGTTACTATTTAGAACGCAGATCGGGTACAATTTTATTCACCAATCTCTTGCCAACACCCAGGACAAAACCGAAATATAGCCTGGCCAGACAGGCCAATTTACGCTCAGAGGGGGGGAGCAAATTTCCACTGGAACCGGCCAGAATGAATTATAGATATGTTTGTATTATTACTACTTATACCAATTATAGTTAAAAGTTGCCGAAAGAATTGCATAGAATACCGATTGGAAAGGTCTCAACACCGGTTTTTTCGGGTACCGTAGGCTGAGACAATCGGCAATCAATAACTAAATTTGGTATTACTACTACTAAAAGACGACGCTTATAAATCCTTATAAAGTGGCTGTGCGAAGACCATTTCACCTGGCAGTAACAACAGGTAAAAAGCAATAAAAACAGACACTTCCCAAAAGCATTTTTCCAGGTTCCACTGGAAAACTACTCCCCCGTTATGTTGACTTGGATTTTATGTTGAGTTTTCAAAACAAAAGCTTTTTATAGTAGCTCTTCCAGTAAACGCATATGCAGGTGATTTTCGCATGGAAACAACCAGTGTTCGCACGAAAATAGTCAGCCAGATTCAGCATATGGTCGGCTGTGCAATCATAAAGAATCGGCGATTCCTGGATGATGAACAGCTCATAAAAGCTGAGCAATTGGCCGTACTTGAAAAGATATTTAACGCTAATGTTCGTGATGCTGAGATACAGGAACTCAGCAGTCATTTCGCAGCAATCCTGCGTGGCGATCATCCCTGTCACCTGGCTATATGGGGCAAAACGGGAACAGGCAAAACTCTGACTTTGAGTTATTTCCTTAACCTGCTCTCTGAGATGTGCGTTGCTAAAAACATACCCATTCGCCATGAACATCTGGATTTGTCTAATCCAAGACCGTGCTTTCGAGCCCTGAACGATCTGGCCTGTTTACTGAATGCAAGCAAGCGATACCAGAAAGGAATATCGCTTGAAGAAATGATGATCAGAATTGAAACAAAGCTGGCTGACTACCATGGCTACCTGATTCTTTTTATTGATGAAGTTGATAATGTACGCCGCGACAAAGATAACTTCATGACATTTTTAGTAAGAAGGCTGCCTCAAAAGATACCTGCCAAACTTATCCTGGTATTCGTATCGAACCGTCTGGACTGGCCCGATCACTTAGATCCCAGGGTGAAATCATTTCTGAAACTAAATGAATTGATCTTCAAACCCTACAATGCCATCGACCTGCAGCACATTCTCCGAATCCGCGTAGAAAAAGCTTTGCAGGCAAAGGCTATCGAGCAGGGTGTAGTCGAAAAGATTGCTGCTATGGCCAGCCGTGACCACGGTGATGCACGCAGGGCGGTTGCCCTGTTGGCAAAGAGTGCTTATCTGGCTGAGAAAGCAGGCACAAAGCTTACTCTTGATATGGTCGATAAGGCTGCTACCCAACTCGATCAGGATCGCTATCTAACATTACTGCGTTCTGCACCGGCACAATTACAGGCTGCCATGGCCGCCGTTGTTGATGCAACACGCCAAAACCAAAAAGGTTCCGTAGGCACCGGTGAAACTTATGACGCCTACAAAGCATTTTGCACTAAGGCCAAACTACGACCACTGACCGGTCGTGCCTTCGGCGATTTGATATCTGAACTGGATATCTACTCACTACTCCGCAGCCGGGTGCTTTCCCGCGGCAGATACGGACGAACCCGCGAGATCGTACTTGATTTGCCACACGAATTGATAGACAAGATATATGGCGAGATTCTGCTGAACTTTGAAATGCAGACACATAACTAAGAAGGCAAAGGTGCCCGGCAACACAAACTGCCAATCATAGAGTGCTGCATAACCTGAAGATTACCGCCCCTTGCCCAGATTTTCCAGGAGATACCATCGTCAAACATACGTTCCTGTTCTGTCAGCCAGACAAAATGCGATGGCTGCATCTCCTGTGTCAATTTGCATAAAGCTGCCAGCCGCCCGGTTGTTTTTGTGAGGAAAAGTACACGAAAGCCTTCTAAATAGGGAACTTTGAATATATTTTCATACCGCTTATATTTCAGGCTCTGAAAATACCACTGATAATTGAGTATCTTCTGGCGAATGTCAGACATGTCCCGTTGCGGACTGGATAATGTTTCGGTCCCGCAATCGGCCTCAAGAAAATACAGCACAGTTTTGGCCTGAATTGTATCGGTAGCTGCAATCACAGCATCCGGTGTGAATCTGACATGGCGTACAGTTCTGCGGCCAATTGGTGAACAATCAGTTGTAATTACACGACTATCCGGATTTCGCGGCACAAAGGGTGAATTATGAGCCAGAAGTCTGATACTCAACCTGGGAAGCACCATCTCAACCTGATTGAGATGTATTCTGAACCAGTTCATCAAAAGTTGATGGTCAATAAGACGAGTGCTTACGGGACCAACACTTTCATATGGTACATCCTTACCGATGAGATTGTTTTCCCTGAGAACGTCAACCCCTTCCTCACTTAATCCCAGCAGTTCTTCAGGCCGGCCAAAATTCCGCCCAAACTCATTATCGGTTACTTTTATTAATCCTTCCTTTTTGAGATCGCGGAAACGTTTCCTAATTACCGGCTTATTCTTCTGTAAGAGTACTGCAAGTTGGGTCATGGTAAGGATTCTGTATTCTGCAAGACACTCAACAATCTTATAATCGCCTTTTTGCAATCTAAAACCCATAACCATTATCTCCCAAATTCCAATTAACATTATTTTCTACCATTCCCCTGTAACATAAAGAGGCAGAACGACCTTTGTAATTTCACAAACACCAAAAAAAATCAAAAATATTTAGCTTTAGGGGCTGTTTCAGTAAGAAAAACAAAAAATCTGCAAAAAGATTCCCAAAAGTGAAATTAAACGGTTCGAACTGGCACTTTAGTCTACAGAGACAGAATCAATCAAACAGAAGCCAGTGAGGCATAATATGGAAACAAAAAACAAGCACAGAAATAGAGCCAATTGGTCTAATCAACAACAAGCATTTACCCCGAGCACAATACCAATTGAAGCTGGCCGGTTTTCTCGATTAGACCAATTAGCTTACCTCCCTGGAGAAACACTGTTTCAAGCTGACTTGTTTTCAATATCGTAAATATTAAAAGTCTGATTGGAGAATATCACAATGCGAAAGCCAGAAAAGAAATTCATTTGTGGCCCGGTATCAGCAAGCATCTGGGCAAAAACCAAAACAGTAGAGAGCGAAACGGTCAAGTTTTATTCTGTAACAATCACTAAGGCTTACAAAGAAGGCGAAGATTGGAAATACACAAACAGCTTTAACATCGAAGATATTCCTAAAGTCGCGTTGGTTGCAAACGAGGCCTACAAATATGTACGACTTCGAGAAAATGATTCATAGTAAAAGTTAAACAAATCTTAAAATCTGAAAATAGGCTATTATGGAAAACATAACAGTAAAAGACAAACCGGAAAGAGCTGCGATCCTTTGGATGCACGAGGCTGTTACCTATCTCGGTCTTGATCGGTTGGGGTTGGCACGACCTGAGCGAGCCATATACCGACTGATCAAGAGAGGGGCATTACACCCCAAAAAACTTGCGGGACACTTTGCTTTTGACAAAGGAGAATTGGATATACTCATCGCAAATGGGGATCAAAAACGGGGTAAAGGCCGCCCCCGAAAACTCCATTCTGCACAAATTCTGCACAAAGAATAATGCGATTAATTCAATATTTAATTTTTCCACAAACAAAAACCCCATATAACTCTTTGACTTATATGGGGTTATCTAATTGGGCGATGCCGGACTCGAACCGGCGGCCTCACGGGTGTGATCCGTGCGCTCTAGCCAACTGAGCTAATCGCCCCTATTATTTATATTAGACATTTTTATGCGTGGTTTTGTCAAGGAAATTGTGGTAGTAGTGTGAAGCAGGGTACTATAAGCATTTTGATCAAAAGAGATTATTCAGTTGATTAAGGGCTGAGCGGACCAATTTTTCGCCGGCTCCGGGCTGGTACATTGTGCTGCCGGTCGCAGGCTCATAGCCGCCTTGTTCAAAGGGTTCAATGGTTGGTATGTACCCTATCGCATCGTTGGCCAGTTCAAGTACCAGGGTGTGCTTTGCAGGAGAGTGGTGCTTTATAGCCATGCCAAATTCACAAAATATCTCGCCATTTTAAAAATCCTTTCAAAAAAATAACTCTTCTATAAAATTCCTTATCCACCCCGATGGCGACTTTTAAACCATTTAATCCGGCACAAAGTAAGTTGACTTTGCCTCAGGTCACACTTACTCTGTCACGGGTCATGCTGACTTTGCGACGGAGTAAGCTTACTTTGCCTCGGAGTAAACCTTTCAATGCCCGCTTTTAGCGCAAAAACACGCTTTTCGGCCTTTTCCCGCTATTCCTTCTCTTTCCAATGCCACGATGTAAGCCCGCAATGCCACAACAATATCAAAATCTCCCAGCAATTGTATCAGGAAAATCTGGAAAATTTTCAATAAAACCGAGATTTTCTTGTAATTATTACTTGAAATTGCAGGGGGGGGTAGAATATTATTAAGGGGGTATCTCCTTAGCTCCAGTTGGCTCTATATATTGTGCATTTCAGATTTTGGCTGTCGCTCATGTTTGAGAAGCCGTCCGTAAGTCATCGGCTCCACAGATACTGCCTGCTGTAGTAGTCGATAAAAA
>JBDRHL010000205.1:0-2117 GCA_043816955.1 Planctomycetota bacterium | reverse complement strand
ATTGGCGCAGTACTTTCCGTACCCCTTTCTGCCAAGAGTGTTAAGATTATGAATACAACCCACCTAAAACTTGGCATTGCGATTCTCACGATAATATTGGGGCTGTTAACGCTTTTGCCTATGGTCACAAAATCCGGTTGGAATGTTATAAGCATCTGTTATTAAATCAGTTACATTTTTAGGGTGTAGTTTCCGTTTTACGTAAAATTTAATAAAAATCGGACTCCGTTGCTTGTACTATAAGTAGTTACAACAAGAATAGTTAAGCAAATTAAAAGGAGTCCGAAAATGATTATACAAAAAGTTGTTAAACTTGCAATGGAAGTTTTTGAACAAAAAATGGAAGATTTTGCCGGCAAAGCCGATACCAGGGAATTGACCGCTGACCTTGCTCTGGACTTTTCTGCTGCTTTGAAAGACGCTTTCTCCCAGGCAGGCCGAAAAGCCTATCAGAGATTTATCGAATCCTATGACATTGGGCAGCCGATTCTGGAGGTCAATGACCAGAAACTCCGCTGGAAAATGGCCAGCCCTAAAGACTTCCTGACGCCCTTTGGCACGATGCAGATAACTCGCTCGCTGTATCAAGCTGATGCTGGAGGAAAGTCTTATTGTCCGCTGGATGATTTTTGGGGTATGAAAGATGAATTTGCCACTGAAGATGTACGCCAGGCAATCGCATTTTCCATGGCTCATTTGACCGCTGATGAAACAGAACAACTGTTTGAAAAATGCGCTTGGTTTCATCCATCGGCAACGGCAATAAAGAATGTTACCAACAATATCGGCGACTTTGTGGAAACACACGCTGATACAATTATGCAGTCTGTTCAGGACTCGCAGCAGCTTCCGCAAGAGACTGATGTTCTTGTGGCCGGCATGGACGGCGTTAATGTGCTTTTGCGGGAACAGGGCGCCCAGCAGGGCCGTCCGGCACAGCGCCCCGGCCTCGAAGCCTCTTCGAGTGAAAACACCGCTTATAAAAATGCCATGGCAGGAGCTATATCCTGTTACGCGTTGCCATCCGGACAAGAAGAAAGGCCTCAAAGACTGCAATCGTGTTATGTCGCTCGAATGCCTCAGCAGCGGGCGGTAATATTTAAGCAGCAGTTTGAACAAGAATTGCTTGCTGCAGAAGAAAAGCTGCCGCAGGGTACAACTAAAATATTTTTGTGTGACGGCCATCGTTCTATCTGGTCTTATGCCGACAGCCATTCTATGTATGATGACTATGAAAAACTGATAGATTTCTATCATACAACAGAGCACCTCTCGAAAGCCGGCGAAGCATTGTTTGGCAAAAGCAGCAATTTGGGCGATGCCTGGTACAATAAATACCGCAAAAAGCTTCTTGAAGATGAGGATGGGGCTGAGTCCGTTTTGCGTTCGATGACCTATTATTCTCAAAATCTTCGTCAGTCTAAAGGCCGTCAGGAGAAATTGGAAGCAGAAAGAACCTTTTTCAGGCGTAACAAGGAGCGGATGAGCTACGCTGATTTTATTGCTCGCGGCCTGCCTATTGGCAGCGGTCCGGTCGAAGCGGCTTGTAAAAGCATTGTAAAAACACGTTTGTGCCGCAGCGGTATGCGATGGTCCCGCCAGGGCGGACAGCGCATTCTGCATTTGCGATGCTTTGTTAAATCGAACAGATGGGATGTATTCTGGAAACAATATATTCAACTTAAACGAGCCGCATAAACCATGATTTTACGTAGAATGAAAACTACACCCTTAATTTTTGAAGACGAAGCAAGTTTCCGACAGGATTCGACACTACACAGTACATGGGCACGTCAAGGATGCCAACCCGAAGTGCCGGTAACAGGTCAGCGTAAAAGTGTTAAGATATTTGGCTGCGTCGAGCTATTCTCAGCCCGTTTTCTCTATCATCGCGATACGGTTTTTAATGCTGAGACCTATCTTGTGTTTCTTGAACAAATTGCTCGCCGCTACTACCCACAGCCGGTAATTCTCGTTCAAGATAACGCATCATATCATAAGGATAAAAATGTCTGGTTATGGTTTAGTGAAAACCGCAAATGGTTGGAAGTACATAATCTGCCGCCTTACTCACCCGAATTTAATGCGACAGAGCGAATATGGCATCATACGCGAGT
>JBDRHL010000204.1:0-4826 GCA_043816955.1 Planctomycetota bacterium | reverse complement strand
TTATACAGAAAGCAGAATTACCAGTATCAACCGCAAGAGCAAGCTGTTCGTAATTTGTTTCATAATCAGAAGTCATAAACATCCGATAGGCTGTATTGGTACTTGTTCCGTTTGGCGCAATCGCCAATGCAGTATAGGCATCAGTTGTTTGTGATTGTATTAATAATCCAGTAATTGCTCCCTCTATTGTTGTTGATTTAGATATTCCTTCGGTAGAATTTACCCTCAATACACCATCAGCGTCAGCATCTAAAGCAGGATCAGGATCACCGTCACTGGCAACGAGCTTTGCATGTTCATGTAGAGAATCAGCAATAGAGCCATCTGTTAGCGTTGCTGCGTTAGCAGAACTAAGATGTGTATAGGTGGCACTATTCAAATTGGCAAGTGTTGCATGATCAATGTCACCCTGAATATCATCAGCCAATCCAGCACTATCACGATACTGAATCGTACCACCATTAGAAACCAAGAAGGTATCTGTGTCTACACCGGCATTATTGATTGTCGAAAGTGTTATCTCTCCAGTTGTATCTGCGCTTAAAGCAGGATCAGGATCACCATCACTGGCAACTAGCTTTGAATGTTCATGTAGAGAATCTGCAATTGAGCCATCTGTTAAGGTTTCTGCTTCTGCACCGCTAATATTCGTGGCCGCCCAAAACGCAGCGATCTCCGTATGTTGGGCCGATGTAAAATGATAATACTCAGCTGCAATACCGCCTTGTAGTCCACTGAGGTTGTTGTGGACGATATCGCCCTCTATGTCATCTGCGACTTCTGCACCGGTTCTGTATTCTAAAACAGATGAGTTCGAGACAAGAAACTTGTCTGTATCAACAGCGGCATTTGCAATAACAGATATCGTTACGTTTCCAGTTGCATCTACTGAAACTGTTTTGTCAGGATCTCCATCAGAAGCAGAAAGCTCAGAATGTCTGTGAAGTGCATCTGCCATTGAATCATCGGTAAGCGTCGCTGCGTTTGCTGCGGTAAGATGTGTATAGGTGGCACTGTTTAAGTTGGAAATAAGTGCATGGTCAATATCGCTTGCGAGTTGTGTTCCAGTTCGGTATTCGATGGTTCCTGAGTTCGAGACAAGAAACTTGTCTGTATCGATTGCCGCATTATCAATTCTTGCAAGTATAATTGATCCAGATGCTTTTGCCGATAAAGCTGGATCTTGAGAACCATCTGACGAAAGAACCTTTGAGTGCCAATGAAGAGTAGTTGCATCTTTATAATTTATTAGTCTATCGTGGTTTGTTTCACTAAGATGTCTGTAGTCGCCAATATTGAGCCCACCAATGTCGTTATGTAAAAGACCGGTCGCGAGCTCTACACTTGTCAGATATTTTACAACAGAGCTATCATCAACGAGATATTTGCCTGGATCGGTTGTTGCTTTTGCTATCGTTTGGAGCGTAAGAGTCCCGCTTATGTCGGTGTTTCCATTTATATCGAGGATTCCACCGGTTCCTGGCTCTATCTCAATGTTTTTTGCCGTTCTGCTTTTGATTTTCCACTCATTAACATCGATATCGCCACCGAGTTGAGGAAGCTTGTCTACAATAGCTTGTGGCTGGTAATTATCGATATCATACCTGAGATCGCGCATTTTCTTCCACGCAATCTCAAAGTTCTTGTCATGGATATCAATGCGAATAGACGGTTCGTCATTGCTTGATGTCCTGAGAGGTGTATCGATAATTGATCTTGGCATAATTTTCCTTAAAGACCGACTATGGGCAACATCTGTTTTCCATCGTGCTTATTCACGTCATAATAGTAATATTCCCTGGCATCGGATGAAATAGCTCCTGCAAAAATCCTTAAGTCGTATATCTGGGCAGCAATGGTTGGCGTTATGATAAGCTCTCCTGAATCAGTAATTCCATCTGCATACGCGAGAGTCCATCCTCCAGATGTGTTGTGGCTTGTTATCGGGTAAAGTGTGCCGCCTATGGTTATTGATAGAGCACCTTCTTTATACCATAACATGAGAGTGCCCGCAGTCATTGCACTGAGACTGCCCAAGTTAATCGGATTCCAGAATCGAATAGCGGATCCGGAATAACTATCAAGACCCTCTGTTCGTTGGTGCGTGACGTTCAAATTTACTCCGTTTGCACGATCCATGAGCTGACCACGATAATACCCAAGCCAAAAAATCGGTTCTGCGAATTCGTCTTCGTACCCATCTTCTGCAGTTTCTTCATTGTCAGAAGCGTCTGGGCGGTCGCTTGAAACATACTCGTCTCTTCTTCCGACTATTGACCAATCCGATTTATTGGCTGAAATGATATTGAATATCCGCGTTCCTTCTACCTTTTTGTCATATTTTATGCGATGCTTTGGAAGAGTAATTGCCTCTGCCTTTGCCGTTTCGTCTGTGCGTTCTCCATCCACATACGTTTTTTTTGTGATTTCCAATCCACTTGGGTATCCACTTGCGGTATAACCAGTTGCACCACGATTATCTTCGGTTGTCGGCCTGGTATACAAATAGCTCAATCTACTTCTCATAATCATGTTTTCGTCAGAACCACTGTCTTCCGGCCATTCGACTGATGGCTCGATATCTGTTCCACCAGTTCCATCGGTAGCAACTTTGTCTTTGTAATACTTCGTGAGCCCACTATCTTCTGGTCCGTCGACTGTGGCAACGTCGTAAAACATTCCGTCTCTGTGGTCAATGACGAGGAGGTGAGGGTATTTATTTGAGTCTACCATGTTTAGAACGCCTGTGCGAGCTTCCGGCATTGGCCAACTGTCTCCAGTTACCTCAGAGAAACCAATTCCCTGTTCCTTAGTAAAACCAAGTCTAAAACATCGCGTTGTTTTACTCACGTTTTGTTCTCCAGTATTAATTCCCCATGACCATACATAAATTGTTCCCGATCCCTTAAAGGTTAGTCCGGTATTATAGGTAATAGTAACACGCCAAGTATAAATCCCAGGCATCTTATATCTATGTACCGGCTCTCTTTCTGCCGATGTATGGCCGTCTCCAAAACTCCAGACATGAGATACTTCGTACGACACATTTTCAGCCTTTTTTTAATTTAATCCAACGAAAAAGTTACCACCAACTGCGCCGGCCCTTCGGTTGGCGTTGCTGATGGGTTGTATGTATCTACATTTATTTCCATTGTTACAGACGCAGTGTTTCCAAGAGAATCTGTTATCTCTAATTCTGCTGTATAATCTCCTGCCGCATAAGTATGAGCTGGATTGGCGAGCACGCTTGTTTCGGTATCACCAAAATCCCAAGCATAAGATGAAACAAGCACACCCTCAATCAACGATGTAAACTGTACAGTAAGTGGCGGAGTGCCGGTTGTTGCCGATGCAAATATTTGAAAATTTACACCTTTATAATACCCGGTACCATATTTTTTCCCGCCATAAACTGTTGCCATTATTACGCCTATTCGGTTACTGGTTCCTTTTCTTCAGCTTTTGCAGCCTCAACGTTCTCTTTTTTGAGCCTGTCGATCTCAGCATTGAGAGAGGCAATCTCCTTCGCCGCTTCATCTTTCAGAATAGCAAGCCGGCGAAGTTCCTTTTTTAACAACTTCATTGTGGACATAATTGTTGAAACTGCATCGGTTGCTTCTTCTAACACGTCTTCGAGCCTTGGGCTGGCCATCTGCGGCTGTTTATTTGCTACCTGGTTCTGCATTTTTGAAGCTCCTTTTGTGTAGTGTTAAAATTATGCCTTTATCGTAACAACGCCACCGTTACTATACCATTCTCCAGAAGCTACGGATCCAGCATCAGTAGGAAGCGTTAGCTTTACAAAATGTTTTGAATTTTCATTGCTCCAATAAATATGTCCATCTTGGTCAGAGCCAAAAAAGACATCTTTATCGTCCTCGTGCAACGTGTCCCATGAGTAATCAACCCTGTTCCCGGCTGTAACAAATGTTATAACGGTAGCACCTGCATTGATTATAAGGTTCGTTCCATCCGAATAAACCTTACCATCTGGGACGGCAGAAGAATTCCCAAATGCTATCGGTATATTGTCGTCAAGCCACATTCCGGTTCCAGCACCAACAAAGCCACCATCATAAATCAGCAAACCAGCAGTCGCGGCTTCGCCTGCTATCATCATATAGCCAGTATCTGTGGTTTGATTAAAGCCAACACAGACCGAATAGTCTGCTTCTTCGCCGAAACCTACAAATATATTGTTTAATGTCGCATGCGACGATCCAAAAACAGCAATGTTTGCAACGCCATGTGCAGAATCAATTCTTAAGATTGTTCCGTCGCTTCGAATTGATGCGTCTGGCGCACCGGAAGTATTACCAAACAATAAGTATTTATTATCTGGAAAAAATAAACATCCAGGAACGAGATTCATTACGTCTACCGTGGCAATGCTAAAACCTATCGTAGTGTCAGCGTCAATGTCAAGGTCAGTACCATCGCTTTTAATGTAGGCGTCAGGGGCGGCTGCCGTATTCCCAAACATCACCCTTTTGTTGTCAGGGAAATGCAGCCCCGTTGCGCCAAGGTTCATTTGATCTGCTGTAGCAATGCTAAAATCAATTTGAGTATCGGCATCAATATCAAGGTTGGTTCCATCGCTCCGTATATAAGCGTCAGGTGCAGCAGCATTATTTCCAAACATCACCATTTTGTTGTCAGGGAAATGAAGTCCCGTTGCGCCTAAATTCATCTGATCTGCTGTTGCAATACTAAAATCAATTTGAGTATCGGCATCTATTTGTAAATTAGTTCCATCGCTCTGAATGTAAGCGTCAGGTGCAGCATCTGTGTTTCCAAAAGCAGCCATAATATTATCCGCATGCCAT
>JBDRHL010000203.1:0-3412 GCA_043816955.1 Planctomycetota bacterium | reverse complement strand
TCTTGAAGAAAACCTTGATAATATTACTTTTGTTGGCAGGCAGGATAAGCACCTTATCCCAGGACTTCTTTCGATTAGTGACGCCTGCTTGGTTCATCTGAAAAAGACAGATATCTTTAAAACGGTGCTGCCTTCTAAGATCTTTGAAGCTGCGGCTATGGCGGAACCTGTTATTCTTGGGGTAGAGGGTTACGCCGCAGAGTTTCTGAGAGAGGCAAACGCTGGAATATGCATAGAACCAGAAAATGCCGAACAACTGACTCAGGCGGTGGAAAAATTGGCCGATAATCCTCAGTTGTGCCGTTCACTTGGACAAAGCGGCAGAGAATATGTAATGGAATATCATGATCGTGATAGCCTTGCAAATGAGTACTTGGACACAATTATCCGGTTTAGCAATTCTGCCAATAGAAGGGGAATGACACTGTGAAATTAATCAATGTTGTAGGTGCTCGGCCAAACTTCATGAAAATCGCCCCGATAATGAAGGCCTGTAAGGCTTCAAGAGCTATAGAGCCGCTTTTGGTTCATACCGGCCAGCATTACGATGAAAAAATGAGTGATTTATTCTTTCGCCAATTGGGCATCCCTGAGCCTGATATAAACTTGGGGGTGGGTTCAGCCAGTCACGCTGTACAGACTGCCAACATTATAAAAGCTTTTGAGCCGGTTGTCCTCGATTATAAACCCGATGCGGTCCTCGCCGTAGGGGATGTGAACAGTACAATTGCCTGTGGGCTTGTAGCAGTGAAGCTGGGCGTAAAGCTTATTCACGTCGAAGCCGGCCTGCGAAGCTTCGACCGTTCGATGCCGGAGGAGATCAATCGTCTTTTGACGGATTCCATAAGCGATTTTCTTTTCTGCACTGAGCAAAGTGGCGTAGATAATCTCATCAGTGAAGGTATTCCGAAAGAAAAGATATTCCTTGTTGGCAACGTAATGATTGATACTCTGCTGAACAACAAAGTCAAAGCCAGGAAGTCAAATATCCTGGATCAACTGAATCTAAATGGCGACGATTTTGCCGCTCTGACCTTGCACCGTCCGGCTAATGTGGACAATCCTGCCGTTTTTGGCAGAATTCTCGATGCTCTTGAGGTTATACAAAACGATATGCCGATTATCTTTCCGATCCATCCGCGAACCCGCCGGAATCTGAAGTCTTTTCATCTCGACAAGCGATTTGAAGAACTGCCGAATTTGCAACTTATCGATCCGTTAGGTTATCTCGATTTCCTAAAGTTAATGATTTCCGCTCGATTGGTCTTGACTGATTCCGGTGGACTACAGGAAGAAACTACTATTCTGAAAGTTCCCTGTTTAACTCTGCGGGAAGATACTGAGCGACCTATCACCGCAGAAATCGGCTCTAACCAGGTTGTTGGCACCGACCCGGCGAGGATCACAGAAGGTTATAAGCAAGCATTGAATAGCCACTTGCAACATTTTGAAATACCTCCTCTCTGGGACGGGCATGCCGCCGAACGTATCGTGGATATACTTTTGGACAAATTGTGGGGAAGTAAAATTGTCGAAACGTAATCCGTGACTGTTCAAACAAGTATTCTGATCAAGCAACATTTTTTCTGTAAATTCCTTTTTGCTGTAGGGCGTGGGTGTCGTTCTCCACAGTCATATCCAGATATCTTTTGCCTGTCTGCCAATCCTCATCAGTTTCCATCAAAAGCGCACCAGCCAATCGGAGCAGCGAAGTTT
This sequence comes from Planctomycetota bacterium, assembly GCA_043816955.1. Classification (GTDB taxonomy): domain Bacteria; phylum Planctomycetota; class Phycisphaerae; order Sedimentisphaerales; family CAYZTY01; genus JBDRHL01. Next base: position 1,696 of record JBDRHL010000203.1, on the reverse strand, counting down.
CATTCGGGAACAAACCAACCACACGCGTCCGTCGCTTAATCTCCTCATTCAGCCGTTCCAGCATGTTGGTCGTCCGCATGAATCGCCGATGACTCTTGGGCAAGATAAACACCGTAAAACCTTCGGGAATGTTCTGCTCCATCCATTCGGCCAGCTTCGGAGCTGATTGTCCATACTTCTCAACATAGCGCCTCAGCCGGCTTTCGGCCTCCTGGCGATCCGGCGAATTGAAGATGTCCCGGATGTCTGAAGCCACATCCTTACGCATCGAAACCTTCGGAACATACGCCATAGCGTTACGCTGCAAATGACACTGACATCGCTGCCAGGGGACACCAGGCATTCGAGCATCGAGAGCCGCCTTCAGGCCATCGTGATCGTCGCTAACCACGTAACGGACCCCGTGTAAGCCCCGGTCCTGCAAACTCTTGAGGAATTCTCTCCAGTGGGGCTCAGCTTCGCTCAAAGACACACTCGTACCGAGGATTGTTCGCCTGCCGTCAGTATCCAGCCCAACGGCCACCAGAACCGCACAGGAGACCACAGAACCGCCATGACGGACCTTCTCATAGCGGGCGTCCAACACCAGATACGGCACTTCTGCTAAAGGCCGGCTGTTCCATTGAGAAACCCCCTCATCCAGCAGCCCGGCCACTCGGCTGACCTGCGTGCTGCTTATCCCAAGGCCGCAGAGCTTCTCCAGCACATCGTTGACCTTCCGGGTGGATATGCCTTTGACGTACATCTCGGCTATAGCTACCTTTAGAGCTCGTTCGCTCCGGCAGCCCTTCTCGAGGGCCGAAGGGAAGAATTCCAGATCCCCTCGCACCTGGGGCACATTGACGGTGATTCTGCCTATCCTGGTCCCCAGAGTCTTGGGCTTATATCCGTTGGCGTAGCCTCTGCGGGCCTCGGAGCGTTCGTACGGTTCGGCGCCCAAGGCGTCTGTTCGCTCGATCTTCATGGCCTGGTCCAGCAGGATTTGCAGCACCTGGGCATATGCCTCGAAACCGTTTTGGTTTAATAGTTCCACAGCAGCCTGCAATACGTTATCATTGTCTTGTTGGGTCATGTTCGTTTCTCCTATTCATAGGGTTAGAAAAGCTATTTAGGAGAACGTCATGACCCCGCTTTTTCAAGCGGCTTTCGCGTGTGCTGTCGCTCCGGCTCGCTACGCTCGCCTTCGCTCCAGCACACGCTGGTCATACCCAATTTACAGAAACAATGTTACACTAACGGCCAGGTTGTAGGGGACAGTTATCTTACTGGAAGTTATACCTTCCACGCTTTTTTGTATGATGGCGGCAATATGTTGACTTAAATACCCTGCTGCCCACAGGCAGCGGCTGGGTATTACAACACACCTACGGTATTAATGATTTAGGTCAAATTGTGGGAATTGGTAACATTAATGGTGTTGATGTTTCCCGTGCTTTCCTGATAATCCCCGAACCAACTACTCTCTTACTGCTCGGCCTCGGTGGATTCTTTTTGAGAAGAAAGGTTAGATAGGAAGTTTATGAGCAATACCAAAAAAGAGCAAAATACAGGCAGTGATTATATTGTTTGTTATATCGATATTTTAGGGATAAAAGAAAGATTCAAAGATAATTCAAAAAAAGAGGATATAGAAAAGGCATATGGGCAGGTTGAATTGTTTCGTAGCACTTTCTTTAGTTGGTTTGAAAAGTTAAAG
>JBDRHL010000202.1:0-2165 GCA_043816955.1 Planctomycetota bacterium | reverse complement strand
CATCAATCTGATGGTATGGCCGGGACCTATCCATTATCCAGTGCCCATGCAGGTGTGCATATTTGGCGATTCCTCGCAGAATACCTCGGCTGAAACCGCTTACTATATCGCCAAGAAGGATAACTCTTTTTGCTTTTAGTGTGCCCATATGCTGTTTATCCCGCCTTTAGCAGAAAAGCTGGTATTCTGTAGATTCCAGCTTGTTTACACTATCCCTATTTTAAGGCTTCACATAGTTATACAGAATTGCTCGTACAAATGCAAACAACTCTTATTTACCCCGAGGCGGTTGCGTTGTGCTTTAAGTTTTTTCGCTGTACTCGTTTAGCGGTTGGCTCACAAACAGCTTCCCCACAGCGTTTTGCTCTAACAGGCAATTAGAAGCAATTTTTCAAAAAAATCTTCAGCTTTTAAGAAATTTCCCCCAGTTTATTCTTGCTGCGGGGACGGGTTGCGGTGTATACTGTCGGTTATGAAAATACATATAACGAAACCATTATTCGCATGGGACTGCCTGGAAACAACGCCGGTACTTGAGACTGTCAGAACTTTTTTTGAAGCCTTGCCGGATAGCAAACTGCTCAATGCCTTACATTGCTATCGAGGCAAGGGACGAAATGATTATCCTGTAAGAGTGCTATGGTCAGTATATCTTTTAAGGATACTGTTTCGCCATCCCACCATGACCGCTATGCTCGAAGAACTGCACCGTAACCCTGCCCTTTGCCATCTCATAAGTATTGACAACGAAACTCAGATACCTCGCAAGTACAATATGTCCCGCTTTGGAGAAGTACTTGGCATGGATGCTCACTTGCCGTATCTAATGGATATATTTCCAACAATGGTTAGGCTTCTGGCTGGTGAGGTCAAAGACCTCGGTAAAAATTCGGCAGGCGATGCTTCAGCGTTACATGCCCGCAAAAGCCGTGCTAAAGATAAAACCAACTCACAACTTCCTCAGCCGTCGGGCGCTAAAAAAGAGTATAAAGACGACAATGGTACGGTGACAGAAATTTATGAATGGTTCGGCTATAAGTTTCATTTGATAGTAGATGTCAAACACGAAGTTGCAATAGCGTACGATGTAACTACCGCTAATCAAGCAGAGCCTACAGTTATGGGGAACCTTGTAGAACAGGCTATCAAGAATCTTCACAACAATAAGCAAACCGGCAGGCAGGGAAAAGTTGTCAATAAACGTATAAAAACCTTGTCTTATGACAAAGCCGCTGACAGTGCCGATATACATGAGTTTCTTAATGATCGGTCTATTAAGCCTGTGATAGAAGTGCGTAATATGTGGGCCAACAGTGAGACTGAACGAATGTTCAAATCTGATGACGGAAACAGTAACATAGTCTACGACGAGGCAGGAACCGTATATTGCTATGACAAGTTAAGTGCCCCTGCGGTTCGGCACAAAATGTCGTTTATAGGTTTTGAGCCAAGCAGAGGGACATTAAAATATCGCTGTCCTGCGGCACACGAGGGCTGGAACTGCAAAAGCTTTAAGCGATGTAATAAGGGTAAAAAATATGGCCTGACCAAACGTGTCAAATCCGAAATAGATTTTAGACGATTTTGCCCTCTGCCTCGGGATACAAAGAAATTCGAGAAGCTGTATAAAAAGCGGACTGCAGTAGAGCGGACTAATGGCCGCTTGAAACTGTTTTGGGGAGTTGATGACGGCAATGTCAATGGACCACAACGATTCCATGCTCGGCTCAATGTTGTAATGATAGTGCATATAGTACTTGCGTTTTTGCTTGCCAGCTGTCCCAAGTGGGAGGGCACGCTTAATAAAACAAGGCTAAGCCCGATAGCGAAAGCATTGAAAGATAAGCTGCCGGCCAAAGATGATAGCAGTTAAAATTGATTCTGCCGAAGATACGCACTCAAGACTCGTGCCACAGAACAGTTGGTGTATGCGCTGAACAATTATTTTCATGTCCGGACTATGTTATCTGCGTTCCTGCAACATCAATTCTATTAAAAAACCGCATGAAAACAATGTGATAAGTTCTGCCAGCCATCGTTTTGAAGCAAAGACCGAGAAAAGTTGTCAAAAACAACCCCTTACAACGCAACCGCCTCGCTTTAGCCCACTTCATAATTTGGTCAATCATCAATGGAGGTTTTTTATGAGGATTGAATTTTTTTGC
>JBDRHL010000201.1:0-25722 GCA_043816955.1 Planctomycetota bacterium | reverse complement strand
TGAGGTGGATTGTGTTGAACCATTTCTGTTTTTTTGATAATCTTGTTTTCATAGGTCATCCTTTCAAATAAGGTTAATATTTGCGTTATTTGGATTTCACAAATTATAACCGTTTGACGGATGACCTACATATTATCTAAACTTTTGGGGAGAAGGCATTGGCTTTGGTCGAGATGACAAATACTTTTTCGCAAATCAAACCTGCGCGGGTAAAAATTTTGTCCCATCATATAAGTAAATTGCCTGTCCCTAATTAAACCAATTAAACCTCGGTACAGGGCAGGTCCCGGACGACAAAGGCGCGATCAATCCATCACAAAGAACGTTTTTAGCGAGAGGCCAAATGATGTTTAGAAGCATCAAAACCAATTTTAGAAACAGAGAGAACTTGCTGCTCAAAATAATTATAAGGAATATCCCGGTCAAATAGTGCGTCTTCGGCTGGTGTAAATCTTCGGTATGTTGTCTGAATAGCTATATCAGAGTTGTCAATGCCAATCCAATATCTGTGTAACTGATGAGCGGCAAAAAGAGTAGTACCTGATCCGCAGAAACAGTCAAAAACAAACTGTCCAGGATTTGATGATGTCTGGATAATTAGGTTCAAGAGATCTAAGTTTTTTTCTGTAGGATAGCTTGGATATGGAGAATCTTTGAATTCCCAGATATCCTGTATCCTTTTGCCGTTGGCCTCTGCATCATCTGCATATATAATTTTTCGGGGATTACCGGTACTTGACCATTCAATAAGTCCCTCACTGTTTAGTTGGCCCAATACGGCAGGGTCATATCTCCAGTGCCTGCCCTTGGGAGGCATTAATCCTTTCCATGATTTACCCGTATTTCCATTTCTTGTTTCCCCAGGTGCATGCAAAGGAGTTGTTGTATATCTACGTCCTTTTTCGTCAATCTTTGGAAATAGTCTTTTAATATCTTCCTTTGAAATATCTGCACGGGGTTCATTCCAAATAAAGTCGTCTGTTTTGGTGTAAAAAAGAATTAAATCCTTGACGTTGCTATATCCTTTTCGCTGAAAATTTTTAGGATTGCATTTTATCCGTGTTATATCATTTCTGAAATTTTTCTGTCCAAAGATTTCATCCATAATAACTTTCACATAGTGCCCGACTTTATAGTCAATATGCAGATAAATAGATGCATGATCGGCCATTAATTCCCGAATGAAAATAAGCCGTTCTCGTAAAAATTCCAGATATTCAGCGCCCACAAGAATATCCGAATATGCGATATCATCTTTGTGGCTGGAACTGACCGTCGAGGTGCGAGATTTGTTATGCTTAAAAATAGTTTTGGTCGCAAAGGGAGGGTCGATGTAGACCAAGTCGATTTTTGCCCGAAGATTGAAGTCCAGAAGCAAAGCCTGCATCACTTCAAGATTATCGCCTTTTATAATTTTGTTTGGAGTCTCAAATTGCCTGTCAACAGGCGTTAAAACAGCTGCTTTCGTTGTCTCCAAAAGGGTTGTTGCGTCCTGCTTATTTTTGTAATACAGCTTCATATGTTTTGTCCGCTATTTATGTTATCAAGGCTACTAAAGCTGGTACAGAAAATCACGGAGTACCAAACAACTCATTATATTATACACATTAGGGCACTTTTTGAGAAATTCGTGCATTTTATTTTTTCCACGAATATACAAAACACCATCGAGAATTGCGACTTTGACGGCGGTAACAGTCCTATTCTTAAGTAAGTTTTTCGCATCCTCAAATTGGGCGTTTTGATGTCCGCCGAAATCGGTTAAAAACTTAGCTTCACCAACAACATATTTTCCGTTAAACCGGGCGATAAAATCCAAGCCCTTTGCACCTTTATAGTTCAAATGTTCATTGGCAAATTCCATAAGCTCATTGTCACTGCCGCGCAGTATGGCATTGTTTTGGGTAGCGAGAAATTTATCCGGCCTTAAAAGCTCAACTCCCAAAGGCATCTTCTCAATCCATCTATGAAAAAGCGGGCCAATTTGCCTGTTTGTTTCTTTGGGTTCGGAGCATCTCTCGTAAATAGTATTCAACCCCATCTCATATATTCTTCCACATAGTCGATTTACCGTCTCCGGATTTCGCTTGAGTGCAGAAGGGTCTCGTTTTAAATAAGCAACATAAGAATCTTTTATTGGAAAAAGGTCTAATGACAACAGCGTTTTCAGTAAGCCTGCGTTATCTCTGTTTTCAAAAGCCTTTTCGATAGCCTGCCATTTCTCCTGGTCGATGTCTCGTATCCCTTCTGGTATACAGGGATAAACCTTAAATAAATCATCAAGATAATTTCTTTGATTGGCATACTCTATACTCAATGTTGTCCACCGATTCATTAAGTCCTCCAGTCAATAATATGAGTTGCGGTTGGAATTGAAAAGGGGGTCGATATAGATAAGGTCAACGCTGTTTTGGGGGAATTTTTTCAGTTGTTCGAGGTTGTCGCCGCAGTAGATTACCCTTGTATCGAGAATTGCAGATGGTTTGTGTGCCGGCGGCGAGGATTTTGTTATTGCGGGTTTTTTCTTTTTCATAGGGTGATAATGTAAGGTTTTTGCCGGGGATTTGCAAGGGGAGATTGCCGCGGCCCTTTCAGGGCCTCGCAATGACGGGGTTGGAGACTGCCGTGCTGCGATCGTAAAGACTTTCGCTCCGGCTGTCAGCCCCGGAAGTTATCTATGTATATGCCGTTATCCGGCGAAGACAAGCAAATTTTTTTGCAAAGCGGATCAGTCAGCCAGGAGGATTCGTCAGGTTAGTGGCACTGGGGATTGGCTGGGTCGTTACACTGCATCCAGGTCATTGCAAATAGCGCGAAATCGCTGAAGTTTACGTAACAGTCGCGATTTATGTCGCCGCCGAGGTACCACATGCCGGGATCATCGCAGCTCTGGGCAGTGGGATTGACGTAATACTGCCCTTTGGGGTAAGGAAGCTGGCCCGGCCATTCGATGATGAATGGGCCGACGGGGGCCATGAATGGAAACATTGAATAATCGGTTGTGCGCCAATTGTTAAACTGCCACAGCTCCTCTGGGAGCAAAAGGCCGTAGGAGTGACCGAAGCGGAAATAGCTTACGAAGACGTCGGGTCGGGGGTCGGTTGGTTCAAGAACAAATTCGTGGTGTTCGGGATCCTGGAAGTACTTGTATTTGAACTGGTAACGATAATGGCCCATGATTTCCATCATAGTGCCGGTGTCTCTGTAAACATCGAATGCGACGACGACATAGCCGCCGCACATGTTTGGTGCGTGCAGATAGGGAGAGCCGGGCAGTTCGGGTGTCCACCGATGCCAGAGTGAGCCGACAAGAGGCTCGAAAAACAAAGGCGTCCAATATATGTTTTTGAGGGATACGGTAGAACCGTTTGCATTATAGGGGACGGCGATCTGCGCAGTTATTGTTACAGTGGTGTCTTTCGGTACGGGGTTGTAGGCAAGGTCCCATGTGACGGAGATGCAGTTTACGTCTTCTTCGACGATTTGCGGTTCATTTGGTATGTCCCAGTCGAGGCTGGTATTGTAGGTGAGTATCTTTGCATCGGAAATGATCCTATAATGCAGGTCGAGGGCGCAGGGGTCATCGCCGCTATATTGGAACTGGGCGGAGGCGACAAGGGTTTCAGTACTTGGGGTAACATCGTTGGGATCGGTTGCTGAGAGTGTAACTACATTGTCGATGTAGCGGTGGGTATCGGAGTTATTGTAGTTTATGTACCAGCCGTTGCCTTCGTTGTTGCCGCCGGGATTAGGGTTGTTGTAGTCGTCATATGTATAAGTCTGGACGTTAACAGCAGGATTCCAGTAATCTGAGTCGGAGACCTTAACCTTGCTCGGATTGGAGGTCAGCTCATTAGGATCATTGGCATCGTCGCCCCACAGGGTAACTGCATGGCCATAGGTGGGGGTGGTGTTGGCGTTTGCATCGGGGACAAGTATGCTAAGCCTGACCATGTCACAGGCACGCAGCTTGTTTGCGACAAATTTGGGCAATTCTGTATATGCCCACGGGCGTCTTGGAGCCGCCTTGTTGCCGTGAACATCTATAATGGTATATGGATTAGTGTTGCTCCATTTGTTGTAGTCTGACTGGAGCCACGCGTCGATTGCCTCATCTGCCCATCCGGCCTCGTTGCCATCAACGATATGAAGGCATAGTTCTGAATAGATTTCATCAGCTCTTTCCTGGACAGAGTTGCCATCTCCGTAGCCTGCGCCTGCAAGCATGTTTGAGGCGACAGCAATCCAGCATGTCGGTTTGTTCCAATCGGTACCATTTTTGTTGACGTCATTGTGGTCGGTTTTATCAACATCCGGAGGGGGATTCATTTTGAACCAATCCGCAGACGCCGGGACACCGGTGTAAAAAAACAAGGATGTGACCGTTAGTAAGATTAGCGAAAATAATGGGAACTTTTTCATTTTCGACCTCCTTATTTCTCGAATTGCGGTGTCCAATATGGATGCAGTTCATTGTGCCGACCTGCACCGGATGGACTTTTATTTTAGAAACCTGAAGGGAAAGCCCAGCAATCTCAGCGCAGGCTGAAACAACAACAGCTTTCTCCTTCTATAATAAGTAATTATATCCAGGCAGGGTTTTGGTGTCAAGGTAAAAACGCCCGGGCAGGGGCTTGCAAATATGGGGGAAAAGGTTATATTAGCTGTTTTCGGTGGGGATGGGCATTTTTAGTATTAATAATAAGGTTTTTTGGAGAGCCAACGAATGAGCGTCAAAGCCAATGCAATAGTCGCACAAAGCGGCGGGCCGACAACAGTTATTAACTCCAGCGCGTGCGGGGTAATCCAGCAAGCTGTAAAATCCGGCAAAATCGGCAGGGTTTTCGGCGCAACGAACGGTATTTTAGGCGTCTTAAAAGGGGATTTGTTCGATATTACCGCTGAAAAACCCGAAACGATTGAAGCCCTCAAAAGAACGCCTGCTGCGGCTATCGGGTCGTGTCGGCATAAGCTGAAGTCACTGGAGCAAAGCAAGGCGGACTATGAGCGTATATTGGCGGTTTTCAAGGCGCACGACATTCATTATTTCTTCTATGCCGGCGGAAATGATTCGATGGATACCTGCGACAAGGTCAACGTGCTTGCCAAAGATACAGGGTATGAGCTTGTTTGTATGGGTGTGCCTAAGACTATTGATAATGATCTGGCGTTTACCGATCATTGCCCGGGCTACGGCAGCGTGGCGAAATACGTAGCGACATGCGCGATGGAAGCGGGCAGAGATACCGAATCGCTTTATACGATAGATACATGCAGCATACTTGAGGTCATGGGCAGAAACGCCGGCTGGATTGCGGCTGCGACAGGGCTTGCCAGACGGACCAGTGAGGATGCGCCGCACCTGATATATATGCCCGAGGCGGTATTCAGTTTTGAGAAGCTTGTGAAGGATGTCAAGGATGTGCTTAAAGAGTTCGGCAGGGTGTTTATCGCAGCCGGCGAAGGGCTTAAAGATGAGAAAGGCAAATATGTTACAGCGGACAGCAGCAGGCTGGGAATGGACAGCTTCGGGCATGTTCAGCTGGGCGGAGCTGCCGATATGATAAAGATGGTTATCGAAAAAGAGGTCGGCATAAAGGCCAGAGTTAACAAGCTCGGTACGAATCAGCGAACCGCGATGCATTTTGCATCGCTGACTGATGTGAATGAAGCATACATGTGCGGTGCAGAAGCTGTTCGCCAGTCGCTTAAAGGCACCAATGGAAAGATGGTGACACTCGTTCGAGAGAGTAACAAGCCTTACCAATGCACGACAGGACTTGCGGGGCTTAGCGATGTTGCCAACGGAGAGAAAAAGGTTCCGGCTGAGTTTATTAATCAAGCGGGTAACGGCGTAACCGAGGCGATGCTTGATTATGTTCGGCCTCTGGTGCAAGGTGAGGCGCCGATTACTGTCGGTGATGACGGTCTGCCGGTTTATATGCGTTTTGAAAGGAAGCCGGTCGAGAGGAAGCTGGCTGCGTATCTGTAAACAAGTTAAGGAAAGTTGAAATGAAGCTGGAAAAATATTCCTTTGGAGTAGGCGACAGGTTCGGGCACCAAGGAAAGGCTCAGCTGGCTGCGATAATGAAGGCTAAAAAGGCGGGTATTGATATTGTACCTGTGTGGAACAAGAGTTACCGGGAGCATACGATTATACATACCGACCATGCGAGTGTTCGCAGGGAGGCGGATGACTCGGTAAAGGCGCTTGGCTGGACGGGCGGGTATTATGTTGATGCTGATCATATCGGGCTGAAAAATGTTGATCTGTTTGTTGAGGCGAGTAATTTTTTTACACTTGATGTAGCGGACTTTATGGGTAAGGCTGCGACGCCGGGAGATATTGCTGCGTTCGTTTACAGGTATAAGAAATATGCCGGTCAGCTTATGATCGAGGGAATAGAGGAACCGATTGAGATAACAGAATCGCAGATGAAGGGGATTGCAGGGAAGGTGCTGCTTGCGGTGCAGGAGGCAGGCAAGATTTACCGTCATATAGCTTCGGTGAAAGGAGAAGGTAACTTTGTTACAGAGGTTTCGATGGACGAAACGAAGCAGCCGCAAAGTCCGATAGAGATGCTTTTTATCCTGGCTGCAATTGCAGAGGAGGGGATACCTGCGCAGACGATAGCTCCGAAATTTACAGGCAGGTTTAATAAAGGTGTTGATTATGTCGGTGACGTTAAACGGTTTACAAGGGAGTTCGAGGAGGACCTTGCGGTGATTCGTTTTGCGGTGAAGGAGTTCGGGCTGCCTGGTAATCTGAAGCTCAGCGTTCATTCGGGAAGTGACAAGTTTTCGATTTACGGGCCGATCAAGGAGGCACTTGGGAAATATAACGCAGGTCTTCATTTGAAGACAGCAGGGACAACGTGGCTTGAAGAGCTTATCGGGCTGGCGAGGGCAGGCGGAGAGGGTCTTGAGATTGCCAGGGAAGTTTATGAGAAAGCATATGGGCGGTTTGATGAGCTTTGCGGGCCTTACGCGACGGTGATTGATATTGACAGGCGCAAACTGCCGAGGCCTGAGACGGTTGCAGGCTGGAGCGGTGAGAAATTTGCCAATACGTTGAGGCATGAGCAGGGATGCCCGGATTATGATTCGAATTTCAGGCAGCTTCTGCACGTGGGGTATAAGGTCGCAGCGGAGATGGGACAGAGGTATCTGAATGCATTGGAAAAGTACGAGGATGTGATCGCGCAAGGCGTTACGGCGAATATTTTTGAAAGACATATTAAGAGAATATTTCCAGATTAAAGGACAATTAGATGAGCGATTTATTTGATCTTAAGGGCAGGGTTATCGCGATAACAGGTGCAGGGGGTGTTCTTTGCGGAACGCTTGCCAAAGCACTTGCAGGGGCAGGGGCGAAGGTTGCGGTGATGGATTTGATGGAAGAGGCGGCTAATAAGGTTGCCGGCGAAATCAGGGCTGACGGGGGGAAAGCTATTGCGGTTGTCTGCAACGTATTGAAAAAGGGCACCCTGGAAGCTGCACAGGAAAAAATCGCTGCTGAGTTCGGTGCGGTTGATGTTCTGATCAACGGCGCCGGCGGTAATAAGAAGGAGGCGACGACGGGGCCTGATATGTCTTTTTTTGATCTGCCTGATGATGCGATACGTTTTGTTTTTGATCTTAATTTTATCGGGACGGTTTTGCCTGCTCAGGTTTTCGCGAAGGATATGGCAGAGAGGGGCAGAGGCGTTGTGCTGAATATTTCCAGCATGAACGCTTTTTGCCCTCTGACAAAGATACCGGCGTATTCAGCGGCAAAGGCAGCGGTAAGCAACTTTACTCAGTGGCTGGCTGTTCATATGTGCCAGAACTATTCGAAGGAGATTCGCGTAAATGCGATTGCACCGGGATTTTTCCTTACCGAACAGAACCGCTTTTTGCTGATCGACCAGAAGACGGGTAAGCCTACAGCCCGCGGTAAAACGATTATTGAACATACACCGATGGGCAGGTACGGTGATCCGCAGGAGCTTGTCGGGACGGTAATATGGCTTCTCAGTGAAGCAGCCAGATTTGTTACAGGTATTGTTGTGCCGATAGACGGCGGGTTTTCGGCGTTCAGCGGCGTATAATTTTTTTGATTTGGTGATTTTGACTGGAGAGTCGGATGAATGATGCAGCCGGGCCATTGGCGGATTTAAGGCCAAGCAAGGGATTTTTTGTCGGGATCGATTCGGACGGATGTGTTTTTGATACGATGGGGATCAAGCAGCGTGAGTGTTTTTGCCCGTGGATGATCGCATATTTCGGCCTGCAGCCAGTGGCATACGCGGCAAGGCAGTGCAAGGAATTTGCTGATCTTTTCAGCAAGACCCGCGGGGCGAACCGGCACAAGACCATAGTCCGGATACTTACCGAACTGCTTCCGTCACATCCGATGACAAAGAAGCGCAGCTTCAAGGTGCCGAAGTTCGAACATTACTGCAAGTGGGTCGATGATCCCAGGAGTCTGCTTAGTAATGAGGGACTGAATACGGCGATTCAATCGGCAAATGGTGAGGCAAAAAAAGAACTGCAGCATGTTCTGGAATGGAGCAGGAAGGTCAATGAGTCGGTAGCTGCGATTGTCAAGGACATCCCGCCTTTCCCGTATGTACGAGAAAGCCTGGAGAAGATTTTCGATAAAGCGGATGTTATCTGCTGCAGCGCTACTCCCGGCGAAGCGTTAGCTCGCGAATGGGAAGAGCATGATATTGCCAGGTATGTTCAGGTCATAGCGGGTCAGGAGATGGGGACAAAGGCGCAGCATCTCGATATAGCGACAAAGGGTAAATATGCGAAGAACCATGTTTTGATGATAGGTGATGCGCCGGGTGATATGAAAGCTGCAAGGAGCATCGGGGCGCTGTTTTATCCGGTCAATCCCGGGGATGAAGACAAAAGCTGGAAACGATTCCATGACGAGGCGTTTGATAAATTTATTGCCGGCAAATACGCAGGCGATTATGAGACAAAGCTAATCGCCGAGTTTGATGAATATCTGCCCGAACATCCGGACTGGTAATAAGCGAGGGAAAAATGCTGCTTTATAAGCGCGGAAGCAAGACAGATAAGCTGACTGCAGAGGACCTTAAAAGCGGTCTTTATGAGGCGCTTGGCAGGATTGGTGCGAAGAAAAAGGTTCTTGTGGTTCCGCCTGATATTACGCGTTTTCATTCGCGTGCAGGGGAGCTTACGCAGATGGCACGCGAATATTACGGGGACAGACTCACGGACATTCTGCCGGCGATTGGTACACACTATCCGATGAGCAAAAGTGAAATCACGAAGATGTTCGGGCATGTGCCGGCTGGGCTTTTCCGAAGGCATGACTGGCGCGGGGGACTTGTTACGCTGGGTGAGGTGCCGGCTGAATTTGTGAGGCAGGTAAGCGAGGGCCGTGTCAATTACAGTTGGCCTGCACAGGTAGACAAACTTCTTGTCGAAGGCAGTTTCGATCTTATCCTTTCGATTGGTCAGGTGGTGCCGCATGAAGTTGTGGGGATGGCCAATTACAACAAGAACATTTTTATTGGTACGGGTGGCGCCGAGGGGATAAATAAAAGTCATTTCCTGGGTGCAGCATATGGTATGGAAAGAATAATGGGAAGGGCAGATACCCCCGTTCGCCGGGTTCTTAATTACGCGTCGGAGCATTTCGCAAAAGACCTGCCGATTATTTATGTGCAGACTGTGGTTGCTTCTGCTGCTGAGGGTCAGGTTACGAGGGGTTTGTTTATCGGAGATGATATCGAATGCTTCAACCTGGCTGCTGAGCTGTCATTGAAAGTCAATTTTCAACTGCTCGATAAGCCTCTGGAGAAGGTGGTTGTTTATCTGGAAGCAGAAGAATACAAAAGCACGTGGCTGGGCAACAAGAGCATCTACCGGACAAGGATGGCAATGGCGGACGGCGGAGAGCTTATTGTGCTGGCGCCGGGGTTGAAGGAGTTCGGCGAAGATCCTGAAATTGACAGGCTGATAAGGAAGTACGGATACGTGGGGACCGAGCGGGTGCTTGAGTTGGTTGAAACACATGATGATCTGAAGGTTAACCTCAGTGCTGCTGCTCATCTGATTCACGGTTCCAGTGAGGGGCGGTTTAAGATTACATATTGTCCGGGCGGTGTAAGCAGGGATGAGATCGAAAGTGTCAATTTTGAATATGCAGACCTGGATGAAATGATACGGCGGTATGATCCGGAAAAGCTTGCGGATGGTTTTAACAACATCAATGGAGAGGAAATATACTTTATCTCCAACCCCGGACTCGGGCTGTGGTCATTCAGAGAGAGGTTTGAGAAATAACAAATACAGAGAAATCAGGCTGGAAATCAAAAACTGTTTCAGGAGAAAAAGAAAAATGTCAAAGGCGGATATAGGGCTTATAGGTCTGGCGGTAATGGGAGAAAACCTGATTTTGAACATGGAAAGCAAGGGCTTTACGGTAGCCTGTTTCAACAGGACCGTTTCAAAGGTAGATAATTTTATCAAGGGCAGGGCCAAGGATAAGAACATTATCGGCTGTCATTCGATCGAGGAACTATGTGCGAATCTTAAACGACCCCGCAAGGTTATGCTTATGGTAAAGGCAGGCGGAGCAGTTGACGCTTTTATCGACCAGGTGCTGCCTCACCTGGAAGAGGGTGATATTATCATTGATGGCGGCAACAGCCATTTTCCGGATACGATCCGGCGGGCAGGGTATGTTGAGAGCAAGGGCAAACTTTACATCGGGACGGGTGTTTCCGGTGGTGAAGAAGGTGCGCTGACGGGACCATCCATCATGCCGGGCGGTTCACCAAAGGCATGGGAAGCGGTCAAACCGATCTTTCAGAAAATCTCGGCGCATACGGCGGACGGACAGCCGTGCTGTGAGTGGGTTGGGGAAAATGGTGCCGGTCATTTTGTCAAGATGGTTCACAATGGTATCGAATACGGCGATATGCAGATGATCTGCGAGATATACCAGATGATGAAGGAGGGGCTTAGCCTGAGAAATGAGCAGATGCATGAGGTATTTGCCGAGTGGAACAAAGGCGAGCTGAATTCTTATCTTATCGAGATCACAAGGGACATACTTGGCTATAAGGATGAAAACGGCAGCGAAGTTATCGATCTGATACTGGATACGGCGGGACAGAAAGGAACAGGTAAATGGACCGCTATAGCGGCGCTTGATCTGGGTCAGCCGCTGACGTTGATTGGTGAGGCGGTTTTTGCAAGGTGTCTGTCTGCGTTAAAGGATGAGCGTGTGAGTGCGTCGAAGGTTCTGAAGGGCCCTAAGAGTGAATACGACGGCGATAAGCAGGCGATGGTCAATGATCTGCGGGAGGCTTTGTATGCCTCCAAGATTGTAAGTTATACCCAGGGGTACCAGTTGATGCGTGCTGCGGCGAAGGAATATGGATGGAAGCTGAATAACGGCGGCATTGCGCTGATGTGGCGCGGCGGGTGTATAATTCGCTCGGTGTTTCTGGGCAAGATCAAAGAAGCATTTGACAAGAATCCGCAGCTTGAGAACCTGCTGCTGGGTCCGTTCTTCAAAAATGCCGTGGAAAAGGCCCAGGATGCGTGGCGGCGTGTTGTTACAACAGCGGTCCGGATGGGAGTGCCGATGCCGGCGATAGGTGCAGCGCTTGCGTACTATGATGGTTTCCGCAGCGAAAGGCTGCCTGCGAACCTGCTTCAGGCACAGCGTGACTACTTCGGTGCACATACCTACGAGCGAGTTGATAAGCCAAGAGGCGAGTTTTTCCATACGAACTGGACTGGTCGCGGTGGAACAACGGCTGCATCCACTTACACTGTCTGACGAAAAGATAGGCAAAATTTTGGTATAATAATCGGATAATTTGAAGAAAACCGGCGGGAGAGGTGTCTATATACCTGGATTTTCTGTGTTGTGCGATCTTGCGGTGTATTTGGAGCTGGGTATAATTGGACCAATCAGCTCAAGATGAAATCAGGGCGATAAATCGCTGTCGAACAGGTTCTCGCAAGGCGTTTGAGTCTATCGTTCACAGGTATATGAAGGATGCCTACTTTATAGCTCTGTGGCTGGTGGGCAATCATGAGGATGCGCTGGATCTTTCGCAGGAGGCGTTTGCTCGCGCATACACGAATATAGGTCAGCTCAGGTCGAGCAGAGGATTTTTCCCATGGTTCTACCAGATATTGCGGAATCTTTGTTTTACGCATCTTAAGAAGCGCCGCAAAGGGCTCGAGCAGCCATTGGGTGCGGATGAATATGAACATTTGCAGGGTGACGAAAACTGCCAGCCTGAAGCAATTGTCGAAAGGAATGAGCAGAAGCAGCGCATCCGGGAGGCAATAAAGATGCTGGACGATAAGCACCGGGAGGTGATAATACTGAGGCATTTCCGGGGGATGTCTTACGAGCAGATAGCTCGCAATCTTTTTTGTAATGAAGGTACGGTTACAAGCAGGCTCTACTATGCCCGCAAACGGTTAAAAGAAATATTAAGTGAGAAAGGAGGTCGGCAGTTATGACTTGTCCTGAGTATAAAGACCTTATGATGGGATATCTTGACAATGAACTTGAGGAACAGCAGAAGCGTAACTTCGAGAAGCATCTGGCAGGGTGTGAGGGCTGTCAGCAGGAGCTAAAAGAGTTCAGACAGTTGAAGGAATTGACCGAATCGGTGGGAATGGCTGAGCCGGAAGAGCAGGTATGGCGTCAGTACTGGGGCGGCGTTTACAACCGCATCGAGCGGGGGCTGGGTTGGATACTTCTTTCCATCGGAGCAGTGCTCCTGATCATTTACGGAGGTTTCAAGGCGATAGAAGAGATGATAAAGGACCCTGCCGTGGGGATCGTTCTGAAGATCGGGCTGCTTGTGGTTATTGCGGGACTTGCGATATTGTTTGTTTCGGTTCTGCGTGAGTGTTTGTATTTCCGGAAGAAGGACAGGTATAAAGATGTAAGGAGATAGCAGATGTTACTATCAACTACCATGACAATAGAAGGTAAGAAAATAGTGAAACACCTTGGGCTGGTAAAAGGCAACACCATACGTGCCAGGCATATAGGAAGAGACATCATGGCATCGCTGCGGAACATAGTTGGCGGGGAGATAAGCGATTATACGAAGATGCTGGCTGAGTCTCGCGAGCAGGCGCTGGATAGGATGATCGAAGAGGCTGAAAAACTCGGCGCCAACGCTATAGTTGCAATTCAGTTCGGCACGTCAATGGTTGTTACGATGGCAGCGGAGATACTGGTTTACGGCACAGCGGTGGTTGTCGAATAATTCGCGTTGTTGCGGCAAGAGAGGTGTATTGCCTGCTTTCAAAACACCGTGAAACATGCGGGCTAAAAAATGCTGATATGGGGTAGTTGTGTCAGCTTGTGCCAATACACCAGAAAGACGATTATAGTGATTGCAATAGCGAGAAAAGCGAGCTGCCGGCCTGTTAATTGGTTGTTGCGAGCACATATAACAACAGCCGTCATCGCGAGAACGACTGAGACAGTAGGAATTATAACGCACAATTTATGCAGTGTTTCGTAGATAAAATCGTCCTCTGCCGTATAGACAAATCCCCTGGTGGACTGTATAAATCTTATCCGTTGTATCGAGGCTGTTGTTGCGGGGATTGTCAGGAGGCTTAAAATAGTTGCAAGAACTGCCAGGCGGCTGAGCCTTGTGCCTTTGACTGAATCCGGGTCTTTTTGCACATCTCTTTGATCGACCATTACTGCCCGCCTGATAAAGTCCTGTTAAAGCATTTAATACATATTGTACAGTTTTGGCCTGAGTAATGCAAGGTGCTGATTTTACGCAGATAATACCCTCAAAAGGCCTGAAACCCAGCAATTCCGCAACTTGGATTTTTTGTGTCTGTAAGTCCTTACAGATAAGTATTCTCGCATAAATTTCCTAAAACAGCAAATTCGCATTCGTTTTTTCTGGTTTTTTGCCCTTTTTCTGATATAATATAATATATCAGTTCGCATCAGATTTAATTGAAAGGACTCTCATGAGACATAGAGGCAAATTTACTCAAACCGACAGGCAGGCTCGTTCACAGCTGACAAAGTTGGCTGGTGGCAAAAGATTATTGTGCGGTTCGCTGGTTACTATGGCAAGGACCTGTGGAAATCCGCGGTGTAAGTGTGTTACCAGGGGGCAGAAACACGTCTCGTTGTATTTGAGCATACGAGACGGAAAAAAACGAAAGATGATCTGCATACCGAAAAAATGGGAAAACACTATTATTCGATGGGTCGAAAATTATGGAAAAGCCAATGAACTTATGGCTGATATTTCTGCCCATTCTCTCAAACGTTTCATGGAGGATAGGGATTAATATGTTCAGACGCTTTTTATAGTCTTTACGCTTGTGCAGTGTTTCTATAAGCGTATCTCAAGCCGCAAATGCGAAAGATAATCAACAGCCTGATATCACTGACGAGTCAATTGTATGCGAGCTTGTGTGTGGGTGTTAGCGAACCTGCCATCAGACAGTCAATAGGCAGACCCCCCTGATTGTGATCTTGCCGGCTTAGTCTTGAAACCAGAGATTGTCAGCCAACTCGCAACTGAAAGATAACGAGATCGCTACCGTTGCGTCCTAAGTTGAGAAAACAGGATCAAATTGGCCCTGCGAAAACGATGGAGGTTACGACAGAACAGTCAAATTACCATAAATCCGGAAATACAAACCACTAACCCAACAAAAATACGCCCCACAACAAAATGTTGCGGAATTGCTGACCGGCAGTCAAATTGCTTGACAGTTTGGCAGGGGGGCAATAAAGTGGACAGCAATGGGCAAGAGTCTCTACATAATTGATGGACACGCGCATATTTACGCGGCGTATTATGCTCCGATGCGCCAGCGTCTGACAAGTCCTGCAGGGGAGCCGACCAAGGCGGTATATATTTTTACCACTGCTGTGCTGGGCATGATAGAGCGGAATCAGCCGGACATGCTGGTTGTCGTAATGGACTCGAAGGAGCCCAGTTTCCGTCGCGAAATTTATCCGGAGTACAAGGCGCATCGGCCTCCCATGCCTGATGACATGCCTGCGCAGATCGACAGAATTGAGCAGATTCTCGCGGCGATGCGGATACCTGTTCTGCGGCTGGCGGGTTTCGAAGCGGACGATCTGATCGGCACGATTGCCAAACAGGCAGAAGCGAAAAAAATAAGTACGTATATCTGCTCGAAAGACAAAGACATGCTGCAATTGCTGAACAAATATGTCAGCACTTTTGATATGAAGACAGGAGAGATTTTTGATGTGTCTGCGATGGCGGAAAAGATAAAGGTGCGTCCTGAGCAGTTTATCGATTGTCTTGCGCTGCAGGGGGATACTGCTGATAATATTCCCGGTGTTCCTGACGTTGGGCCGAAAACCGCGCTGGAGTGGATACAGCAGTACGGGACGCTCGAAAATCTTTTTGCACATGCCGATGAGATCAAAGGCAAGCGGGGTGAGAGCCTGAGGAATTCGAAAGAGGTTGTGTGTCTTAGCAGGAAGCTTGTTACGATAGACTGTGAAGCACCAGTCAAATTCAACGACGATGTTTTTTCCCGCAAGGACATCGATAAGGACAAACTCGGCGAGATTTTCTCAGAGCTGGGTTTCAGCAGGCTTATAAGTCAGCTTGGTCTTGGGCAGGCATCTTCCAAATCAGAGACAAAGATACCGGATGTCAGGCAGACAGGGGGCGTTTTATCAGCCGGTACAGTTGATCATAAATATATACTTGTAGACACCATGGAAAAATTCAGGGAATTCTTTTCGCTGCTGAAAAGAGAGAGGATTTTTGCCTTCGATACGGAAACAACCTCTATTTTTCCGATGCGCGCCGATCTTGTGGGGATGAGCTTTTGCTGGCGGGAGCATGAGGCCTATTATCTGCCGGTGCAAGGCCCGATGGGATCAAAATATCTGAATCTGAGCGAGGTGCGGCAGAAGCTTGCGCCGATATTCGCGGATGAAAAAGTAAAAAAGATCGGGCAGAACATTAAGTATGATATGATTGTGATGAGCGGCGCGGGTATGCCGGTGCAGGGCGTGTATTTCGATACTATGATTGCTTCGTATGTGCTTGACGCTTCGCGCAGAAGCCATTCGATGGATGCTATGGCGATGGATTTTCTGAACTATGAATGCATTGGGATTTCGTCGCTGATAGGCAGGGGGAAGGACCAATTGACATTCGACATGGTCGACATCAAGGCTGCGGCGGAATATTCAGCAGAAGATGCGGATGTTACATTTATGCTGTACAGGGTTCTGAATTCGCGTCTGGAAAAAGAGCCTCGACTGAAAAAGCTTTTCGAGCAAATCGAGATGCCGCTTGTGGGGGTGCTGGCTGTGATGGAGGTTAACGGCGTATCTCTTGATGTGCCGCTTCTGAAGAATATGTCACATACTCTCAGCGAGACGGTGGAAGGTCTTGCGTCGCAAATATACGAATATGCCGGGGAAGTTTTCAATATAGATTCAACAAAGCAGTTGGCAGAGGTTCTTTTTGACAGGCTCGGGCTTCCGTCGGTTCGCGAGGGGAAAACCGGAAGAAGCACAGACGCAGCGGTGCTGGAGGAACTCAGCAGTGCCCACGCGATTGTGCCTTTGATTCTGCAGTACCGCCAGATTGTGAAGCTCAAAAACACTTATATAGACAAACTCGGGACGCTGATCAATCCCCGCACGGGCAGGGTGCATGCTTCCTTCAATCAGACGATAACGGCGACGGGACGGCTCAGTTCGAGTGATCCGAATCTTCAGAACATACCGGTACGCACCGACCTGGGCAAAAAAATACGTTCGGCCTTTGTGCCGGCAAAGAGGTCGGATGTAATATTGAGTGCGGATTATTCGCAGATTGAGCTTCGGCTGCTGGCGCATTTTTCCCAGGATAAAGCGCTTCGAGAGGCGTTCGAGAAAAATCAGGACATTCACCGTTTCGTAGCGGCCCAGATTTACAATGTGCCCTTGGAAGAAGTAACCAGCCAGATGCGATCTCACTGCAAGGCGGTTAATTTCGGGATTATCTATGGGCAGGGAGCATTCGGCTTGTCGCGGACGACGGGACTGAGTCAAAGCGAGGCGAAAAAGTTTATTGAGGACTATTTCACTCGCTACGCTTCGATTCGCAAATTCATGGATGATGCTGTTGCCGGGGCAAAGACAACAGGTCATGCCGAGACGATCATGGGACGGCGGAGGATTATCACCGGGCTTTCGGCGAGGAATTTTAATACGAGGTCCCAGGCCGAGAGGCTTGTTATTAATACCATTATTCAGGGCTCTGCAGCAGATATGATCAAACTGGCGATGATAAATATTCAGCGTGTTATCGAACGGGATAATCTGCCAGTTAAGATGATTCTTCAGATACACGATGAGCTTGTGTTCGAGGTTCCGCGGGATAAGGCAGTGGAATACGGCAAATGGATAGCGGCTGAAATGACAGGTGCTATAAGACTTTCCGTTCCGCTGAAGGTTGATATTTCGTACGGGCGAACGTGGATGACCGAATAAGAGTAATAAACATTTTTTGGTACGCAGACGGGCAGGCGGATGGAAATAATGAGACTATGGAGGGAATGAAAAGACTGGACAAACTCCCATGTGCGAATTATAATCACAGCGGTTTGGAGCAGTTGAATTTTGCACTGCTTAATAATGGAATAGGGGCCAGCCAAAGCAAAGGGGACTTTCTGAGCAAAAATTGTCCCCCTGGAGATAAGGATGGGCGACAAGACAAGGACAATGGGGTTGGTGTCAGGTAGTCGCAGCCGGCACTACAGTAAACTGCTTCGAAGGGAGCACAAGCTTTTTGCAGGCATTGATATCGGCTCGACGAGCAGCGATGTAGTGGTACTTGACAAAGATGGGAAGGTTATTCATTGTGATTACAAACGCACAGAAGGCAGGCCCATTGAAACGATCCGCTCTCAACTGCAAAATTTATCCAATCAGGTAAATTTTCCCGATATCGTTCTGACTGTTGCAACTGGTTCAGCAGGGCGGTTTTTGGCTAATCTGCTGGCGATTCCTTTTATAAACGAGGTTTCAGCGCAGGCAGCGGCTATATGGCATTTATACCCAAGTCTGGAAGAGATGACGGTTATTGAAATTGGGGGCCAGGACAGTAAATTAATCCTCTTATCCAAAGACCAGGGGCAGGGCAGAATTCGGGATTTTACCCTTAATACCGTCTGTGCAGCGGGAACAGGCTCCTTTCTGGATCAGCAGGCACAACGATTAGGTATAGATATTGAAAACAAGTTTGGTCAGATGGCTCTCGAGAGCAAAACTGTGCCGCGAATGGCTGGACGATGTTCGGTCTTTGCTAAAACCGACATGATTCACCTTCAGCAGCAGGCAACTCCGTCCTGTGATATTATAGCCGGATTGTGTCTCGCATTAGCTAGAAACCTGAAGAGCAATTTAGGATGCGGCAGGGAGTTTATCAAGCCGATTATATTTACAGGTGGTGTGGCGGCTAATATCGGGGTAGTCAGGGCGCTGGAGCAGGTTTTTGAATTGCGTCAGGACCAGCTTATCATTCCGGATAAGCATTTCTTTACCGGCGCTATCGGTGCTGTACTGGTCGCCAGGACCAGAAGCAGTCCCAAAGATAACGGCCGGCTTGATCTCGAAAAAATTGACAGTTACTTAGCCCGGCGCGGTTCTGTTCTGGCAGGCGCACCTCGACAGGGGGTTTTGAACAGACCTGCTTTGCCGCAATCCGAAAGTGCAGTTTACGGACATTTACTCTCGAACGCGATCAAACCGGTCAATTCCTATCTCGGCCTTGATGTCGGTTCGATAAGTACAAATGTAGTGGTCATTGATGAGCAGAAGCGCATACTTGCCAAGGAATATTTGATGACGGCGGGCCGGCCTTTGGAAGCCGTCCGCAAGGGGCTGGGTATGATTGCCGGAAAAGTCGGCGAAAAGGTGAAAATTCTCGGAGCAGCAACGACCGGCTCGGGCAGATACCTGACAGGTGATTTTATTGGTGCTGATGTGGTTATAAACGAAATCAGTGCTCAGGCAGCCGGAGCAGTAATAGTTAATCCAAAGGTCGATACGATTTTCGAAATTGGCGGCCAGGACAGCAAATACATATCGCTGGAAAATGGTGTGGTTGTTGATTTTGAAATGAATCATGCCTGTGCCGCGGGGACAGGCTCGTTTCTTGAAGAGCAGGCCCAGCGGTTGTGTATCAATATTGATGAAGAGTTTGCGGAGACGGCCTTTCAAAGTAAGGCTCCTATAAAACTCGGTGAACGATGCACGGTATTTATGGAGTCTGATCTGTTAAACTATCAGCAGCAGGGAGCCAAGACAGAGGATTTGGTATCGGGCTTAAGTTATTCAATTGTTGACAATTATTTGAATCGCGTGGTTGGCCGCCGTAAGATCGGAGACAATATTTGTTTCCAGGGAGGCACGGCCTTTAACAAAGCGGTCAGGTCGGCTTTCGAAAAGGTAACAGGCAAGCCGATTATGGTCCCGGATCATCACGAAGTAACAGGAGCATTGGGTGCAGCGGCTATTGTTTCTGAATATATGGAAAAGAAAGCTGATGAATGCGGACAGAGGGTCGAAAGTAATTTCAGAGGCTTCGAGCATCTTGTCTCTATTAAGTACAACATTGAATCTTTCACCTGCGAGCACTGTCCGAATCACTGTGATATTAAAAAGGTTCAACTTCCGGAAGCACAGCCGTTATTTTATGGCTCGCGGTGCGACAGATATAATATAAAGAAAAAGTCTGATAAAACAGAAAGCTTCTGTGCATTCAAATTTCGCCATACCAAGCTGCTGGAGTTTGCAGGGTTGAATGATGACCAGAAACCAGGCAAAATAAAAGCCATGATAGGCATCCCAATGTGCTTGGTAAACTGGCAGCTTTTGCCTTTGTTTGCTCGATTTTTCAAGTCATTGGGGTATGAAGTGGTCCTTTCCGGCCAGACGAACAAGAAAATTATTCGCATAGGGGTCGAATCTACCACCGCCCAGCTCTGTTTTCCGGTAAAGGTTGCATATGGCCATGTTGCGGAGTTGATAAAAAAAGAAGTTGATTTTATCTTTCTTCCAAGCATTGTTTCGATGATCGCCGGCCATCCCCAAAACAGGCATAATCAGCTATGTCCTTATGTACAGTCGATAGCCTATCAAGTTAAAACCGCTTTTGCAGGCAGACTCGGCAAAACGAAAATTCTCACTGTTCCAATTCACATGGGAGAGGGAAAGAGATTATTTCGAAAGAGCTTTATCTCGCTTGGTAAAAAGTTGAAAGTTTCCAAATCGGCGGTTTGCAAAGCAATCGAAGAAGCTCTTTTTGCTCAACATGGGTTTGAGGAGGTATTAAAGAAAAAAGGCAGGGAAATTCTCGGCAAAATCGGGCCGGATCAAAAATTATTCGTGCTGGTTTCTCGTCCGTACAACGGCGGTGACGAGGGCTTGAATTTACAGCTGCCAATGAAACTTTCCGAGCTTGGCGTTGAGACAATACCGATGGATATGCTGGACCTTGATGATGCTGAAGTTTGTGATGAGCCGCTCCAGCGACAGATTTACTGGGCATACGGCCAGAAGATTTTAAGAGCTGCTGACGTGATTAAAAAAGACCCGCGGCTTTTTGCAATATATCTTTCAAACTTCAGCTGCGGGCCGGATTCATTTCTCATGACATTTTTCAAAGACATAATGGCTCAAAACCCCTGCCTGCAACTGGAACTTGATGAGCATTCCACTGATGCCGGGGTTATTACCCGTTTGGAGGCATTTCTTGACAGTTTGAAGCACTATCGCTGCAACAAAGACCGGGACACTTCGACCTTTAAGAAACCGACAGCGGCAAAAACTATCAACAGGAAACATACATTATATATTCCATATATGGGCGATTGTGCTTACGGTGTGGCCGCATGTATCAGGGCCTATGGTCAATCGGCTGAGGTTATGCCTATAGCTGATGAGTTATCTCTTTTGCAGGGTAGACAAGTCACTACCGGCAAGGAGTGCCTGCCCTGTATCATTACCACAGGAGATATGCTTAAGGTAGTAAGAGCCAAAGGGGCAGAACCTGATAATGTAGCTTTTTTTATGCCCGGTTCGGCTGGACCATGCAGATTTGGCATGTATAACTGTCTGCACAGGCTTATTCTGGGTTATGTCGGCATGGGACATGTGCCTGTGATATCACCTGATCAGGATGGCAGTTTCTACAAAGAATTCAGCAAAAATATCACCGGTTCAGTGAATAGCAACTTGATGAAAGATGTGTGGATTGCGACAGTTGGAATAGACTTGCTGTGGAAACTGCTACTGCGGTTGCGTCCCTTTGCCGTTGATGCCCGCCAGGCTCAGCAGGTTTATGAGCATTCAGTCAAGCGGTGGGTTCAGGCCGTGGAAAAGCGTATGAGCCTTACGCAGATGCATCTGCTTATGAATTTTATCGCCAATGATTTTGCAGAGGTGGAATTGGACCTGAAAGTGCGAAAGCCGAGAATTGGAATAGTCGGTGAAATTTACGTGCGCAGCCATCCATTTGCCAATAGAGATATAATCACGCGACTGGAAGAGCTTGGCGCCGCCTGTGACTTAGCCACATTAGCAGAGTGGATTTACTACACTAATTTTACTCGAAACGAAACAGCCAGGCGCAGAAAGCAAACATATGAGTTTTTTAACAATAAATTTCAGAATTATTTCCAACATAAGATTGAAAAAAAACTTGCCGGACCTCTGGAGAAAAGGTTCGGTAAACTGGCTGAAGGGCCGATAGAGCATATAATCGAAATGGCTCGCCCCTATATGCATCATTCGTTTGAAGGAGAAGCCATACTTAGCATCGGCAAAATGATTGAGTTCTACCGCAGGGGTATCGGTGGTGTGGTAAATGTGATGCCTTTCAGTTGTATGCCGTCGACAATTGTCAGTACCCAGACAAGACGTATAAGTTCCGAATGCGACAACATGCCGATTTTGAATTTGAGCTTCGACGGTCAGGAAGATTCAACTTTAGTTACCCGGCTTGAAGCCTTTGTTGAGCAGGTTTGCCAGAAGAAAGATGCTAACTTAACCATACCGGAGCTTGTAAAACTTGCTGTAAGCTGATGGGATAAGCATGGAAGATGATAAACAGCATATTTGTGTTGTCGATGACGAGCCGGGTGTGCTCAGAATAATCAAGCGGATACTCGAGTCTGCAGGCGATTATTCGGTAAGTTGTTTTACCACCGCCGATAATTGTCTGAATGAGCTGGATAGAGGAGATTGTGATCTTCTGATTAGTGATATGCGTATGCCGGGCATGGATGGTATGGAACTTCTCGAACATGCTAAAAAGATTATGCCGTCGCTGCCTGTTTTGATTATGACTGCATATGGAGACGTTCCGACGGCGGTAAAATCCATTAAAGGCGGAGCGGTTGATTTTATTGAGAAACCGTTTGAGAGGGAAGTGTTTCTGCGGATGGTGCAAAGTGTTCTGAGAAAAAGCAGACCCCAGCAGCCTTTTGAGGAGATACTGACGAAAAACCAGTTGCGGGTGTTAAAGCTGATCGTCAGCGGCAAGACGAACAAGGAAGTAGCTGAGTTGCTGGGGCGCTCAGTGCGGACTATAGAAGACCATCGAAACCAGATCATGCACAAGCTTGATGCAAAAAATGTGGTAGAGCTGGTCAAAAGGGTAGCAGCTATGGGGCATGGCACTCTTCCTGATGAAGGCAAAAGGGACGTGTGAGATGGGGCTGTGAGTTTAAGGTTGACAAGCCGGCCTATTCTATTAGAATTCACATTACTGGCGCCGCACACATATTCACACGAACTTGCGGTGCTGAAGTGTCTTGTGGTGAGAGTAGCTCAGCCGGTTAGAGCACCAGATTGTGGATCTGGGGGTCGCGGGTTCGAATCCCGTCTCTCACCCATGTATTCAGCCAGGTGGCGGACGATTCCGTTGGTCCGGCGGGTCAGGATGTCGGCTTTTCTAGGTGCCTCGGCGGGGTTGATTCTATAATCAACATCCATAAGCTCGATGAATTCGGAGGTGTAATCCTTCAGCACGCCGGGCAATTCAAGTATCTTATCTCCTTTAACCAGCTCAAGTACAACTTTTCTGCCGATGTGGCGTTCGAGGAGAGGCTCGTATGCAGTTGCCACAGAACTGATCAAATCCTGCTTCATCTGTGAGACGTATTTATCCTGGCTGGTCAGCATGGTTCCTGCAGGAGTGGTTTTTTTCGCACGGGAAACAAAGGTATTTGTAATCTCGATAACCGAATCCCTTGTAGTTTTGAAAACGCTTTTTATTCTTCGGCCAAATCGCCTGAAAAAAGACGGATGATAAGTTGCTGCAAGGTCCCGGTCTCTTCTGGTGCGATCTTTGTCGTTTAGCCGGTCATGAAAGCGAATCAGTGCCTGTATGTTGGAAAATTCCTGTTTGTAAAGAATATAACTGGCCTCATCATGTCCATCGCTGTCCTTGTGCAGATTGTCATAAACCAGTTCAAGGCCGGTATTCTCAACCCGTAATTTGCCCCAGACAGCCTTGCCTCCTGTTGTCTCCAGGGTGACCAGGAAGCCGGCAAAATCTTTGAGGCATTTATCCCTGCTTCGTCTTCTGGCAAAAGCCCCTACGAGCGTAGAGACAATAATAAAGATAATTGTTATGGTCAGCGGGTCGAACTTCATGTATATCTCCGTTACCCCGCGGTTTTCGTTTTTGTGGGCGATATGGCTCCGCAGCGGGGACAGCGGACCTGGCTTGTTTTGAAATTGGGCGGGATTTTCATCATCAGCCCACATGAGCAGGTCAGAAAGGCGAACTGGTTGACCCTTCGCATAATATCGCCTACCTGCCTTGCCTGCTGTTTTTTCCCTGAGGCAGCTTCGGGAGCTTGGCCTTTACGAATCTCGACCGTCTCAGTATCCTTAAGTGCTGAAACAGGTATAGCACGCCTTGAGCCTGTCACTGCTGTAAAGGCCTGCGAATAATTATTAAACGAAGCACCGTGCGTCATGTTTCGAAGTATCTTTACCCTTTGGGAAATAGGCGGATGCGTGCTGGTCAGGTCGGCAAGGTGGTTGCCCTTGACTTTAAGGGGGTTGGCGATGTACATCGGTGCGGTCACCTTATTGGCACCCGCCAGCGGAGAGGCGTTATCGGCAATCTTTTCCAGCGCGCTTGCAAGCCCCTCTGGATACCGTGTCAATCTGGCTGCTCCGGCATCGGCCAGGTACTCACGCCTTTGCGAAAGCGCAAAATATAAAAGATACGCGAATATCGGCGCGAGGATCGCAAAAAGAATTGCAATTGCAAAAATGACCAATTGTGCGGCTCCGCCGCTGCTGCCCCCGCTGCCGGAGGAATACCTTCGCCTGCTGCCGCCCATCATAGAGCTGTAAAACATACCCCTCAAGAACACCTGCGATAGCAGCACGATCGAGCCGAGCATAATGCCGGCGACCGTTACAAAAAGAATGTCGCGATGCAGGATGTGACTTACTTCGTGTGCGATCACTCCCTGCAATTCATCACGGTTCATTCTTGCAAGCAGCCCGGCAGTTACAGCAACCGAGGCGGACCGCGGACTTCGGCCGGTCGCGAAGGCGTTAGGCGCAGGGTCATTAATTATATAAATTTTCGGCATGTTCGGCAGGGAAGCGGCTATGGTCATTTCCTCGACCACGTTAAAAAGCTGTGGGTGCACATCCTTTGTTACCTGCTTTGCCCCGCTGGTAGCCAGAAATATCTGATCGCCGGAAGTAAAGCTGATCAATGCAAGGATCATCCATAAGATCGCTGCAATTGCAATGCCTATCATCCCGCCCGGACTTATACCGCTATGTGGCGGATGAACTGTGCCGTGACGCTGCATTGCCATCTTCGTATGCACACCGAATATCGCAGCTCCGATAAGGTAGCCCAGCGTCAGCAACACTATTGCCATTGCCAGCATCAGCAGGATGCTGTTCCGCTTGTTGATTCGTATCAGTTCCCACATATCAGCATACTAAAATCATGAAAAACTGACCTTTGGTGTCTCGCGTTCCGCTTCGCTCTGGATTTCGAAGAAGTCGCGTTTGGTGAAATTAAACATCCCGGCAATTATATTGGAAGGGAACATTTGTGTTTTGTTGTTGAAGCCCAGGACCTGATCATTGTAGGCCTGTCGGGAAAAGGCAATTTTGTTTTCTGTGCTGGAAAGTTCCTCCTGCAGAGACAGAAAATTCTGATTGGCCTTAAGATCGGGATAGTTTTCCACGACAAGCATGAACTTGCTGAGGGCATCGCTCAGGCGACCTTCTGCCTTGGAGGCTTCTGCCACACTGCCTGCTCCCATTGCTTTGCTTCGCGCTTCGGTTATCGTTTCAAAGGTCTGGCGTTCGTGCTGCATATAGCCCTTGGCAGTTTCGACAAGATTTGGAATCAGGTCATGCCTTCGCTTCAGTTGCACATCGATCTGGCTCCACGAGTTGTCAACCTGATTTCGCAGCCGGACCAGCGAATTGTAAATGCCGATAATAAAGATTACCAGCAGGACCAGGATCACCAGGATTGTAATTATCGCCGTCATGTTTTTCTCCTATGTTAAAAGTCTACTCCAATTTTTATTATTTTTTTACGCAACTACTTGTTAATACAAAGTTTGGAAAATCTTCAAATACCCAGTCATTCTTCAGCGTATCAAAGATAATATTCAGCAGTTTTCTGGCTGTGG
>JBDRHL010000200.1:0-6112 GCA_043816955.1 Planctomycetota bacterium | reverse complement strand
CGAAGAACTTCCAAATATTCCCGACAGGCCTCTTCCGATGAAAACCGCTTTTCCAATTCCATCAATGTTCGCGGGTAATCTTCCATGATCGCAAATACTACCGATTGTATGTACTGGAGTCAAGGAGATACCCCCTTAAATAATGTTTACACATTTCTGGGCTTGATTGAGAATCTAAAGTACAATTTGGGCGTTTTTGGTCTTGACATCAAATAGTAACAAATGTTAAAATAAGTAAGGTTTAGGCGTAATATTAGCTGTATGGGGCCTATTATCTCTGTGCAGCAATGGGTTTATAAGCACTTTGGGGAAGGTGGTATGAGAGGTTTGAAGAAGTATTTGTTGGCAGTACTGTTGTTCGTTTTGGGCATCGGTTTGTGTGGCTGCAGCGCAATTCACGGCCAGGGTGAGGCCGTCGATGAAGGGCATCGCAGACATATGCGCCAGTTAAGGCTTGAAATGCAGATGTTAGCAGATGATATTGATGCAATGTTGCTGACCGACAGACCAAGTAGACTGACTGATATGTACATTCGTTGATTCTTTGACGCGTTTTTCTGTTTGGCTTACTGCAGTTCGAACGGATTGTCGCACAAAAGAGGGAACTGACGTTTGGACTCAATTGTAGACTATTTCAACCGTGTTTCAGACTATCCACTCCTCCAGGTGCTTGTCGAACTACTTTTGATGGGTCTGGTGGTGTACTGGATCGTCAACTTTCTTGAAGGCACACGGGGGGAAAGATTATTTCATGGGGTGACTTTCGTGCTGGTCGTCGGCGTTCTGGTTCTCTACCTTGTCGTGGATCGCTTCGGTTTCAAACGCCTTGAATATCTTTACGATGGTTTTATCATAGCTATATTGATCATCGCAATTACCGCTTTCCAGCCGGAAATCCGCCGCGCTCTGATGCGCATCGGCCAACGACGCTTCCTCACAGGTTCCTCTCATGAACTGACCAGAAGCACAGAGGAACTCGCCAGTGCGGTAATGCAGTTTTCACGAACCCAAACCGGTGCCATAATTGTGATTGAGGAAAATATTGGACTGGGCGAATTCATTGAAAGCGGCGTTCGGGTTGACGCGAAGATCACCAGTGAACTGCTGAAGACCATTTTCTATTCCGGCACCCCTCTTCATGATATGGCTGTTATAATCCAGAATGAGCGAATAATGGCCGCTAGTGTTCAGCTCCCCCTTGCCGAGAGCGGCACGGTTGAAGGCATCCAACTGGGCTCGAGGCATAGAGCTGCTCTAGGCATTACATCCAGTTCAGATGCGCTGGCAGTAGTCGTAAGTGAAGAGACCGGCATAATCTCCGTTGCAAAAGGAGGCCATCTGGTTCGTAATCTTACAGAGTCAGAACTTAGAACTCATATTACCGTTGCCTTGGGACAGGAGCCCCGTCTTGCAGGGCGTTTCTGGAAACGGCACACCGCCGAGGTCCAAAAACAGATAATGCTGGAAAAACAAGCAAAGAAAGTCTGACACACTCATGGGCCACAGGATACGTAAGATACTACTGGTCGTATTCATAACGCTGTTTATATGGGTCTGGGCGGACCTGGAACTCGACGAGTACATTGAGAAGACTGCGGTGGTTCGAATAGTTCTACCTTCCAGCCATATCTGGGCATATTTTGATAATTATAATTTGCTGAGCACTATCCGTATACGACTCAGAGGTCCTGCCGGAAAAATCGCAAAGTTCAGACGGCAAATTGAAGCGGGAGAGGAAAAACTGGAGATACAACTGGACACAGAGAAACTGGGAATAAATATCATCGGAGATCCGACAATTTATCTGCTGCCTATCTTAAAGACCGACGAAGGCATAAGAAAACACGGATTGACAATTGAAACTTGTGAGCCGGAAAGCTTGAAGCTGCATGTAAGGAAGCTTGTCGAACAGAAACTGACCGTTGAGGTTATCGGTGAAGATGCGTTTCGTATCGATGCTGAGCAGATCGTACCGCCGCAGGTCAACATGTATGTGCCCGAACAATGGCCTCCGGATAAGTACAAGGCATACGTTCAGTTGACTGCCCAGCAGATT
The DNA here is from genome assembly GCA_043816955.1 of Planctomycetota bacterium. Lineage (GTDB taxonomy): Bacteria > Planctomycetota > Phycisphaerae > Sedimentisphaerales > CAYZTY01 > JBDRHL01. The sequence goes on along the minus strand of JBDRHL010000200.1, from coordinate 4,056 downwards.
GCTCAGGCTCGTGAAAGAGCTATAAAGGCTAAGGCCTATATCGAACTTGTCGAAGGGGTACCAGGCCAGCAGCGACTGTCGGATCAGGATATAATTATAAAACTTCCTTCTGTAGCGCAGCAATTGAAAGAGTGGGCTATAGCCAAAACAAATATAGGCTTTGTGTTCAGTGAAAGTATGCAGGGCAAGTACACCGTTGAAATAATCAACCTGAGCGACATAATCGGAAGTTTCAAGATCAAGGCAACCGAGCAAGCCGCAAGAGAATATGAGAAAATGGATTTCCACATCATACTGGAAATACATGATGGAGACCTGGCTCAGCCCGATGAAATCTCCAGACGCGTCAAATACAACTTTCCGCCCCAATATGTCTGCACCGATGAAATCAAGGCCTTTTCACCTCCTCAGCCGCCAAATGCACGTTTCAGGCTCAAACCTGTTTCAGACCAGTAGCAGACTTCGTCCTTGCAAATACAAAGACAGCTTCCACGGTCATCCAGCCGGCCAGTACAAATATCCCCGCACCTATACACGTCAGCAGCCAGTTGTGCAGCGTGATGAACTCTATTTCCTTCAGCACCATTGCCCAGCATGTTATGATTAACATAATAACACAGGGCACCCCCGTGAGCATGAATTTAATTCCCCCTTTTCTTCTTAGGTACACTGTTATCACCAGAAAAGCCAGCGCTGCAAGTAGCTGATTTGCCGTTCCAAAAAGAGGCCACAGCGTCAGCGCTCCTTTACCGTCCGCACCTGTGGTAAATGCCAGAACACCAGCGGTAACTACCGCCACCGTCGTGGCAGTCCATCGATTTGCTATCACCGGTATTTTCAAGGCAACAGCCAGTTCGCCGATCACATAACGCTGAATTCTCACGGAAGTATCAAGCGTCGTACCCGCAAACGACGCAATAAATACACCCATCAGCGTAAGGCTGATCTTCTCGGGCAGCCCTAGTTTCTGCATCATGTTTGCCGCGCCCACTACTACTGCACGGATATTCGCATTAAGACCTGCTGCCCCCGACCACGAGGAGTAATGATGCCGCCATGCTGCTGCCCCGCTAAGAACACTTCCATCCGCCGTTCTATAAGCAATTCCGATCCCTGCTGCGACGCAAATCAGTATAAGCACCGCCAGCCCCCCTTCCAGCAGCATGGAGCCGTACCCCACAAAATGAGCGTCCGTTTCCTTGGCGATCTGCTTGGGGCTTGTCCCGCTTGCGACCAGCGAGTGAAAACCGCTGATCGCTCCGCAGGCAATGGTAACAAACATGAATGGCCAGATCGGAGGCGCTCCTGCCGCATGAAGGTTCACCGCAGGCGCAACAATCCCCATCGCACTGCCTGCCGAAGCGACAACTGCACCGACTACCAGAAGCGCCATCATCACAAAAAGCTGCCAGGCGTTTATGTAATCTCTCGGCTGAAGAAGCATTGTTACAGGAAGTGTTGAAGCAACCCACCCATACATTAGCAGGATAATAGTCCAGAGCCCCGTTGTGGGAATCCCCAGGATAACAGGCATCTCCAGAGGGGCCCTGCTGCCGAGCCAGATGGTAAGATACATGCCGATAACGGCTATGATAGTCGATACGAGAACTTTTGCGTTCCTTTTATACACCGCATAGCCCAGCATGACGGCAATTGGTATTTGAAGCCACACCGGCAGAACCGACCTGGGAAATTCGGCAAAAACAATGGCAATGACCATACCAAATATAGCTATTACTATCAGCAGCGACAGGAAGACAACCGTAAAGAAAATAAATCTTACCCTGTTATTAATATATTTGCCTGCAATATCGGAAATGCTCCTGCCTTGGTTGCGCAGCGACACAACCAGCGAACCCAGGTCATGTACAGCACCCATGAAAATGCTCCCAAGGACCACCCATAGCACCGCAGGAACCCATCCCCATATGATCCCTATAGCCGGCCCTACTATCGGGCCGGTACCCGCAATTGACGTAAAATGATGGCCGAAAATAATCCCCTTTCTCGTGGGCACATAGTCTATGCCGTCATTCATTTCGCGGGACGGGACCAGCCGATCGGCGTCGAGCCTGAATATCTTTCTCGCCAGAAACCTTCCATACGTATTGTACGCAATGATAAACCCCCCAGCCGTCAGCACAATCAGCAGCAACGTGCCAAGCCCGCCTGTTTCTCTGGTGTTCGAGGGTTCTTGTACCAGTTGAGTTGTATCTTGGCCCTGATGGTCTGCCGGCAAAGCATACCCACTGGGAACATGGACAAAAAAGCCGGCCAAAACGATAATTAAAAAAATGTAAATTACTCGCATTTCACCTGCCATCCCAAAAAAACCATTATATTCGTTTTTCCTGCATCAAAACCCTTCTCGCCATCCCCTCACGCCGGCTCTTGCCGAGTTGTCACGCGTTTCGCCCCGGCCTGCGTGGCCGAACCAGCAATCGCACCGGCACTTCAGATATCGGTAAACTGTCTCTGAGCCGATTAACAAAGAACCGCTTATATTTTTCATCGAACAGCCTCGGCTGGTTGACAAAAAGTATGAGCGTAACAGGCCTTGTACTGACCTGTGTTGCGTAAAAGATCTTCGGCCAGCCGCTCTTTCGCGAGGTAGCAGGACGCTCCTGCTTTATCAGCTCAACGGCTTGATTCAGCTTGGCTGTTGGAATCCTTGTCGTAACCTGCTTGAATATCTCGTTAGCCAGGTCCAGAACAGATTGAACATTCTTGGAATCCTTTGCTGTAGTAAAAGCTATCGGATAATTTCGCATGGCCGGCAATACTTTACTCAGATAATCCTCAAAATCAGCCGTGCTGGCCCTGTCACGGGCAAGGTCCCATTTGTTGATTACCAGAATACACGCCTTATACTCCTCGCTGATGAACTTTGCCAGTTTTTTATCTACCTGCCCTACAGGAACAGTCGCGTCAATCATAAACAAAACCACATCTGCCCTCCTGATCGAACGCGTCGCCCTGGAATAACTGTAGAATTCAATGCTGTCTGCTATCCTGCTCTTTTTCCTGACCCCTGCCGTGTCGATTGCAACATACGTCCTCCCGTCCCTTTCGAACCGAACGTCAATAGCATCGCGTGTTGTCCCGGGCACTTCATTGACGATTACCCGCTCCTCACCGACGATAGCATTTACGAATGTGCTCTTGCCGACATTTCTTTTACCGACAATCGTTATTTTCATTACGTCCTGCAATGGCACTTCTGCCGGATGACCCTCGATCTTTTCTAAAATCCTCTCAAGCAGCACATTTTTGTTCATATTATTGACTGCCGAAATGCACAGCGCTTCGCCAAACCCCAGCCGCGTGAACTCACCCGCCGCAGGAAACAGCGAAGCACTGTCCGCCTTGTTCGCTGCCACAATCACATCCAGCCTTTCCTTTCGCAGCAGAGCCGCTATCTTCTTATCCAGCGGCATAAGCCCTTCGCGGATATCCACCACAAACACCACCACATCCGCCGAAAAAATCGCCTGCTGAATCTGTGATGCGATATGACTGCCGAGCTGCTCGGCATCCACAATCCCGTATCCGCCCGTGTCCACAAGTTCGAAGTACCGCTTGTTATATTCAACAATCACGCTGACCCGGTCGCGGGTAACCCCCGCTGTCGGCTCAACAATGCTTATCATCGAACCGGCAATCGCGTTGAGCAGGCTGCTCTTGCCGACATTAGGCCTGCCTATTATTGCTACTGTTGCTAGCGCCATGACTATCTCTGGAAACCATATCGTATCTGTCTTACACAAAACAGATGTGATCCGCCATTATAACGATAAAGCCGCCGGATTTGAAGCTCCAAATGTTACTCTTGATTAGAGGAGCGAGAGAAATAAAAATCGGGGCAAACAACCCTTTAAGAATTCAAAAAAAACCCCGACCGTAAGGGAAGGGCCATTTAGATAATATGTAGGTCATCCGTCAAACGGTTATAATTTGTGAAATCCAAATAACGCAAATATTAACCTTATTTGAAAGGATGACCTATGAAAACAAGATTATCAAAAAAACAGAAATGGTTCAACACAATCCACCTCA
>JBDRHL010000199.1:0-2857 GCA_043816955.1 Planctomycetota bacterium | reverse complement strand
TATTGCCGCAAAGGCCTAATAGTATAACTCATTTCAGTAAGATTGAGGATCTATGGGCACAAGCGTAAATAGTATTCGTGTAACTCCTTGTAAATTAAGGTCTTAGATTTTATTTGGTCTGTATAGCTACTACAGTCTCATAAAATCTGACATCTTCCCATGCACCAGGGCTGACACTAAAAAACGGATCGTTGGCCAAAGGTGACAATTTACAAAATCTGAATTTGCCGCAAAACGCGGTCGTAACAACAGGGATATCTTTTTTATGACAAATAAGCGAAACAGCGATTCTTTCCTGATTGCCGACAATCTCCATACCTACACGATTGGAGACAAGGCAAACCTGTCTTAAGAAAAGCTCAAAGCAAACCCAGTCAAATGACTGATCCGGCGATGTCCACACACGCAATCTTACTATGGTCTCTTCGGCAGGCGGATTTTCATAAATCCAGCATGGCCGGTTTTTGAGGGTTGTCATGTCTTTGGGAATGGTCATCTGAGTATAAACAGGCTCAAGAGCCACCGGGTTAGGCAGCAGATTGCCATCACAGCCTTTGCTTACCTCTGCTTCGACGAGTGCTTTGGCCTTTGCGGCCAACATGTATGGTCCGGCGTGTGTTACAAGTGCCTCTCCAACTGTTCCAACTGTCATTTTCGTATCCTTTCGGCTTTGATCAATTTGGTTCTTCTCTACAGACTAAAGTGGCAGTTCGAGCGGTTTAATTTCACTTTTGGGGATTTTTTTCAAAAAAAGTGCGTTTTTTGAAAAAGGTTGCTTTTTGGCGGATTTATCCGTTCAGACGACGGAAGTTTTGAAGCATTTGGGGGTGTTTTTCGAGAACTTTGGGGAAATTGGCCCGAATACGGGCTGCACTGCCCTCGGTCAACTCTGAAGGCAGTAGATGACCATATTTTTCAAGATATTCATCCGGCGCTGCAAACCGCTCATCTAAGGTAAGCTTTTTCCAGTAGTCGTCAATCAGGGCACCTATCTGATTCTCGGCATACTCTTCGGCCATTCTCAAAGCAATGGCCTTCAAAACAGCGTACAGACCTCCCGATTTGCCGGTTCGTGCCATGTCGAATGCCGTATTTTCACCGTTATGGCCGTAAATATGAGAAAGCAGTACACCGCATCGGCCCCATTGAAAGTCGCGGTGTTCTGAATTAAAAGACTTGCTCACACCCAGCACATTCGAATCGACATGACAGAAAAAATCGGTTAAGCAATCCTCAAATTCCTTCCTGTCGGCGATCTGGCCCGAACCAAATGAAAATGTATTCATGGCATTGTCGGCAAGCACCGATGTTTTATCCAATGTCACCTTCGGATCAATCTTGGCCAGTAATTGTTCAAGTTTGGTCGGCATGACACTGTCCCAATCAAAAACGCCTGAACATAGAAGATGTTTGCTGCAAGGCGGTAACATATGAACGAATAAGATTCTCATAGTTACTGGCATAGGCTTCCGGCTGTTGGAAATCAACAGAACCTGCCAACTCTCCACCACAGCGGCGTATAAATTGACGGATAATATTAACCTTGTCTTCCCATGAATTCGGTGCTACATGACGGTCGAACATGTCCCTGATATAGCGTTCCACTGATTCAGCTTTTATACCTTCGGCAATTATATCCAGGATAGCTCGCATACCACCGTTGGTGCCATCCTGGGCGTTGTTGCATGCTGCAACTATATCGCCGCCGCGTTTGCGGTATTCACGTTCGATGATCTCCTTGGCACGACCGCCGGCTTCAGCGATTGAAAGTGATCCACCGCCAGAGACGCTTTTAGTGAAATGATAGTTGTAGTAATCAGCAATGAGATTACTGAATTCGTCAAAACTGCTGACCGTATTGGAACGGAGCGGATACTGCATACGCGTTTCGTCATTTGCTATGGCTATTTTGCTGGCAATTGTACGCTCATCCAGTGCATCAAGTAAGGTATCGATATTTCCCATAATAAGAGTCTCCTGTTTTCCTTAAAATCTTCGAAATACTTCGTTTATTTTATCCAGCGATTTTACATACGCCTTTACGATAACTTCATAATGATCAATAAAACGTTCAGGCCGGCCCATAGTAATTTCCTGTGGCAGGTGAGGCGAAAGCCGTTTCAACAGGGAGGATATAAAAGAAACCCTGGCTTCCCTGTTGAGAGGGCCGAGGGCGTCTCTGAGTACCCGGTTGACATGTTTGGAATGGCATTCTGCCTTGAATTGTTCGGTAAGACAATCCAGTATGAATTTCATGCCGCCGTGAATTGCATCACAGGCCTCGTTCATAGCAGCTGTTACCCCGCCTTTGTCAGCGAAAGTTCTCTCGACCAGGGCAACCGCATCGTCTCTTACCCTGTTCATGTCAACTGATTCGGACACTGAATGCATGTGACGCTGAAGGTGAAGATAGAAACCTGTTACAACATCGTGAAACTCTTCATTGGACTTGGCCGTCAATGAATTAAGCCTGTAAGTGGCACGGCCCGTATCGATTGGTACACCAACAGTCTTTGCAAGATTAGTACTGTCAATCTGTGATATTATAGAATCGACAAGCCCCTGTCCCTTATCGTCCTTAATCGGGTCACTGGCAGCCTTTGGTCTCATGACTATGGGAGGTTCTGTCCAAATCGCTTTGCCTCGTGCGGCATCATAGAGCAACCCGATATCCTCGGTATCTGATTCGACAGCAAAATGGGTCAGTTTGGTACATTCTAGTCCTTAAACAAGCGAACACGGTTTGTTTGTTGAATGTTGGGCGGGCTGATTTTTTCGGTGCAGTAAATTCCTGCCAGCCGGTAGCGGCCTAAAAAAGTTCCAAATTTTCGCTTCGTCATAATTTTACCTGCTTTCA
>JBDRHL010000198.1:0-60773 GCA_043816955.1 Planctomycetota bacterium | reverse complement strand
TATTGCCGCAAAGGCCTAATAGTATAACTCATTTCAGTAAGATTGAGGATCTATGGGCACAAGCGTAAATAGTATTCGTGTAACTCCTTGTAAATTAAGGTCTTAGATTTTATTTGGTCTGTATAGCTACTACAGTCTCATTCTTAATGTGATTAAAATAAGCACTCAAAACAGTTTTAGGAAGGGGGGCCTTGCCCTGCGATTCAATTTCTGCCTCATCTTCTATAAATAATTTATCCCAGCCTGTTTCGCTCATACCAGCTTTCCCTTCAGTCAGCTTTCAGTTGATTTATCCATAATCATTCAACCGCGGCTGCTTTATCTCGTTTGCTTTTCACAATACCAAGCGATCCCGCTGGAAAACAATTTAAATGGCCATAATAATCGCCATGGCCAGTCAAACAAAAGGTTTAATGCCTGCAAAAATACAGGATAGCGAACATGGCTAAATGACAAACCATGGTATTGAACATTAACAAGACCAATTTGCTTGAGATGTTTTGTTAAACTTGGAGGATATATAGGTCTCTCATCAGGAACTAAACCGGTAACATTACCCATGAAACGCCTTAAAAAACAGGCAAATCTCGAAGGCGGGAAAAACACGCTGGGTTCATGAATTGCAAGAACTCCGCCATGCCGCAAAATTCGATAGTATTCGTTAAGAAATGGGGTAAATCCTACGTTGTGAATATGATGCAAAAAAAGAGGGCAAAGAATGATGTCAAAAGATTCGCTCTCATATCCTGATTGTAGGATATCTCCCCTTTTTGTAACAATATGAGCGGGACATTGGGAAACCGCAATCTCCGATATATCTATTCCATGCATTTCAGCATATAAACCCTCCAAATACCTTATATCGTCTCCGACTCCAACAGGCGCAATGAGAACCTTTGCTTTGCCATAATACGGTTTAGTAGAGATATATCTCGATAAGTATCCATAAAAACGGATTTTCTCTACCTGCCCTGCTAACCAATGTCTTTCGCGTGATGCAAACAATCTATGCGAAGTCCAATGACCTGTATCAATATAAAAATGCCCGCTCTCATACCATTCAATTTCCGATTCCAGATCCTGCTTCTTAGTGTTTTGCACCATTAGCTCTTTCCTGGTTTTCTATTGCTGACCGACATTTCCCAGATGGACACATCTTGAACAACATTCAAGCAGTTTTTTAATCAATTCCGAAATTATTTTTACTGAAAAGTAAACAATTGTTTTGCATATTCCAAAGAAGTATCCATTCCCCCGGATATTCTTCCTGATTACGTGTAATATTGTAAAATTACGTAACAAATGCTTCATCTCTGCAAAGGAAATTTCTCCCAATTGCAGAGGATATTTATCCGTGCCCGCCAGGCCTTCAACAAATGCATCCTCATTATCAATAAGACCCCGTTTTTTTGCATCCTCGTATATCTCGGTTCCGGGGTACGGATTAGCGTAATGGAATCCGACACCCTCCCAGAAATCTATACTGTCTGCGAACCTGAGCGTTTCTTTCAGCGTCGTTTCGCTTTCTCCGGGCAGCCCCACCACAAACTGCGGAATAGTATGCAGCCCCGCTTGATGTGTTAATGAAACCGCTTTATAGTTTTGTTCTGCTGTTGTTCTTTTTTTCATACTGGAAAGCATCCTGTCTGAGCCGGATTCCAAGCCGTATACAATACTCACACAGCCGCTGTCTTTTAGTCCTTTTAATAATTCCATGTCCACCGTATCTGCCCGCGCCGATGCAATTCGATATAACAGATTTATACTTCTGTTCAGTTTCTTAAGCGCATCTATCAGCTTAATCGCTCTGCGACGCGAAATAATAAACAACTCATCCATAAAGGTGAACCTGTTAACTCCGTACCGGGAATGTAAATGCAGTATATGCTCAGAAACATAAGAGGCAGAATTCATGGCTATCTTTGGAAACTGCCTGAAACAAAAAGTGCATTTATCTGTACAGCCGCGGCTGGTTATAAGCATCATATGCCTGTTTTCGCCGGAAACTTCCAGGGTCTTTTTATAAAAAGGATCTTCACAGATATTATTGATATATATTTCCATCGGCAGCAAATGATAGGCTGGAAAAGGAAGCGAATCCAGATCTTTGATCCGCTCGCGGACACCTGAATGAACTATTCTTTGCCCGTCGCCGTTGCGATAAAACACGCCTGCCACCTTACGAAGATCTCTGTTGCCTTTTTCCATCTCGCCCGCTATTTCCAACATAGTCAATTCGCCTTCCTTGTCGACAACTAAATCGGCGCTGCTGTACTTCAGTATCAGATCAGGAATTGAACTTCCAACAGACCCCCCGACAACCAATGGTATATGCGGGTATATCTCTTTGATCTCCTTTGTAAGCCATTTAACATATTTATACGTACTTACAATACCGCCTATCCCGATAATATCAGGACAAGGCCTGTAATTTCTCAGCATCCGAACCACCTGCTCACAAGTGTACCTGTGAGCATTTATCTCCATTATGGATACCTCGTGACCAGCCTTTATCAGTACACCTGCAATATATCCCAGCCCGACAGGCGGACATGTCGCCTTCGCGTTCATTCTATCAGGAGGATAAATAAGAAGTACGTTCACTCTTGCCCGTTGCAAAATAAAAAACTCACCGTTGCCCCGCAAAAACTACCAGCATGTTCTTCCGCCATCAATGATAAGATTGGCCCCCGTCATGTAACTCGATGCATCCGAAACCAAAAATAAAACCGCACCTTTATACTCATCCTTCTCTGCCATCCTCCCCATAGGGATCCGGGCACGAATCTTCTCAAGAAACTCTTTTCCCTGCCCGGCATATACCCCGCCGGGCGAAAGCGTGTTTGCCCGTATATTATGATCTGCCCAGTAAGTGGCTAAATACTTGGTCAGACCGATGATCCCATGTTTCACTACTGAATATGTTACAGGCTTCACCGGCTGATTTTCAGGAGAAAGGCCTTCTTGGGCATACAATCTTTGATCGGGCGCTATCACACCCAAATCTGATGATATATTAAGTATCACTCCCCCGCCTCTTTTTGCCATTTCTTTTCCAATAACCTGACTGCATAAAAATGCACCGGTCAAGCCGACAGAAATGTCCTCATTCCACTGCTCCAGTGTAAAATCCTCAAAGCGTACCGCCAGATTGTCACCGTCTTTTTTGACCACAGGGTTATTGGCGGCATTATTTATTAAAATATCTATCCGCCCCATCTCTTCAAGAACCCTCTGTGCAAGTCTCTCAACATCACTTCTTTCAGTTATATCCGTTTTTACGCCTAAAGATTTCACACCATATTTTTCACTGATACCCCCTGCAACAGCCGTTGCTTGCTCTCCATTAACATCAGCGATCACCGGCCAGCCGCCCGCTTCAGCAATAACAGCAGCATGAATTCTGCCTAACATTCCCGCCCCACCCGTTATAATAGCAACCCGATTGGTTAATTCAAAAAGCTTGTTAATCATAAATGTTCTACTCTACAAAAAAGATACCTATCTTTCACAAAAATACTTTGCTGAAACAATTCCTGGATAACAGCAATCCCCAGAAGCTGTCTATTTTCTGCCCTCTATAACATCACATAATTCCCTGATAACTCCCTCACCGCCTCTGGCTCTTGTTACCAGCTGCGCTATTTTAATTATCTCAGAATGGGCATCTGCCGGAGCAACAGGAAAACCTACAACTTTCATCGCTTCTAAATCATTAACGTCATTCCCCACATAAACTACTTTCCTGCGGTCATAGCCTCTGTCGGCACAAAAGGACAACAGCGCGTCTTTCTTGTCTCCACAGCCATTTATAACCTCAAGTTTTAGTTTTGCTGCCCTGGTTCTTACTACAGGATTGGCCTCCGTGCTCAACAGAAGCTGTGGTATCCCAAGCGAATGAATCTTGGCCACCCCAAAACCGTCGCTGCGATTGACGATAACCCCTTCTGTGCCATCCTGCATAACAATAACACTGTTATTTGTCATTACACCATCAAAATCATAAACAATAAGATCAATGTCCATTGCCCGGATTACTCGAACATCCTTTTCTCTTTGCATAAAACCACCTCAGCTTTTGAGATCAGGAAAGGTAAAAACGAATGTCCTCATCGCTCCATAACCACATCGCTGCCCGCCTGCCCCGTCACTTTACACTGACATGCACACCTGCCGGACAGGTATATCACCCCAGCTGACCGGCACCTCCCTTTACACTTATCTTCTCAGGTAAATCGATCCTGGCTTTTCTGAAAACCTTCACGCACAAAAGCCACAAATACGGACATCAGCAAAAGTATCCCGAATATAATTCCGCTTTTCCTGATAGTACCCCTTGCAATCACATGTATCTTTGGGCTTTCACTGATAGGCCTGCTTACCGAGATCCTGTTTTCTATCTTCTTAACATAGGAATTCAGGTAGTCTTTCAGCTCCCGCTTGTCGTAACCACCACCCAACTCTTCCAAAAACGACTTAAAGCCCATGATCGAATAGTCCGAAGACAGCTTTTCACCCAATTCAACAAGAACCCTCTCATTCAAATCCACCAAACCCTTGTGATATTTGTACTTTTCTTCATCTGTTTTAACATTTGCTTCAAGTTCCACTCTCTTCGATTCCGCTGCCTGTATCTGATGACCCACAGGCAAATACTGCTTTTGCTCCCCAATATCAAACTGAAGCATAACATCGCCTTCCTTGCTGCCCGGGGCCCCGACATTCACATTTCTCAGCCCTGTCAGTATTTCGTTGTTGTTCTTCAGGATAAGTTCCAAGTTAAACCTGCTTCTTTCAATATCCGCTAACGCATTTTTATAGTCTCTTATGTTGGTTGATAACTGTTCCTGAATCATATATAAAGGAAGGACATTTTCTATGTTGTCCCGTATTACCGAAGATATTTGATACATATCCTCCTTACACTCGCCGGTTATTGTCACATTTAGCAGCGATGCCTTCCTGTTCTTGATTCTTTCGAACTGATTAGGATCTGTAACATTTAAGCTGGAAAGTCCTGTAAGGGTCGGTATCGCCTTAAACTCTACATATTTTTCCGGCCCATCACTGATATTGCCTAGCTTCTTGGCACAGCTTTCAAATCCATCTCTGCGAAACTTGTCTATTATCTTTTCTAAATTCTCTTTACTATAGAACTTACCAAGCAGTATATTGTAATTTGTTTCATTAAGATTCCAGTTGCTAATGCCATCCCCAATATTATCCCTGACATCATAAACATAAGTAACCTTATAACTTCTTGGCAAAAGAAAAAGAATCAGACCGGCAATCAGCGTCGGCAGAACAGACCACAGAAAGATAAACCATTTACGTTTCCAGATAACTCTGAAATAATCCATTGGATTTATTCCATCTTCATAGATTCCCATATTCTGCTGAATATCTCTATGTTCTTCTTGTTTGCTTGCACTGTTTTTCTCGGAATTCATTCTTGGACTCCCGCTAGAACAAAATTAGGAATAACAATTTCTGTTGGACCACAATCGAAACGTTTTCGTTACTATTTGTAAAGTAATACTATTTGCCAATCAGAACTTCTGAAAAGCCCCCAATGCCCAGTAACCAGACAAAACCGGGTTCTCGTAAAACCTCACTGCAAGAATTTCAACACACTCCGTTCCCGTGGGGCGCAAAAACTCCCTTTTCAGCACTATTACCTCGGCATCATATCTTTCAATTAAAGCAAGTATGGTATCTGCTCAATAATCGCAAGTCCACAGTTTTTTATCCCCTGTCAAAATCCACAGGACGTAACTTATCACGTTCCTGCAACCTCTATCTGTATAACAACCCCGGTTTTTATCGGCCAGTCCGATAAAAAAAATAAAGTTTTTACATCTTCCTTGCCGATTAATTTACAGTACATAACTCTGTGTTAAGGATAAAAACTACCTTTTTTGGGCCGTCTGTCTTTTGACAGATCAGGACGATTGTTTTACTTGGCAGGGAAGCATTATGAGAACCGTAGCAGTAGCAAATCAAAAAGGCGGCTGTGGGAAAACCACTGTATCAATCAACCTTGCCAGCGCCTTGGCACAGAGCGGCAGGAAGACTCTGCTTGTAGATATGGACCCCCAGTCACATTGTGCCGTTGGTCTGGCTGTACCCGAAGAACAGATAGAACAGAGCATCTACGATGTCTTAATTGCTGGCAGCCGGGAAGAGCCTATCAGAATCAGCGAGATTCTCTGGGAAATCGGCGATTGTTTCGAATTGGCTCCCTCCAGTATCGACCTAGCTGCGTTCGAACAGCAGATGGCCGGAATCGCCGGACGGGAGGACTGCCTTGCGAATGTCCTGGCCTCCCTCAGGGAAACATATGATTATGTGGTCATCGATTGTCCGCCCGCCGTCAGCCTTCTGACATTCAACGCATTGCGGGCCGCCACCGATGTGGTCGTGCCTGTCGAAACCGGATATTTCTCCCTTCACGGCCTCAGCAAACAGTTGGACACCTTGGCTGTTCTCTGCAGGCAGTGTGATCAGAAAATCAACGTTCGTGTACTCGCCAGCATGTACGACATTCGCACAAAAATGGGAAGAGAAATTCTTGCCGAACTTCGTAAAAACTTCTCAAAAGAAATGTTCAAAACAACTGTCAACTTCAATACCAAGCTCAAAGAAGCCGCAAGCCTTGGCCAGCCCATCAGCGAATACGATCCCGCAAGCAGGGGCAACCATGACTTCATAGCACTTGTCAGGGAGCTTATAACACTGGATAGTACCGAAAAACAACAACCCGTCGTTCTTCATTCGCTGCAGGACCAGCTTAACGCCATCAGTACCAGCGCTGAAGAACTTCTTGCCACCGTCGCCCGGCCCGCTGCGATTACACCCCGTTCAGTCACTGCCAGGCCCGTATCGTCCCAGCAGAACCTGATAGAAGATATGGACCGAAAACTCGCCCGTCTTTATGGTGTCAGGCTGCTCCAGGATGCCGTGATGTTTACCACACTTTATCCGCGAGCTGAAACCGTTAAAATCGCCGGCGATTTTAACGGCTGGCAGCCGGATATGACTCCCATGAAGAAAATCAGCGATAAAGGCGCATGGCAGGTAAAACTCCCACTGAAAAAAGGACGCTACCGATACCGCCTTGTTGTTGACGGCCAGTGGCAGCAGGATCCGTATAATGAAACGACCGAAATGAATCCCTTCGGAGAATTCAATTCAGTTATAGAAGTGCACTGAGTAAAAATCAGAACTCAGACAGCCCAGCCGTAACCGGGCTCTGCATGGAGGCTGACAGAGCAGTTTTTTTAATATTGGCAATGCTGCTGTTTAAGTGTCCGCAATGTCCGCTTTATCTCTGAACATGGCGTTTCAGTATCCTGCAAAACTGCTCATGCGGGCCGCAGCGGTACTTTTCGTAATTATCCCGATCCTCCTGCCCAACCAATTATCCGCTGCCTGCATATATAACTTTGATTTTGACCTGCCGATTCCCTCTCCACAGGCCCCAAACAGCTATCTGGGGAAAGGCAAAATGCAGGATGCCGTCATTCAAATTACTGACCATTGCATCATAGAAGACCTCAATGTTTCTCTTACCCTCGACCACTCAAGCCTTATCGACCTGAATATTACCATCGAAAATCAGATGAATACACTTGCCTCTCTTAGCCTCTGGGGGAACACAAGCCTGCTGCACGTGGGTGGATACACCAATTTGCAATTTGATGATGAAGCACAAACCTCCATCTTTCAGGCAACCTCGCCTTTGCAGGCATCATACCGCCCCGCCACCCCCTTGGCTGTCTTTGATGGCACAGATCTATTTGGCCAATGGACCATCAGAATAATCGACAATATCGAGGGTGATAGCGGCATGCTTCACAGCGTCGAATTCATCATCACAGCCCCTGAGCCGGGCACATTTTGTCTGTTCGTATTAGGAACTGCAGCAATATTGCGGCGACACAAGTAAGTGCCGTTCAATACCTTTCGGGATTTTGGTTTTTCAGTTGGTCAGAATGACAAGATGCCGCGGAGGTTATTATCCAAAGGAAAAGGGGCTTTCCAGGCCGTGGCTTTTCATAAGAGATTCATCGGTCATTATCTGTTTAGCGGGACCTGTCATTATTAACCTGCCCTGGTCAAGAAGGACGGCTTGATCACACAGACACGCAGCGAAATTCATGCTGCAGGTGGCGATTATCAAAGTCTGATCGAGAGAGGAAAGAAGGCCGAGAAGGTTATTTCTCTGCCTTGGGTCCAGGCTGGAATCGGGTTCGTCAAGTGTGATAATGGCAGGATTCATTGCCACGATAGTAGCAATGGCGGCGGCACGTTTTTGGCCTGCTGAGAGGTGGTGAGGCATTTTGTTGCCGAAGCCTGCCAGGCCGACTTTTTTGAGGGCCTGTTGTGCGCCTTTTTGGGCCTGTTCGGCGCTCATGCCTATGTTGAGCAGACCAAAGCCGATGTCATCCTCGAGTGTGGGCATGAAAAGCTGATCGTCGGGGCTTTGCAGACAGCAGCCGATTCGCCTGCGGATTTCGCGATGATTTTTCCGTGTCGGTTCAAGGCCCTCTATAAGCAGACCCCCTGTCCCTCCGATCAGACCTGCCATAGCCAGCAGCAGAGTGGATTTGCCCGCACCGTTGGGGCCTATGACGGCGGTATGTACGTTATGCTCAATATTGAGCGTGATATTATCTAACGCTGCGGTTCCATCAGGGTATTTATATGAAAAATTTTCCATTTGTATCGCGTATGTCATTGGTCTTTCCTCAGTTTGTCCGCGGAGCCGCTAGAAACCACATCACAGCGATGAAGATAATGAACGCAGCAGCAAAGGCTGCATCAGCGAATTTGAGTTTCATGTGTGAAAGTGTTCGCCATTTTCCATCGAAGCTGCGGGCCTGCATGGCGAGGCTGGTAGCGTGAGCCTGGTTGAAGCTGGTAACCAGGAGGGTTCCGACCATAGCGGCGGCGACTTTCAGTTCTGTTTTGAAGCCGAGATTGCGCAGTTTTCGGCAACTGCGCGCCTGGAGTATATGGGCGGCATTATCTATGATCAGAAAGATGTATCTGTAGAGCATGGCGATCTGCATGATAAGGACCTGGGGAATACCGAGTTTTTGTATTGCTGCCAACAGATCCGAGAACCTGGTTGTTGAAACAAGGGCTGTCAGCGTCATCATAGTAACGGTGAATTTTATGACAATGGAAGCTGCTCGCAGGGCACCTGCTGTACTCTGCCAGGAAAAAGGGCCGAAGACGATATCAACCACAGCACGGTCGTAGAATATACAACTTGCCGCGAGGACGGCTATGAGAGGGCTTGTTATGGCGATATGTTTCAGAACAAATCTGAGAGGAGTTTTGCCGATTACGAGTACAACAAATGGCCCTGTGATACAACATACAGGCAGGGCTACAGCATGGCGGGGCAAAGATATGACAAAAGCCGTAAAGATAATCGCAGCGATAAATTTCATTCTTGGATCGAGCCGGTGTACGGGTGAATCCTGGTAGGCGAATTTATCGATGTAGGCATGGTGCATTATTTATTTCCACCGGAGCGGCTGGTCTTCCTGAGCAAAAAGGCAGTCAGCCAGACAAGCCCCATCGTCAAGGCGGATCCTGCAATGCCGGCAAAACTCTGCCAGGCTGGCGCATCTTTGACTGCTTCGGCTCGCAGAGTGTAATCGGGCATTGGGGAATATTTTTGCTGCAGCCGGTCAGCAGCGACAACGGCAGCGCCGGGATTTTTAATAACCCTTTCAAAAGCGGGCTGGTCCGGTCTTTCCTTATAGCTCCATTCAAGGCCGTCTGGCAGGTCGCTGGCAAAAAGTGACAGGCCTGCCGCTATTATCACTATGGAAATTATTAACATGCAGTAAAATGCCTTTGAGCTCACAGGGCCAAGGGTCTGGACGCTAGTGTGAAGAATATCGGGCCGAACTTTTCTTATATAGGCAATGACTGAAGCGGTTATAATGCCCTCGATCAAGCCTATGAGAAGATGGACGGCAAGCATGGTAAACAGAAAAGTGTGAAAAGGAATCAGCAGAACACCGGACAGAGCGGCCTGTATGGGGACGAGAACCGCGCCAGCAGCAAGGGCAGCTATAGAGGCAAATACCGCAGAGAGATATTCTGAAAAAGGTGAAGTTCGTCTTCGCTGCAGGAGTCGATACATATAATAGCCTACATAAGAAGGAACGATTGCGATATTAATTATGTTGCAGCCAAGTGCGATCAGCCCTCCATCCTGAAAAACCAGACACTGGATAATAACCACCGAAGCAAGTGTGATAGCAGCCTGGTTGGGGCCGAGAATTATCGCCAGCAGAACGGCACCGACCATGTGGCCGCTGGTGCCGGGCATCAATGGAAGAGGAAAATTGACCATCTGGGCTGCAAAGACAAAGGCTCCGAGAAGCCCCATGAGCACTCTTGTCTGAGAGGAAAGTGCTTTTCCCGCCTTTCGGCAGAGAGAACCGAGCGATACGGCAGCAACAGCGATGGTGCCCGCGGCAACGGGCAGGGACAAAAGCTCATTCTGCATGTGCATGATAAGGCTCCGGGATAAGATTTTATGCGCATAAGAATATATAATTTGTGTTACCACGTCAAGAGGAAAATTTGACTTTTATTCTGCGCAAAACAGGCTACAATTGGTATCAATTGAGTTTGCATAAGGAGTTGCCATGAGTAAAGTAGAGCGCATCGGGGTATCACTGGAAAGCGGTTTGTTAGGGGATTTTGACAGGCTCATAAAGCAGAAAGGTTACGATAGCCGTTCGGAGGCGATTCGTGACATGATCCGGCAGGAACTGAGCAGGAAGAAACTCAGCGATTCGAAGACCAAGGCGGTCGCGGCAGTGTTTATCGTGTACGATCATCATGCTGCAGCATTGGCGCAAAAACTGCTGGAACTGCAGCACAGTCATTTGCTCAAAACGATTTCCTCGATGCACATACACATAACGCATCAGGACTGTCTTGAAATTGTTGTTCTACGGGGCAGGGTCGGCGAAATACAGAAAATGGCAGAAAAAATCGTCAGCTTAAAAGGGGTAAAGCTGGGGAAAGTCAACTTTGTTGAAACGCAGCACTGAAGATAGTTCGAAATTAAGAGCCTGTGGGGTTGGGCGGTTTTATCCGATCGCCCAGCCGAAGTGATCGACAGGCAGCAGTTTATAGAATCGCACGGTTTCGAGACAGTTGCCGGAATTGTAAAGCGGGCCGTGCCAATAGAGCGGGCCTTTGATTTTTTCGAAATTTGACATCTTTGGTCTGGCTGTATCTTCCATGCCCAGCTCGGCAAACAATGAGCAGAGCATATCTTTCTGCTGTATTTTCATGCGCGGCATTGGCGCTGGCCATTTAACGATTTCCGGATTAATTTCTTCCGCGCTACAGTAAGCAATCCATCCTTTGCCATATCTGCTCAACAATATCTCCACGCCGTCGTACCAGATTTTATCCGCTCGCGCATCCGGCTTCCATCGGTACAGCGGTCTATCCTCAGAGGGTATAAGTTTTGTCCCCTGCAGTTTCAGGCCCAGGAGTTTTTCAAGAACTATGCCTTCATTGTCTCTTCGCGGTATATCGTCGGAAAACAGCAGGACTGTTTGACCCTTCTCTATCCGCTTCAGGGCCGATTTGTAGTTTAGTATCCACGAAAAACGCTCCAGCTCTTTGTGGATGTTTTGAAAATAATAATAAGTCAAAGTAGGAAACTGATCGTTCCTGCCGACGTAATAATGCACCGAGTCAAGAGCTTTGAGCAGATACCAGAAGGCTTCGGCCCCGGCGTTACGGCCCGGCCTTGACATATCCTGCCGATAATACTGTTCGGCAAGATGATAAAATAATTAAGCAGCGATGTAGTTATGATAAGCGTTTGTAGAATGCAATGTCTCCACATTCAGATCCAGCATCTCATCGAGCCTTGATTGATTGTGTTCTCTCTGAGCCCGAGCTTTTTTCAGATCTGAAGAGTTGGCAGATACCAGATCTGCAACGTTCAGGGATTTTACGGTTTCATCGACAATTTTTCGATTAAGTGTCGAAGTGCTGCAGAGTATCTCAATTAGCGATTTGCCCCTTGTATCACTGGGAATCTCACTTAGTATGTAGGGCGAAGATAAGTCATGCGGTTCCACTCGGTCATTTGGTTGCGGGTATTGATGAAATAGAGTGCAGGATGTATCCTGTCGGTGATTTGTTCGCTGCGCACCAGAACCCGAGCACGGCAGGAGCAGCCGTTTTCCCGAAATACTTCTGACTCCATTCGGCAAGAGCCTGCTGGGTGCTTTTAAGGCCGTCGGGCCAGCTAAGTTTATTGAGTATTTCCAGGAGAGGCAGCCCCCACCAGTTGGAAGCGATAGAATAGCTGATGCCCAGTACGCCGGCATTTTTGCATGGCTGTACCAATTTCGCCATTCTGCTAAAGGCACCTGTCAGAAGAAAATCGTTGGGGGTCTGGTTGGCGTTATCCATGCCCAGTGCGACAATAAGGCGGTGCGGAATTTTGTCGATCCATATACTGTGGCGGGCATTTAGGGAGCAGTCGAAAGCGACAGGACAATACAATTTCGTCGAGAAAAGTATATCCTCTGGCAGATCCGATATTATCTTTTCCAGATCGATAACGGGGTTGTAGCGGTACCAGTCGCCTATGTTGTGCATCTATATCCTGAAGATTGGCACGCAGCATTTTCCACAAAGCAGGATGTGAGGGACATATGGATGACCCGCCCGGATTATGGCAGCTCAGCGGCTTGTACTGAGGAAAACGACTGAAATATTCCTGCAGGTCGGGTGTCGGTTTTCAAAATGCAGCAGCACCGAAGACCGGCTGATTCGTCCCGATAAAAACCTGGTGGCCGGCTGCTGTACAGAACTCTGTCGCGGCTGGAGATCGTATCAGGGCAAATCTTTGCGACAACCTGTTCCAGGGCGAGGCGCATTGCCGCTCGCCAGGCCGCCTTGACGGGTGTCATATCAGTGTAAATAAACACCTTGCTTTGACGGTTATACAGCAGCATACTTTCAAGCAGTGCACGGTCGATTCCCCTGAAATCATGCCGTTGAATTGTTTTTTGATTAGATGAAGGAAGGGCATCAATACCGATGAATCTAGCCATACTCTGGCTCGGACAACTACTATATAGAACTCATAATTCTGCTTGGCCTTAAATTTGCAGCTTACCTTACGCGGTGCCATTGGGAGGCAATTATAATCGCTTTGAACGGATTGCAAGGGTAGAAATGAAAAATTATTCACTTTCAAACCGTTTTTTTATGCGGGCGAGTTCCTCAGCGGCCTTTTTGTCAGAAGGATCAATTTGTAGAGCCCGGTTTAGATGTTCAAGGGCGGGGTAAATTTTGCCGATCCTGTCATAAAGCACACCCAGTTTGTAATGAATCTGCGCATCATCATTACCGGCATTCAGGATTGCCTCGAATTGCTGTATGGCCTCTGTTAACTCCCCTGCCGCGGCCAGACAGTTGCCCAGATTGTGACGGGCACTGATATAATCAACTTTCAGGGCAATTGCCCTTCTGTAGTGGGCTATTGCCTCCTCCGTTTTTCCCACCTTTTCCAGGACTATTGCCAGATTATAATGGGCCCTGGCATAGCCGGGATCAAGGTCGATGGCAATTTTGTATTCAGCAACGGCTTGGTCCGTTTTACCTTGACTTAGCAGGGCATTACCAAGGTTGTTCCTGGCTTCGGGCAGATCGGGATTTATTTCAAGTGCTTTGCGATAGCAGGCTATGGCCTCATCTGTTCTGCCGTGCTCGGCATAGGCAACGGCAAGGTTATTATATGCGGCAACATATGATGGATTAGCAGCGATAGCTTCGTTCCAATGCGACACAGCCTCGTCGATTCTGCCCTGTCTGGACAGGGCGAGCGCCAGGGCGTCATGCGCCCTGAAATCGTTTTGTTTAATTCTCAGGGCGGCATGGAGATGTTTCACAGCCTGCTCGATTTTACCGGCTTTGAGGTATGTCGAGCCCAGATTGCCGTGTATAGTCGTGCTGGGGCCGGCAACGGTGAGGGCATGTTCGAGAAGTGTGGAGTTATCGTGCCATTTTTCAAGATAACGCCGGCTGCATATCGCCAGAAGCACAATCACCAATATCGCACATATGCCAAATACGGGCTTTAGAAAACGGTGCCGACATAGAAGCTCCCGGGCTGTCCAGGCGATGATGATAAATAAGCCGATCAGCGGGATATAAGTATAGCGGTCCGCCCTTGCCTGGGCGCCGATCTGCACCAGACCTATTACCGGCAGGAGGGTGATAATATACCAGAACCAGCCGGTAAAAACCCAGGGCATGGTCCTGATAAGACAAACCGCCGCGATCGTTGTGCAGAGGATAACCGCAAAACAGACCAATCCCTGCCGGAGCGGCACGCCGTAAGCGGGATATGGATAAAAAACCGCCAGATTTAATGGCCGGAACATTTTGAAAATGTATGCCGAATAGGATACAAAAACATTGGACAGCCGGGTAAGCAGAGGGATCTGGTCAATCGTAGCAACACTTCCTCCCTCTCGCTGGGCAATGAAAGTAACAATCGAGGCAAGGGCGGCGAGGATAAATAAGGGAATTTTTTCCACAATGAGATGGTAATACGCGATTTTCCCGGCAGGCCCGGCTGGTTGGAAACGGCCCAAAGGCCAAAAGTCCAGGAGGATGAGGACAACAGGCAGCGTAACAAGCATGGGCTTGGCCATCAGGCCCAGAGCATAGCAGACGATGACCAGCCAATATCGTTTCCGCTGCGGGCAGCGAATATACCCCAGATAGAGTATCATTGTCAGAATCCAGAAAAACGTGCTTAGGACATCTTTTCGCTCGGAAATCCACGCGACTGATTCAATATGAAGAGGGTGAAGGGCAAAAAGTGAGGCTATAAAGGCAGTTGTCCAGAGCCTGTTTGTCATTCGGTAAAAGACGTAAAACAAGCCGACCGTATTGAGCAGATGCAGCAGGACGTTTACCATGTGGTGAGGGCCCGGTGCCAGACCGAAAAGCTCGCAATCGGCCATATGGGAAAGCCATGTCAGCGGGTGCCAGTTGCTCTGGTCAAAAGTGGTAAACGCCCATAAAACATTTTCCCAATTAAGGCCTTTTTTGACATGTATGTTCTCGGTAACGTAACCGGGGTCATCAAAGTTTATAAAGTCATGACGCCAGCATTGCAGGTACACCGCAACTGTCGCAATAACAATGCATAAGGTAAACACCAAAAACAGGCTGGGGTTTTTCAGACTCATCGGAGATTGTCTTTAACTCCTTTTGACAGCAAGAGATATATTGCCTATTTTCAAAAACACTGTGAAATATATGGCATAAACAGCCTTATTCAGGCAATTCTAGGAAATTATACGCAGAAATAAAGGAATATTTACCGTTTGTTTACTACAGGTACTGGCCTGGGGGCAGGAAGATGGTATAATTGCCTCTTAGGTATTTTTTTGTGGAGAACTGCCATGTGTGAAAAATGTGGATGCGGCGAAAGAACTTTCAAGGAAAAAGTGGACGAAGTAATTGATTCCATCAGGCCGATGCTTCAAAACGACGGCGGAGATATCGAGCTGGTCGGCATCGAAGAGGATAACTCGGTAAAAGTGCGGCTTCAGGGTGCCTGCCGAGGGTGTCCCGGTGCACGGATGACCCTGAAAATGGGGGTTGAACGGCTCCTTAAGGAAAAAGTGCCCGAAGTAAAAGAAGTAATAGCAGTTGATTGATTTGGCATAGGCGCAGCAGCACTCCTGGAGATCGGTGAATGGAGCAATCAGGTTTCAAAGAGAAAACTTTGCATCCGGACAGAAAGACCATAAGATTCGACAAGCCCGTTATCGTGATGCCCGCCTATAACGCTGCGAGCACCGTCGAAGCAACTGTTCGCGACATTCCAAAAGGTTGTTATAAGGAGATCATCCTCGTCGATGACTGCAGCAGAGATAATACGGTTGAAATTGCCAGGTCGCTGGGGCTTACCGTTATCCAGCGGCAAAGCAACGGGGGGTATGGCGCAAACCAGAAAACCTGTTATGACGCCGCTCTTGAGCGCGGCGCCGATGTTGTCATAATGCTTCACCCGGATTACCAGTACGATTCGAGACTGATCCCCTATTTTCTCGGCTTCATGGAAGCGGGCGTCTGTCAGGTAATGCTCGGAAGCCGGATACGAACACGGAGCGAAACGCTCAAATCAGGCATGCCGCTTTATAAGTATATCAGCAATCGGGCGCTGACTATTGTGGAAAACATGGTGTTAGGGCAGAACCTGGGTGATTTTCACAGCGGTTTCCGCTGTTATACCCGGCAGGTTCTGGAAACCATCCCTTATCATAAAAACAGCGATGATTTTGTATTCGATTCGCAGTTCCTCGCGCAGGCAGCATATTTCGGTTTTAAAATAGCCGATGCCCCTGTTCCCTGCAGGTACTTCAGGGAGGCATCGTCAATTAACTTTATCAGAAGCAGCAAATACGGGCTTTTGACTTTGTACACTTTAGCGCAATTCTGCCTGCAGAAATGCAGCTTATCAAAATTTGCGATATTTGAACCATCTAAATCCACGGAATGAGTATGAGCGTTAACAAAAAGGTTTCCCGCCACGAAAAATCAGAAGATAAGAAAACCGCCCTTCCGGAAAGCTGGCTAAAAAGCCAGACAGCAATAAGGCCGCTTCGACAGTCGGCTATTCCACTGCCCGGCTGGGCAGGGGTGCTGATCCTGATTATCGCGACAGCGGGGCTGAACAGCGTGGGTATAAAGTGGGGTCTGCCTGAAAACACGCCGTGGAATTCGGACTCCATCGCAGGCCTTAAAACCGTGCAAATGATGCCGCGACTCTTTAAATCCTGGCGGATGCAGGATGCCGGCGGGAATCTGCTGGTGGATAAAGAGGGAAATCCCGTAATTGAGCGATATCCCAGAGCGCAATTTATCATAACCGGGATGCTTTACAAGCCCTTCATAAAGCACTGGGAAAAGGAGCCGTTTCATTACCGCGACAGCCGGACCGGCAGAACTTACGCGGACTGGCGATCAACCGATCGAATCTCGACCCTGATTCTTATTTCAAGGATCGTTACAGTGATAATGGCAGCGGGGGCGGTGGTGGGAGTCTTCGCAGCGACGAGACTGCTTTGCAGAGACTCGCTGGTCGGATTTCTCGCTGCGATGGTACTGATGCTCAGCGCGGAGTTCACATATTTTTCTCATCTCGGCAATCTGGACACACCTGTAACGTTCTGGTTTATCTGGACAGCCTACTGGCTTGTAAAGGGTATGCAAAAGCCGCTTTTACGTTATTTCGTATTAGCGGGGATTTTCGCGGGGCTGGTTGTCTGTACGAAAGACGCATCATACGGGCATCTGGCAGGGGTGGGTCTGTTCACCATCGGCACAGCGGCTTGTTACTACTGGAGGAAATATCACAGTGCAGCCGGCCTGGCAAGGGTATTACTCGATCAGCGGCTTTGGGCAGGAGCCATCTGTTTTGCGATTGTATTTTTGATTATGAACAACGTCCTGACTGATTACGCTGCTTTTACCGCGAGAGTCAGGCACTGGATGAGTATAAAATATGATTACTTCAATCCCCAACTGATGCTTTTTGTAAGGGCTGTCGGATGTGTACTTCAGGACTGCGGGCTGGCGATGTTTGTCGCGCTTATGCTTTCACTGCTTTACTGCGCGTGGAAGTATCCCACTAGAGCGCTCTGGGCGGTCTCGGCTTTTCTGGCTTTTCATATAATCGTTACAATCGGGGCACTGCAGGTTCAGCCGCGCTATCATCTTCCGAGTTTGACGGTTTTAGGTGCCGTTTTCGGACTGGCAGGCAGAGATCTGCTTGAAGCCAAGAGGATACCTGCTGTTTTGCGCTATCTGCCCTTGGTTGTTGTTGTGATACTCGCAGGCATGTTTTCAGCAGCGATAGACGCCGAAATGGTAAACGAATCACGATACAGGGCAGAAGCATGGATACGGGACAATGTAAATAAACAGACCGACGTAATAACATTTATTTCTCCCCGCACATATATGCCCCGCTCAGCTAATGAAGGGTACAAGGTTCGATATGCGCACAAGTGGCGGGGCACGACCGCTGAGTCAATAAAGGACAGGCCCAAACTGATCGCCATGTCGGATATGTGGTATCTTGACCCGATTCATTTTGATCAGGAATTCCGGGAGAAGCTCCTTGCGGAAAAGATGGGGTACCGGATGATAGCTGAATTCGGGCCGCGTTTCACCCCGCCTGCGAAAAGTATTTTCTCGCCGGCACTGTACCTGATGCGCGTCAGAAAGGTACTCAGCCCTGAAATTGTCTTTATGGAGCGGGTGGATTAGTCTGATCACTTCTGCGCAATAGCAATTTATTTTTCAGAGATTATATGGTTTTCATCTGCCAGGCGAAACACATTCACAAAACCTCTTTTTGAACCCAACTGGGTAACGAACTGATAAGGCCCGTTGTTTTTAGGGTAAGCTAAAAACGGGATAGTGATGTGAAGATTGTAGGACCTGTAACCTTCGTGATGTTTTTTGAGTCCTTCTCTTGAAGCCCATACCACATAAACGATTTTATTCTGCCTGCAGAGTTTGACAAACTCTTCGGCATTATCGGCTTTTGGCAGGGCTAAGAAATTCTGCTTGTATGCGGGCGCAAACAGTTCGATGACCTTATACATATAAACCGCAAGCTTTTCCCGGCAGTTTGTGTTTTTCACGTACCAGTCTGCAAGCAGCTTAAACTCCTTTTCGTTCTGCCCGTCTCCCACAATGGAAACAAGATAGAACTGATTCGACACAACAATCAGACAAAGAATCGCTATTATTGTAATTTGTGTCAGCATCTCCCTGGATTTGTAAAGATAAAGCCAATATAACCCCATAATGCAGGCTGCGCCGACAACGGCGTAGGGAATTGTTTTCGAAGCGGGATTGTAAACCGCCAGTTTTTCCATGTACGCAAGCAAAGGCACAAACCACACCACTGTTATGAGAATAACACAGAACTGTATCGCGATTACCGTGCGAACCCATATAATGTTTCGAGTATTTATAAGCCCCCACGCGCTCTTGATGCCGTACCAGCATATCAAAACAGGAATCCAGAAGATTGTTGTATGAAACCGAAGTGCGGGAAATGGATACCTCTGATGGACCCAGAAATAAGGCAGAAAAAACAGCAAAAGAGCGAGTATTTTCCACTGCCGCCTGTAAAGTCCGTAAATTACGCCCCAGGCGAACACCAGAGCGACAACACTTCTGCTGACAAACTGCAGAATCTGCGCGGTGCTTTGTGAGGCACCTGGAGTAGTTATAAACAAAGAGCGAAAAGCGACCTGCCACAGCAGCTTCATGTGCAGCAGCCAGCCGGTTCTTTCTTCAACAGGTTCAGCAAATAGTGCTCCGTAATCCGCCTTAAACGCAGCCAGATAATGCGTCTGACCCTGGCTTTTCCAGTCTAGTGCGGTAGCGCCCAGCCATAACACCAAAGGAACTGCCGCAAGTACCGAATAGAGAAAAGCGTAAATTCGCCGGCGCCGGTTTTCACCGTATATCATATCCATGACGAAAGCCGCCATGATAAGCGCAGCGCCTTCATACCTCACCATCATTGTTATCGAAGCAAAAAGATAAGCCCATCCGGACCGCCTGAAGATAAAATAGAAGGTTAAAAGCACAAAAAAAAGCAGGGTAGTCTCTGCTATCGGGTCACCCAGCATTTGCAGCACATAGGGATTTATCATGGCAATCAGCGTGAGCCAGAAAGCCGACCTGCCGATTATTTTTTTACCCACCAGCCACATCAGCACCACAGCCGGAGGGTGCAATAACGCATTAAGCAGCCTTGCCCCCGTCAAATCGGGCGTACTGCCGCCCACAATACGGCTTAAAAACGCCTGCAAAATTCCGAGAACCGGAGCCCGATTGAAACTTGTCGGCCACTTTAATGAAAGCAGCTCATGTCCCGTGCGAATAAAGTCAGGAAAATCAGAATTTGGAACGACCTTATACCCAAAATAGAGAATGGACTGGTATATACCGAATAAGAGAAGAATAAGGAGGGCAGCGACGTTGAATTTTCTCTCGTTTTCCTGCTCGCCAGCCGGCAAAACCATCTCCTGACGCCCCGTATCCGAATGTCTTTTGTTTCTTCCTTTACTTCGGATGTGTTCCATGCGAACAACTCCTCCTGCATGGCAGCAGACACTTTGGGGAAAACACAGTCCAAGACAGCTAAGAAGCTATACTATTGTCCTGAAGTATTCTATAGTACGCTTCAGACCATCTTCGATCGCAACTTTCGGCTCCCAGCCAAGAATCTCTTTTGCCTTGGTAATATCGGGCTGTCGCTGTTTCGGATCGTCCTCAGGCAGAGGTTTATAAATAATCCGAGACCCCGAGCCGACAAGTTCGATAACCTTATTCGCCAGTTCGAGTATCGTAAACTCGTTCGGATTTCCGATATTAATAGGACCGGCGATGTCATCGCTGGTAGCCATAAATTTTACAAGCGCATCTATCAGCTCATCCACATAGCAAAAACTCCTGGTCTGTGAGCCGTCACCATAGATTGTAATGTCGTTATTTTTAAGGGCCTGGACGATAAAGTTGCTTATAACTCTTCCGTCGTTAGGATGCATCCGAGGACCGTAAGTATTAAATATACGCGCGACCTTGATCTTAACCTTGTTTTGACGGTAATAATCGAAAAACAGCGTTTCGGCACATCTTTTTCCTTCGTCATAACACGAACGCAAGCCGATAGGATTTACGTTTCCCCAATATTCCTCACTCTGCGGATGGACATGAGGATCACCGTAAACTTCAGATGTTGATGCCTGAAGGATTTTGGCTTTTACGCGTTTTGCCAGCCCCAGAACATTTATCGCGCCATGTACGCTTGTCTTTGTGGTCTGCACAGGATCAAATTGATAATGTATCGGCGAGGCCGGACATGCAAGGTTATAGATTTCGTCAACCTCAATATAAAGCGGAAAACATATGTCATGCCGCATGAGTTCGAACAAAGGATTGCCGAGAAGATGGGCTATGTTTGCCCTGCTGCCGGTATAGAAATTATCAACACAAAGAACTTCATGGCCGCTTTGGAGCAGTTTTTCGCACAGGTGCGAGCCGAGAAAACCCGCTCCTCCGGTCACAAGAATACGCTTGCTGGAATCGTAATTTTTCATACCAACCCTTCCAAACAACTTTATTGAGCCAGATGTCCGGTGATTCTGTCAGTGTTCGGTTTCTCGATGATGCCTTTTTCGGTTATTATCGCGGTTATATTGCAGGCGTCGGTCACATCGAATGCCGGATTATATACCTTAACCCCTTCCGGGGCAACTTTTATCCTGCCGATTGTCGTTATCTCATCTTCACACCGCTGTTCAATGGGAATCTGCCCGCCGTTTTCGAGGCTTAAATCAAACGTGCTGGAAGGAGCTGCAATATAAAACGGGATACTGTAATATCCTGCCAGTATGCTCAGTGCTAAGGTGCCGATCTTGTTTGCGGTATCGCCATTTGCGGCAATGCGGTCTGCTCCGGTGATAACCGCATTGATTTTTCCCTCTTTCATAAGTGACGCTGCCATATTATCGCATATCAGGGTAGTATCAATGCCCGCCTCTCCGAGTTCCCAGGCTGTGAGTCTTGCGCCTTGGAGCAGAGGCCTCGTCTCATCAACATAGACGCAAAAACTGCAGCCATCCCTGTGCGCTTCAAACATCGGGGCAAGTGCCGTTCCTTCACCAGACGTAGCAAGAGCACCTGCATTGCAATGAGTCAGGATTCCAAAATTATCTTTTATGAATTTTTTCCCATTGCGCCCGATAGCCCTGCACATCTCGATGTCTTCCTGATGGATCATACGGGCTTCGGCAAGAATCCTCCGGCGAAGTTCAGATACAGAAGCATTCTTATTCGAAGCAGCAAAATTTTCAGCACGGTCGCTGATTCTCCTTAAAGCCCAGAAAAGATTTACCGCTGTGGGGCGTGATGTCGCAAGAAAGTCACATGACTGCCTGACGCGGGAAAGTGCCTTATCAAGCTGACAGCTTTCATCAAGCCCCTGCATCGCCAGACAGACGCCGTAGGCAGCCGTTACGCCGATAGCCGGAGCGCCCCGCACAGCGAGATTTTTTATCGCATCCCACACCTGTTCGATATTTCTGCACCGAAGAATTTCAAGACTTCCGGGAAGCTTGCGCTGGTCGATCAGATCAAGACGCCCTTTTGTCTGCCCTGTCCACCTGAGAGTTTTCGGTATCATGTATAAACCTTTATTTTCCTGAGTGCGTTTTCAGTTTTTCCGCCAGGAATTCCGCAGTGTAGCTTTTTTTATTATCTATAATTTCTTCCGGAGCGCCGGTCGCCACAACCTCGCCGCCTGCGTCGCCTCCTTCAGGGCCAAGATCAATTATATAATCTGCCATTTTTATAACATCAAGATTATGTTCAATAACGACAATTGTATTGCCCATATCGCACAATCTGCGCAGAACGTTGAGCAGATTGTGAATATCGGCGAAGTGCAGGCCGGTTGTCGGCTCATCAAGAACATAGAATGTATGGCCGGTGGAGGGTTTACCCAGTTCAGCGGCGAGCTTCACACGCTGCGCTTCTCCGCCGGAAAGCGTTGTGGAAGACTGCCCCACCTGCATGTAACCCAGACCGACATCATTTAGTGCCTTGAGCAGCCTGAGAATTTTCGGAAAATTGGCAAAAAAGCCGAGTGCCTCTTCAATGGGCATGTCCAGAACGTCCGCAATGTTTTTTCCTTTGTAAGTAATCTGAAGCGTCTCAGGATTATATCTTTTGCCCTTGCACTGCTCACAGACGACATATACGTCAGGAAGAAAATGCATCTCGATTTTCTTGGTTCCCTGGCCCTGGCAGAATTCACATCTGCCTCCCTTGACGTTGAAGCTGAACCTGCCGGGCTTGTAGCCGCGAATCTTGGCCTCGCGCGTCTTGGCAAATAACTGCCGGATAAGATCAAACACACCGGTATATGTCGCCGGATTGCTTCGCGGAGTTTTCCCGATAGGAGACTGACTTATCTCTATAACCTTGTCGATCCGGGATGTGCCAAGGATGCTTTTATGGGCGCCTGGTTTCTGCCGCGAACTGTAAAGATTTCGCTTTAACGCCCGAAGAAGAATCTGCGCTACAAGCGTGCTCTTGCCCGAACCGGAGACACCCGTAACACAGTTAAAGACCCCCAGCGGGAATTTGACATCGATATTTTTCAGGTTGTTTTCACAGGCGCCGCGAACCTCAATCGAGTCGGTCAGCTTATACTTACGCCTCTTCAGGGGCAGGTCGATCCTGCTCTGGCCGCCCAGATACCTGCCGGTGATAGACGCCTGGCATCTAATAATATCATCACACGATCCCTGCGCAATGATTTGGCCTCCGTGCGCCCCAGCCGCAGGCCCGATGTCAATAATGTAATCGGCGTTTCGAATAATATCCTCATCATGCTCGACAACAATTACGGTATTACCTATATCGGTAAGTCTTCGGAGTATACCAAGGAGCCTCTTATTGTCTCGCCGGTGCAGTCCGATGGTCGGCTCATCCAGCACGTAACAGCAGCCGACCAGGCCGCTGCCCACCTGTGTTGCCAGGCGGATTCGCTGTGCTTCCCCCCCCGACAGCGTGCTTGACCTGCGATCAAGTGTAAGATAACCCAGCCCCACATCAACCATGAATTTGAGCCTCGCTTTTATCTCTTTTAACGGCTGAACAGCGATAATTGCCTTTTCCCTGTCAAACTTAAGTCGAGTGAAAAACTTCTGAACCTGCTCAATGCTGCATCTGGAAAGCGAACTTATGTTTTCTCCTCCCACGGTAACCGCTATCGCCTCGGCGCGAAGGCGTGAGCCTTTACAACTCACGCAAGGCTGCTCCGAAAGGTAGCTGTGCAGCCTGGCTTTTACATATTCACTCGTGGTTGTTTCCCACCTTCGTTTAAGATTTGGTATCACGCCCTCAAAAGATATGCCGTATTTTTCCCTGTCAGTATCACTCGTGCCGTACATCAATATTCTTCTGATGCCGGAAGGTATCTGCGAGAAAGGATCTGAAGGACTCAGGTTGAAAGTCCTGCAGAATTTTCTTATCAACCGGTTATAAAAGATATTCATTCGTTTGCCGCCTTTTCTCCAGGCGTTTATGGCGCCATTCTGCAGCGAAACTGTCTTATCCGGCACAATCAGGTCCGGGTCGAACTCGAGAATTGTGCCCAGCCCGTCACAACTTCGACAGGCCCCATAAGGACTGTTGAAGCTGAACAGCCGCGGACTCAGCTCTTCGAGGGATGCTTCAGGATGCTTCGTACAGGCAAACTTTTCGCTGTAAATCACATCAAGCCATTTGCCCCCATTGTTGTTTTCCTGCGGCGGTTGAACCATCAGGAGCAGGACTCCTTCGCCGACCTTCAGGGCAGTTTCAACCGAGTCGGCGAGGCGGACGCGTATTGTATCCTTGATAACAAGCCTGTCGACAACAGCGGCTATCTCATGTTTTTTATTTTTGTCCAGCAGAGGAACGTTTTTCACATCGTAAATGACGCCGTCGATCCTGGCCCTGACGAAACCTTCTCGCTGAATCCGCGCCAAAACATCCTTGTGCTCCCCTTTCTGCCCTCTCACCAGCGGTGCACATACCTGTATTTTCGTTCCCTCGGGATTAGCAAGGATAGCCTGAACAATCTGAGAGGCATTCTGGCTTGAAATCGGCAGCCCGCACACCCAGCAGTGCGGATCGCCTGCCCGGGCAAACAACAGCCGAAAATAATCATTTATCTCCGTGGTGGTAGCAACCGTAGAGCGAGGATTGCTGGAGGAGCTTCTTTGCTCTATTGCAATTGTGGGCGGCAGCCCTTCTATGCTCTCGACATGCGGCTTTTGCATCTGTTCGAGAAACTGCCTCGCATAGGCGCTTAGTGATTCAACATATTTTCTCTGCCCCTCAGCGTAAATCGTGTCGAACGCCAGCGAACTTTTGCCTGAGCCGCTCATCCCGGTGATGACAACCAGCTTGTCACGGGGTATATTAACGTTTATATTCTTGAGATTGTGCTCGGCAGCAGCGGTTATCTGTATCGCTTTTTGTGCCTGTTTCTTGGACATAAGGCTCCGTCTGGCTTACTGCACTTAGAGAGTAATTGATACAATGCGCCAATTTCGTTATTCTAACACAGATCAGCAAGGAGGGGAAATGTTTTCTGGACAGAATTTACGAAGTCCATGCGAATAAAGCAGTTACATAATTGGCAGGTATCGGCACGCCGGGCAATAGAGTTGCAGAAGCAGCTTGCCTGCAGGGTATGCTGCAAAGCCATTAAAAAGAATATAAAATATGTCGGGGGCATTGACTGCGCATTTACAAAAGACAGCCGGAAAATTATTGCCTGCATCGTACTGCTTGAATATCCCTCCCTCGAATTGATCGAACAGGCCATAGCTGTGAGTAAAGTCAATTTCCCCTATATCCCCGGTTTGCTGTCATTTCGAGAAGCACCGGTTTGTCTTGAAGCTGCTGCTAAGCTGAAAAAACTCCCTGATGTTTTCATTGTCGACGGCCAGGGAATATCACATCCCAGAAGACTGGGACTGGCTAGCCACATCGGCTTATTCCTTGACAAGCCCACCATCGGCTGTGCGAAAAGCAGGTTAACCGGTCGATACGACGAGCCTGCGGAGGACAAAGGCAGCCGCAGCGAGCTGAAGGATAATGATGAAATTATAGGTGCGGTACTGCGGACCCGCAGCAATGTCAAACCTGTCTTCGTTTCGGTTGGTCACAAATGCCTGCTCGAACAAGCTGTGCATTTATGCCTTGGTTGTGCGGTCAAATACCGCCTACCTGAACCGGTCAGGCTGGCTCATCAAAAAGTGAGCCTGGCAAAAACACAAATAAGTTGAATTGCAGGGAAAAGTAAGCGGCTAAGAACATAAGCTAATCCCACTTGTGCTTTTTGACAGCTTCCAGAATTTTTTCGGCGCATTCCAGCGCAGCGAGCCCTTCTTCAGCGGTAACTTCCGGCCTGAGCTTGCTGTCGGCAACTGCTCCCAGAAATGCCTCCTGCTCCACCCGCAGCGGCTCTTTGTCATCTATATCAAGCTGCTCTATATGCAGCAGCTCTGCCCAGTCGACATCGCTGAAATCAAAATCTTCCTGCTGACGTCGGCGAATCCACTTGACGACATCCACATTGGGCTCAACCTGAATTACAACGCCTTCTTTTTTGTAATAATCCAGGCTGAGATACGCCTGCCTGCTGAAAACCCGTACTTTTCGTTCGGTTTTCATCGCCACTCTCGAAGCGGTAATATTTGCAATACAGCCGTTGGCAAACACTATCCGGGCATTGCATATATCCTCGTGATCAGCAATAACATTAACACCGACCGCATCTATCCGGACAATCTCGCTGGAAGCAAGCGAAAGAATAATATCAATATCGTGAATCATCACATCGAGCACCACACCAATATCTGTGGAACGAAAAGAATACGGGCTGATTCGGTTGGCTTCGATAAACTTAGGCTCGATAGCAAGACGTTTCATCGCCTGAACAACCGGATTGCATCTTTCACTGTGCCCCACCGCTGCAACCACATTGTGCTTTTTAGCAAGAGCCACAATCTGACGACCTTGGGAGACACCGGCTGCAATTGGTTTTTCAATCATTACCGCTATGCCGTTTTCGATAAAGACTTTGGCAAGTTCGAGATGATGAACGGTAGGCGCTGCGATAGTCACGGCGTCAACTCTGCCAATTAAATCACGATAATCAGTAAAGAAGCGACAGTTATATTTACCAGCCAGGTTTTCGGCAGCCTGCTTATTTATATCGACAACGCCTGCCAGATCGCTTATCGAAAGATCATTATAAACGCGGGCGTGAATGCTCCCCATCTTGCCCGCCCCGACTATCCCTGTTCGTATTTTTTCCATCCCCGTATCCCGCTTGCGTAATCTTAATGAGGATATGAGCAAATCGCCTCAGATTCCTCTAATGCCGGAACTGTTCGAGGTATCTGCCAAATCTGTGCTGGCTGCTTCGTATTATCGCTTCGACCATGTCCATGACATTTTCATCCAGACCGTCCTGAGATGCAACACGTTTTGCGTTTTCGAGCACAGGGCCTTCATCGCGAAAAATCCTCCTGAACGCCTCCATTATTCTGACCTGCTGCTGCTCGCTCATCCCGGCCCGCTGCAGACCCCGTTTGTTTACGGCACGAATTTCTGGAGGATAATGACCGCTGACGATAACAAAAGGCGGCACATCATGGTTTATGCCTGCCAGACCTGTTGCGTAGCACCATCTGCCGAAGGTAACAAACTGATGTACAGCCACCATTCCACTGAGCCAGACACCCATATGGATATCACAGTGTCCGCTGATCTGCGAATAATTGCTGATCACTATTTTATCTTCCAGCCTGCAATCGTGACCTATATGCACACCAATCATCAGCAGATTTTCATTTCCGATTATCGTTGCCTTGTCGAGGTACATACTCGGATGGATTGTTACCTGCTCGCGGATGATGTTGTTATCTCCGATTATAAGTTTACCAAATTCGCCGTTCGGATCAGTTCCGAGAAGCTGCGGAGCCTTGCCGATTACCGCATTTGCAAAAAACTGGTTGCTCACGCCGATTTGGACGTTTTTTCCGATTACAACATTGGCATCCAGGCAGCACCCATCCCCGATCTGAGTTCCCTTTTCTATCACACAGTTCGGACCGATGACTATGTTTTCACCCAAATTGGCCTGCTTATCAATTGTCGCGTTCGCATGTATTTTATTCATTTTGCTCTTTTGATATCCACATCCGGTTTTTGGATTCCAGGTTTTTCATATCATTTCTTCATCCACAAGCATAAACTTCATCAAGGCCTCGGCGGCAACCTGTCCTGCCACTTCCGCTTTACAGGAACACTGGGCCGTTCTACGACGCGCCTTGATAACTTCAGCGGTCATCACTATCTGGTCACCTGGCATAACGGACTTGCGTATTTTCACCTCATCCATAGTCACCAGAACCGCAAGCTTGCCGGTGTGCTCGAGCGTCTGAGCAAAAAGCAGCCCCGACAACTGTGCCATCGCCTCCACTATCAGTACACCCGGCATAATCGGCGTGATGGGGAAATGCCCCTGGAAGAACGGCTCATTAAATGTCACGTTTTTTATGCCTTTGATCCGGGTGGTTCCCTCGATCTCGATTACCTTATCGACCAGTAAAAACGGATACCGGTGAGGCAGGATTTTCTGAATCTTTCGAATATCCAGCAGAGCATCTGTGCCGGATTGAAAGATTCTCTGACGCTGTTCGGCAAGTTCGAGCAGCTTCCTTGCCAGCCGTTGATTCAAGGAATGGCCGCTTTTGAACGCCACTATACGACCTCTGATACTGCAGCCGCTTAATACAAGATCGCCCAGCAGATCCACAACCTTGTGCCTGGCACATTCATCCGGAAACCTGAAGCTGTTTTTGATCGGGCCGTCCGAGCTGATTACCAGTATGTCACGAGGACTTAGATGAGTACCTATCCCGCGAGCTTGAAACTGCTTGGCTTCCGCTTCTAGCAGGAATGTTCGCGCACGCGCAAGATACTTTTCAAAACCTTCCGGCGAAATCCTGCAGCCGAAGCTCTGTCTTCCAATTGCGGTATGACCGCTGTAATCGAGTTCGTAACTTATACTCAGCCTGGACCTGTCACCCGGCAGGGCATATATCGAAGCATCTCCCTCAATCAGGCTTATTGGTTTATCGATAACAAATTCTTTGCGCCGGCTGTCCTGTTCTTCTATCCCTGCACGCTTCATCGCCTTGAAGTACTCATCACTGCTGCCGTCGAAACCAGGCATTTCCGCCCCAGCCGTTTCTATCAGAAGATTGTCAATCTCCATAGCATTGACGGCAGCAAGGCAATGCTCAATTGTTTCCACGCTGACCGAACCTTTTTTGACAGCTGTGCGCCGCCCGCGATCGGCGATATTGGTTGCAACCGCCCGAATACGAACCGGCTCTGCCAGGTCTGTACGCACGAAAACTATGCCCGTCTCTTCCGGCGCAGGCTTGAAGGTAACTCTGCTGTCCTCCCCGCTGAACAGGCCTCTGCCGGAAAGTTTTACCTCACTTTTTATTGTTCTCTGCAGATTCAAGGTCCCGCATCCTCGCCTTAAGCCGCTTTAATTGCTCAAACATCTGGGGCAGACGCCTTATAAGCAGCCACTCGCGAATAACCTCGCGTGCGTTATGAGCCGGAGTTCCAAGCATTTCACTTCCCGGCTCGATATCATCGATAACACCGGCCTGTGCGCCTATTTTTGCGAAGTCACCTATTTTTTTGTGATCGCTGATACCAACCTGGCCTCCAAGCATCACGCCATTTCCAAGCTCACTGCTGCCCGCTATCCCTGCCTGGCCGGCAATAATACAACATCGGCCGATTACCACATTATGGGCGATATGAACCAGATTATCGATCTTCGTGCCCATACCTATTATCGTACTGCCGAACTTGGCCCTGTCTATACAACAGCCTGCTCCTATTTCAACAAAATCTTCAATCTTTACTGTTCCGTTATGGGGTATCAGTTTCGGTACTCCTTCGACAGGAACATACCCGAAGCCTGTCGAACCGATTGTACTATTTGCCTGGATTACCACATTACTGCCGATTGTACAATTGTGATAAACAACAACGTTGTTGTCCAGTCTGCACTTTGAGCCTATCCGGGAATTCTCGCCTATGCTGCAGCCGGCCCCTAAAATACTGCCGTCGCCTATCGCGACACCATCGGCGATAACAACATGAGGCCCGATCGATGCGGTCGCGGATATCCGGCAATTTTGACCAATCACTGCCGTAGAATGTAAACCTGCCGCAGCAGGAGAAAGTTTCGGTGCGAGAGCTTCCAGCACCGCAATTAGCGCAACATCAACATTCTCAACAGCCAGTTGTATCTTATCAAGTCCTTTAATCTCTGCCGGTACGATTACAGCGGCGGCATTACTAGCCTTAAGTTTACTGATATGCTTGGTATCACTCAGAAAAGTAATATCATTGGGGCCGGCCTGTTGTAGGGTGCTTACGGAGACAATCGGCGCATCACCCCTGCCGATCAGCCTCGCATCTATCCGCTCAGCCAGCTCAACGACAGTCAAAG
The DNA here is from genome assembly GCA_043816955.1 of Planctomycetota bacterium. Lineage (GTDB taxonomy): Bacteria > Planctomycetota > Phycisphaerae > Sedimentisphaerales > CAYZTY01 > JBDRHL01. Next base: position 30,544 of record JBDRHL010000198.1, on the reverse strand, counting down.
CATTATTACTCATTGTTTTTTCTATCTAATCAACCGCAAACGCTATTCTTGTGAATCAAGATGTGCCAGCACTTCCCTGGTTATATCAAGAGTTTCCCTGCCATACAGCAGCTTGTGTGTGCGGATAGCCAGCATCAATTCGTTGGCACTCGGAGCCTCCAGGTTAAGCTGGTCCTTCGTAAGAACAAGGTCCATTTCTCTCTGCTGTGCAACAGCCGCTACAGAATCAATAATTTTCTGCATCAATTGCTCGGTCCACAACTGGTCCTCCAGCTGCAGCCTGCGCTGATGGAATTCCTTCTTGGCCTCGAAATCCGCCTGCTGTTCAACCATTTCCTGCATAAGTTTCACATAGTCGTCACTGCCGATGCGTCGCGTGTTCATATCCGCCTTGGAGGCCTCAAACTGGCTCTTGAGCTTCTCAAGCTGCGCCACAACTTTATCCTGTTCAACCGATGCCTTCTGCTGATACCTCACATTTTCTTTGCAGTTCTGGAACAAATAGCGGATATCAACCAGCCCTATACGTAGTTGATTAACCTGTGGCTTCAGCTCGCTCTGAACTGCCGCACTTGTCACCTGGACGGGCTGGTTGCGAAGTTCTTTTTTTACTATCTGCTCAATAACGTTCGAATTGGTGCTGCTGATCAGTTCCTGCTTAAGAGAGTTTATGCTATCCTGCATCGTGGATACCTGCTCCTTGAGCCTTTCAATATCTTCTCTCAGGGTGGTTGTACTCTGTTCAGTTGCAATAGCGGTGCTGTCTGATACAGCCGTCGGGTTGGCAGATTGTTCCTCCTTGTTACGCTTCGCTCCGTACAGCACAAATATAAAAATACACAAAAGTCCGATCGATACAATTTTCCAAGCTTTCATACTTCAAACCTTTCAATATATATGCTCCGCTCACAATCACGCGATCAGAACAGTCTGCCCACCGAGAAACTGAACACCTCTGTGTCATCATCACCATCCTTGAGGAACGGCGTGGCGATTTCAAAACGCATGGGGACCGGCCCGAACCACTGCGGAATCATAATCTGAATCCCCGTACCCACCGCTGCTCGATACCCCCCCGAATCAATCATACCGCTGTCAACGAAAAACAAAGCGGAAATAACATCACTTCCCAGCGGCATTGTAATTTCGGCGTTAGCCAGCAACAGCCAGTCGCTGCCGATGGGATCCTTGTCTCCCGTACTCGCACGAGTGCTCACGCCGCGATAGTCAAAGCCGCGCATACTACCTTGCCCGCCGGCATAAAACTTTTCGAATGTAGGAGCGTCCCCGACCGCTGCTGCACCGCGAAGCTTGTACGCCAATACCGTCTTCCGCTCCGCCAGGTCCTCATAAATCGGCTTAAACCATCGATATGTCCCGTCGATAATCCCAAATGTATATTCACCGGCTACCTGTTCATAACCTATATCGAGAATCGTACCTTTTGTAGGGTTAAATCGGCTGTCTGTCAGATTCCACCCCGCGCTGAGCCTGGCGCCGACCAGCAGGTTATCGCCTTTCTCATCGCGAATCTCCTTGGGGGCATCAGACTCCAGATCTTCGATACCAACGTTTTCGAATCTGAACCGAAGCCCTCTCGTACGGCGATCAGCAAGCCTTTTCTCAAAACCGATTATCCCTCTGGTCCGCTCTTCGTCAAAAGATTCACGTTCACGCTCCCACTGAGATGCGATTAAATCAAGAGAAACCGGCTTATCTTTGAGATAAGGTTCGGTAAAACTGACAGAGTACGAGCTTACCCGTGTGCCGGGCTCAAGTGCTATCCTGAATTTCTGTCCGGCCCCTTTGTATGCCTGACCTGTAAGCAACTCGTACATGCTCTCAGGCTTGTCCTTGTAGTCAAAATTCCGTTGTTCAAATATAATCTGTCCAATCAGGCCGTCCGTGCTGCTGACTCCCCCGCCAAATAGCAGCATACCGGTTTGGCCTTCTTCAATGCTAACCTGCGCGTCCCTGCTGTCAGGCATCTGCCCCGTCGGAGTAATCGTGGCCGACTCAGCCAGCCCGATGCCTTTAATATCCTTTTCCAGCTGCCCGCTTCCGTCACCTCGGGCGATGGAGGCATTATACCATTGGCCGGGCTTGAAACCCTGTTCGTCAAGAATGCGCCTGATAACCTTGTCATGTGTCTGCTGGTTGCCGGTAATATCAATCCCGCCGATCCTGAACCTGCTGCCTTCACTGATATTGATTTCAACATCAACCTGGTCAGTTCCGACGAAGTTCCGCTTGACGTTGACCTGAGCATCGATAAACCCGCCTTCAAGATACGCAGCACTTATCTTTTTCACGTCTGCCTCGGCAACCTCATTATTATAAACGCTGCTGCTTTGCAGGCGCAACATCTCCTGCAAAGCCGAATCAGCCAGATACTCGTTGCCGGCAAAAATGATATTGCGAACCTTATAAACAGGACCTTCCTTTATGACAATGTTCAGGTTAGCCTTGCTTCTGTTGGCGGAATATTCAGGCTCGATTTTTATTTCCGCATTGAGATAGCCTTTTTTCTGATATGCCTTCTGAAGCAGTATGACATCTTTGGCGGCTGTTTCTTGCTTGTAATAATTCTGTAGAACAAGGAATTTTCTTGGCTGGCTCTTTACAACTTTTTTTAGCTGGCTGGATTTTATACCTGCGTTCCCGCGAAAGCCTAGCTTGTTGATCCTGACCCTCGGGCCTTCCTTGATATTGTATGTTACTTGTCCTGCGTCGATCCCGGAATCATCTGTAGTTATCTCCGCAAGCGCATAGCCTTTTTTGTGATAGTAATTCAGAAGCTCCTGCTGTCCTTCCGCAGCGAGAGCCTTTCCAAAGTAATCCCCCCTCTTGAACGGAAGTTTCTTCAGCAAAACACTGCTTTTAACTTTCTTGTTTCCTGCGAATGTTATTTTTCTAGCCGGCCTGCGCTCGACCACTACAAATGTGAGCCTGATTTTCCCGTCGACGACAGCGGTGTTATAGTAGGCCATTTCCACCCCTTCAAGCTCCGCGATCCGTTTGGCATCTTCAGCGGCGACATCCGGATCAAACAATTCTCCTGCCCTGCTGCGCACCCTTGCAAGTATGCGCGATGTGGCAAGTATGCGGTTTCCCGCCGTCTCAACCGAACCGATCAGAAGTTTGTCCGACTTTCCGGCTGCATCGTCCTGACCGAAACAGCATCCCCAAACCAGGACAACAGCCAGCAAGCAGAACGTCAATCCATTGAGTTTTTTCATTTTTGCTCCATAATCAAAAAGGTTCATTGACATGAGAAAGGTTTTCAAACCTTGTAAACTTCTCATTGAACAAAAGTTCGACAACCCCTGTCGGCCCATTTCTCTGTTTGGCGATGATGAGCTCGGCTGTATTTGTCGGCGGGTGATCAGTCTCACCGCGGTGATAGTAATCCTCCCTATGTAGAAGCATCACTACATCGGCGTCCTGTTCCAGCGAGCCGCTTTCACGCAGATCACTCATCCGAGGCCGATGCCCTTCCCGACTCTCAAGCGCCCGGTTCAGCTGGCTCAAGGCAACAACCGGCACTTCCAGCTCGCGGGCAAGTGCCTTAAGATACCGGGATATCTGGCTTATCTCCTGCTGACGTGATTCAACACGCAGCGTACCCAGACTCATCAACTGGAGATAATCAACGATAATACATTGAATTCCGTACTGAGCTTTCAGCCTGCGAGCCTTGCCTCTCAGCTCAAGCGGTGTCAGGCCGGCGGTATCATCAATATAAATCGGCTTATCAAGAAGCTCGCTGCCTGCAGTGGTCAATTCTCGAAGCTGAATGTCGCTGCACATGCCCTTGCGAACTGCCTGGGAATCGACCATTGCGCGGGAGCAGAGTATCCGTTCAGTTAATTGCTGACGACCCATTTCGAGCGAAAAAATTGCAACACCTGTTTTATTGTCGGCCCCGATATGTTCAGCTATATTCAGGGCAAGGCTGGTTTTACCCATGCTCGGGCGAGCGGCGATAATTATCATCTCACCCTTCTGAAGCCCGCAGGTTCTCTCATCAAGCTCCCGATAGCCGGTGGGAAGGCCTGTTATATGGCTGTGCTCCCGCGATTCGATGTTTTCAAACGCTTCGGTCAGCAGCTCACGAATCGCTACTGCCGAGCCGCTTATTTTCTGCTGGGTTATCCCAAATATCCGTCGCTCGGCATCGTCGAGCTTCTCACCGGCAGAACCGGTTGGGTCATAAGCATCATTCAATATATCCGTGACGTTGTTTATCAGTCCGCGCAGGAGAAACTTGTCTTTTACAATCTGGGAATAATACTCCACATTTACCGATGACGGAACTGATTCGGCAATTCGCTTGAGGTACTCCACCCCCCCGACTTCATCAAGTCGGCCGCAACGTTTGAGTTCATCCCGCAGAATAACAAGATCGATCCCGCATCCCTGTTCGTACAGGCCGACCAGAACATCGTAAAGTATCTGGTGCTCAACGCGGTAAAATGATTCGGCATGCAACGTCTGGACAACCTGACCGATGCACTCCGGGTCAAGGATCATCGAGCCGAGAACCGCTGCTTCACCTTCCAGCGACTGAGGCATTAACCGGCCTTCAATCAGGCCGGAGCTCTCAGCCGGAGGGACCTCCGCTTGTCGGCGCATCGGCTGTTTGTCAGTCTTTTTCAATAGCTTTTCCATCTTCGTCCTTTTCTTCCCTGTCGGACGCCTTCTCAAGCTCGTCTTGTGAGACCACAACAACACGAACCACCGCTGACAGATCAGGCGCAAAGCGGATTCTTACCTCGCTGGTCCCAACCTCTCGTATATGCACACCGGCCAGCATGCCGTCGGACACCTCAAAACCCTGTCCCCGAAGATTAGCTTCGACATCACGTCCACTGACAGAACCAAAAAGATGACCCTGCTCATTCGCTGCTGCAGCGACGACAACCTCGGCGCCGTTAACCGCTTCACAGGTCCGCTCAAGCAGCGCCCTTGTAGCGAGGCGGTGCTCCGCCCGCTGTGCCTTTTCATGGGCAAGCGAACGAATGTTATCCTTCGACGCTATCTTGCCAAGCCCCTGGGCAAGCAGATAGTTCCGCGCATAACCAGGCTTGACATCAACGATGTCACCGAAAAAACCGAGCTTCTCCACGTCCTCACAAAGCAATACTTTCATTTACTATTCTCCAAAAACATATTTCAGAACTTACAATGACAGCTTTTGCCTCTCTAGGCTGTGTAAGGAAGCAGTCCCATGAAACGAGCTCGTTTTATGGCCCGCATGACCTTACGCTGACATTTCGCACAATTGCCGCTGCGCTTCCTGGAAAATATCTTGCCGCGATTGGTCAGCAGCTTGCCCAGCATATCCACGTCCTTGTAGTCGATAAACCTGCAGCCTTCCCGACAGAATCTGCATTGGTTCTGTTCGCGACCTAATAAATTAGTCCGACGCCTCTTGGGCCTGGGAGAACTGCCCTTAAATGATTTGGACCCGGAAGAACTGCCTTTAAATGGTCTTTTCATCGTTCAACTTTCCTTCTTAACTGTTAAACTCCAATTTACAATTCCACCAATCAAAACGGTATATCGTCGCCCGCAACCTGCCCTGCCGCCTCATTCCGGACTGTTCCATCTGCTGCCGAATCAGCATGCCCAGAAGTTGCGCCGGAGGCAGCGCCAAGAAACTGGAAATTCTCAACCGTAACCCGATGCCTGCTCCGCTTGGAACCGTCCTGAGCCGTCCATGTGTCAAAAGTCAGCCTGCCTTCAACAAACAATGGTCTTCCTTTGCTGCAATACTTGTTGATATTTTCCGCTTGTCTGCCGAATGCCCGGCAGTCCACAAAACAGACATCCTCCTGCTGCTGGCCGTCTTTGCCCGTCCATCTGCGGTTAACCGCCAGGCCGAAGTCAACCACCGCTGTCTGGCTTGGAAGGTACGAAAGTTGCGGATCACGCGTCAGATTGCCCATTAATATCACTTTGTTAAAACCGGCCATTTCCAAACTCCTAACAAACAACTCAGCCTTTATTCCTCAGCCTTTATCTGTTCACTATCGGACAAATTCACATCTTTGCCGACCGGAACCGACTCTTTGTCTTCATCAGAACCCATAGAGCCGGCAGCTTCCAAACCTGCCCCCATTGCCGCCTTTTCCTTTTCGATAACCTCCTGTGTTACATGATCTGCACGCAGAATCAGTACTCGAAGAATCCGTTCGGAAAGCTGTACTTCACGCTCGATCTGCGATATCGCAGGACCAGAAGCATTAAAATACGTCAATATATATGTGCCGCGGCTGCGACCCTCGATCTCGTATGCAAGCTTGCACTCATTCCATTTGCGTATCGAGACCATCCGGGCTTCACCGCGCTGCAGGGCTCGCCGAATCGTCCCCGTCACACCCTCCCAGTCCGAAGCTGCTTCGCCTGAATCTACTAGGAAAAGACCTTCATACAATCTGTAATTTTTACTATCCAATTCAATACTCCTGAAAAGTTACCGGAAAAATCCCTTAATTATACCTGTTCATCGCTGTTTCTATTCCACTTTCCAGCCAGCAGAGACACGCATCACATGCTCTTATGGCTGATGCATTCAAAACCTCCTGTTCTTCCTTTGGCGCAACCGACAGAACGTATTCACGTCCGGCTTCTTCAGCACTGCGACCGATACCAATACGCAGCCGACAGAATTCACTGCTGCCTAATTTCGCTATTATGTCTGCAAGACCATTGTGGCTGCCTGCCGAGCCTTTGGCCCGAAGACGGATATACCCGACTTCAAGGGCCATATCGTCGGTTATTACAAGTATATCCGACGGCAAAAGCCTGTAGAAACCACACGCCGTCGCCACCGGCTGACCGCTTCGGTTCATAAAGTTCATGGGCTTGAGCAATATTAACTTTTTACCGCCGAACTCAGCCTGGCAGGTCAGCCCGCCAAATTTCTTTCTTTTCACTTCCGTCCCAAGCCGTTCAGCCAGCAGTTCAATCACCTTGAAACCAATATTGTGGCGCGTCTGCTCATATTTTTTGCCCGGATTACCCAGACCAACTATCATTTGCCAATGAGCCGATTCTTTCTTCTGCGAATCAGCGGCGCCAAAAAGACCTCTAAAAATTCTTTTCAACTGCCCTGCTGTCAACTCGACTATCCATCCATCGCTTAATTAACTGCCCTGCTCCGGCGAAGGCTCTTCCTCGCTCGGTTTTTCCCCGATTACTTCAGGAGCAGAAGGCATCTCCTCCTCAAGCTGTTCCGTACTCACCGCTGCAGCGACAAGATGACAGGTTACTATCACAAGATTCGACGGGCTTACCAGCTCAATACCCGCAGGCAGCACAATGTTGCCTGCATAAAGAGAATCGCCGATCCCGACGTCCTTCACACTAACGCTGATCTTCTCAGGCAGGTCTGTAACCCTGCAGGATACCTCTATGTGATCGGCGTGTTCTTCTATGATCCCGCCTTCATGCGTTCCCTTTGCGTCACCTTTCAACTCGATCGGAACCGTAACCGTAACCTTCTCCGTCAGACTGACACGGATAAGGTCCGCATGAATAATCTGCCTGCCCAGGTGGTCGTACTGAAGATTTTTTACCATAAGCTTTTCCGTCTTGCCGTCAACCTTGATATCGAAAAGCCGATTGCCGTGGTGAAGGCTTTCAGTGAAATCATGCAAATCCAGTGTAATTGCCGCCGACTCCTGCTTGTGTCCGTAGATAATTGCGGGAATCCGCTTTTGCCGGCGGATTCGAGCAGCATCCTTTGAACCTGCCTGTGTCCGTTTTTCCGCTTTCAAAACCAACGCTTTAGTCATAAAATACCTCGCCAAACTATAGTAAACAAAAACCTCACCTGCCCTTAAACCTCAACCGACCACTGCCGGAACATGCTGCTGATCGATTCGTTCTTGTGAATCCGCCTGATGGCCTCTCCGATAAGTTCCGAGACAGTCAATACCTTGATCTTCTTCATCTGCCTGGCCTCATTACTCAACGGTATCGTGTCCGTTACTATCACCTCATCAATCGGCGAATCCTTCAGCTTCTGAAGCGCCGAACCTGCAAAGACACCGTGTGAGGCCCCCACGAATATCTGTTCGGCGCCGCGATCCTTGACCAGCTTGGCAGCACTGCAAACCGTTCCTGCTGTGGAGATTATATCATCGCACATAATTATATTCCGTCCTGCAACATCACCGATAATTTCCTGTGCCTCGACCGCCCGGCCGTTCACACGCCTCTTATGCACTATGGCAAGCTCACCTCCAAGATGACCGGCGTACTTGGCCGCTGTTTTCATGTTGCCGACATCCGGGGAAACTATTGTAAGCTTCGGGATGTTCTTGGATATGAAATACTGTGACAACACCGGCTCAGCAAAAAGATGATCAACCGGTATATCGAAAAAGCCCTGAAGCTGAGCGGCATGAAGATCAATAGCGAGAACCCGATTCGCACCCGCAGTTGCCACAAGATTCGCAGCCAGCTTGGCGGTAATGGGAACCCTGCCTTCGTCCTTGCGGTCCTGGCGCGCATAACCGAAATAAGGGATAACCGCTGTAATACGCTTGGCACTGGCGCGACGAAGACAGTCCAGAAATATCAGCAGCTCAACAAGATTCTCATCAACCGGCGCAGCTGTCGGCTGAACAACAAAACAATCCCGACCCCGCACGTCATCCTCAAGCTTGATAATCTTTTCGCTGTCCGGAAATCTTTCGATCTTTACACCGCCGAGCGGTATCTCAAGATACTTGCATATATTCCCTGCAAGTTCCGGGTTACAACTGCCGCTGAAAACCTTTAATGTCTCGTTCAACCACATACGCCTTCATCCCTGCAATTTATTCATCGCCTGTCTTGTTCATTTTCCGGGTTCACTCACTCCGTCGGCCTCTTCATCTACCCGGCCAGGACTCGAACCTGGAATAGAGGCACCAAAAGCCTCTGTGTTACCGATTACACCACCGGGTAAACATTACTTCACACAAATCCGAATAACACTGAGCCAAATGGCCTCTGGCTTCTTTCATGCCGGTCGCGGAGTCTACACAGAGCAGACTGGCAAGACCCTGTCGGAGGCTTGAGCCGACCATGCCGCGAAAACTGTCAGCCCCAGAACTGTCAAAAGCACACCATTGCATTGACACTCCAAGCTACCCCGTGCGACAGGGTAATTTACATTTGGACAACACTATACACCCTCATACCAGTGCTGGCAAGGCCTTTTTTCCGGAAAAAAACAACAGGCCCATACCCTGCAAATAAGAGCCTATCCTAATAACTCAGTCGTTATGAGGCCGAGCGAAAAGTTCGAGGCCAAGGCGGCAGGGGAAAAATCGCCGCAGGTGTAGCCAAAGCTACATCGAGGACGATTTTGACCCGACAACGCAGGCATCGGACTTTGCAGCAGGCCGTAATAAAATGGGTTATTAGGATAGGCTCTAAACCCCATTTGGAGGTGCCCGCCAAACAAAAAAAGGACTGACGACCCTTCCCGGGCCGTCAGCCCCGCTGCTCAATCCTACTCCAGTATAAACACTCTACTGCCGCGAATCAGCAGAAAACCCCGGTTTGAAATCGGCTTGACGCTGCTGCGATCCTGCACCCGGGCGTACAAAGATTTCGCTCCGATAGCTCTAACCGTCGAACTGAACTGCTATTGTTATAGTGCCGTCTACCAGCATGTTCTTACGATCCACGCGGACCACCTTGCCGCTCTTGATCCTCGCGAAACAGCCCTTTTCCCTTGCCAGTGCCATTGTCCGCGGAAAGTTAATCTCAATGGAATGGCCCTTGCGGACCGGGGTAGTCATCGGCGCAGAAAGCAATACTCCGCCTTTGCTGATGTTCACGCTGTTGGCGTTAAAAAAGCGGTTCGCTTCCGGAAGCCACAAGCTCACGGGCCAGGTAAGTTCCGTCCTTGCACTTCGACGACTCTCCACAAACGTTGCAGTTTCCATAACTATCTCTCCATAAATAATCGTGCTTTCCTTATAGACAGGTTATCGGCAATGTTAAGCTAGATAAATTAGCGTATCTAGGAAAGTTTGGCGTGTTTCGTAAATTTTTCTCACCATCCCGGGAAAGACGCGAAAAACCCCCACCTTATCGGCCCTTGAAGAAAAATTTCTCCCTGTTCTCAGCTCCAAGCAGCTTTGCCGTTTCTTCGAGCAGCCTGATGATAGGTAGCTTATTCGGGCATTTCGGCAGACATTTGCCGCATTTCCTGCACGCAAACGCTGACATATCCCCCTGGGGCGTTTTCTGCAAAGCCTTGAACTTCGGCCTGACAGATTCAGCAAGTCCGAACAAAACCGCGGAATTGTACAACAGTAAATTGTGAGCTATGTTCACGCCAAACGGACAAGGCATGCAGTAGGCGCAGAGGTTACAAATCTTTTTTCTGCCGATCCCCAGTTTCCTCAGTTGCTGCTGCATCTGTCGTTGTTGAGTCGGCGTCATTGCGGTCTTTCTCCCTCCTATAGCAATATTTTCCTCGACCTGTTCGATTGTGCTCATGCCCGAAAGTGCACAACTCACCCCAGGCGTAGCCAGCACATAGCGCAGGCCGATCTCCGCTGCTGATTTGGCGCCGCCAAGCAGCCTCATGATCGCAGGGGTCTCAACTGCTAGATTCCCACCGGCCAGAGGGTTCATAACAGAAACGCCCATTCCTTTTTTCGCGGCATATTCAATCGCTCTACGAACACGGGGATTCTGGTAATTAAAGCTGACAAGCATCGCCGAAAACTCACCCGTATCCACAAAAGCCTTGATATTCTCCGGCGAATCATGGGAAGAAAAACCCCGATGAGCGATATAACCCCTTTTCATCGCCCAGTCGGTAAGCCTGATAAATGCCTTGCCTCGCTTCCTGAAATTTTTCATATCCATCGCATGAAAAAGCAGATAATCAATCTGCTCGACACCGCACTTTTCCAGTGCCTCTTCAATCAGTTGCTTGAAATAGCACTCGGGCTTGTCCAGATAAATAGGAGTCTTGGTTTGTATGTATATCCGCCTGCCTTTCCAGCCCTTTAATGCCCTGCCGATTGCTGTTTCACTTGCGCCGTTATGATACATATGATGGCTGTCAAAAAAATTCACTCCAGCCTCCATCGCCCTGCGCATCATCGCCACTGACTTGCTGAAATTGACTCTGCCCCACTCGCCCTTCTTGCGAACCGCAAGACGCATCACCCCAAAACCAAGGGCAGAAACTTCCGGCCCGTCTTTACCATACCTGCGATACTGCATTTTGACACACTTCCTTTTCCGGAACAAATACATCAGATTCATAGAAAAACGCTATTCTAATGGGTCAGACTTCACTTAACAAGGCCGCTTCTCAGATTTTCCCATACAACGATTTGCTTTTTTTATTCCTCGGCGAAACAGCGGTCAACTTTACAATCCTCGGCGATACAGACAATAATCCACATCCCAATCACTTCCTCAACTACCAGCCTCACGGGCCGGCCCCCCCAATCTTCTTTTCTCACAGCAAACAAACCCATCCGTAACAAATTCTTCCCTTTTTCAGCCGGCGGACCACGCTGACGAGCATTGAAACATAATCGCTGAAAGGTCGGAATCAGCCATGTCACTCGAATCAATATGTTATTAACTTTCAAATTGCCGCCCCCCGAAGCACTTTTGTCTTATCTCGGCATCAATCATCTTCCATAGAAAATATAAGAAATAAAAGCGATTCAGCCAAATAAGAGGCGTGTTTTTTTCTTGTCGTGATATTACCAGAAGAACGTGATGACGAGGTCCGATATTATCAGTAATATGCAAACATGCCGAAGGGATAAAATATGGGGCCGACTATTGCGGATACATGAATTCAGGTATTTTTCGAATATTGCCTTTTGCGTCCACGCACGCAAGTGCGCTGTAACCCTCCGTCAGTATTTCACCCGTCTCGGCTCTGCGCAACTGATATTCATGCACAACCTTGGCAGCGGTTACTTTCGTGCAACTGGTCGTAAGCTCCAGTGTTTCATCATACATTGCAGGCTGACGATACTTCAGGTGAAGTTCCGCAACAACAAAGTACACGCCTGCCTTTTCCAGCTCTTTGTATGCCAGCCCGTTTTCACGCAACAGCTCCGTTCGCCCCATTTCGAAATAAACGGGGTACACACTGTGGTGTACGACACCTGCCTGGTCTGTTTCACTGTATCTGGGCACGATCGTTATCGTGCAGCTTTGTAACGTTGTCCTGCCGCCAAATTCCATAATGAATCAGAGTATATCACGAAAAAACAGGCTTTCAAGTCTTTGCTCCATACAGCTTTTTATTTTTACTGACAATGGCGGGGATATTATCTACAGCAAATAACAATGCCACGGGAATCGGCACCATGTATCCTCCGGTTGATATCCCGGATAGCAATTACCATGTCAATCTGCATTGGAAAACGGGAACGATTCATGACTGGACTATGTGAGCTATTTCCATCAGTGCAACTGATGCGAACCTGACAATTATATCCTTGTGGATCAGACCGTAGGCAACCCATGGCTGAGCATCGGCGAGGAGAACCTATCTTGGTATGGATTCAGTCCTGATACCAACACCTATAACTATCTGCAGACCTTGTCGCACTATGAGTACCAGAAGCGAGAGCTTTGGGCGGCTACAGAGGTGGCGCCGCAGGAATAGCTTTCTTCAATTTTGATGACCATACTTATATATCCGAGTGCTAAAAAGAATGCTGGTTTATAACTACTTACAGAATATAGCCTTATGTTTTGCTTTTTTTGACACTTTCACGCTTGTCACCATTTTGACACTGATTTGCCCCCTATATTACCGTTCTTTCTCGCTTGATTCGCACCCCTGTATCAACAGCTGACACACAGCGACTTTTAGAACATTCATCATCTACGCTTTCGAACAAAATCTATACAAATGTCGACCCTGTGCTTCGTCAATCCGTGAACCAGTTGCCAATAGAGTAATGGTTACAAAAATAATTTTTATGGCCTCTCAAAAGTATTATTATGCAGGATGGCCAACGGTCAAAAGGTCTGTTATTCATTGTTTTTTATCTGTGTGCAGCGAAAAAGGTTCGTTTGTTTTTTTATTATATTTTAAAAAATAATATATTTGTTGTGTTATGCCGATAGAAACAGTATAACAATTTGGTTGTTAAATTGAAATGATTGTTTAATATAGCGTTGAAACAGCAGAGCCAACGCATCGAAGTAGCATTTCTAATATCCAACATTATCATCATTTCTCTTATTCTGCTAGTTTTACTAAAGAAGGAATTTTGTGTACATGAATCGCTTGCCAGCCCTGAAAATAGGGAACTTGGAAATAAGTCCGCCTATCATACAAGGTGGAATGGGCGTCAGAGTATCAAGAGCAAATCTGGCTTCTGCTGTAGCAAATACGGGCTGTGTCGGGATTATTGCCAGTGCCGGATTAGGACAATTTGAAAACTTCCCGGGCTCTGAATTTGTGAGAGCCAATGAAGAAGCTTTAAGATACGAAATTAGAAAAGCAAGAAGTCTGACTCGCGGAATAATCGGTGTCAACATAATGGTTGCTCTCTCCGATTATGACAACCTCGTAAAAACCGCTGTCGAGGAGGATGTTGATCTAATAATCTCAGGTGCTGGCTTGCCGTTGAATTTGCCCAAATACCTTAATGGCAAGGATATTAAATTAATTCCTGTCGTTTCCTCAGCAAGAACTTTTCAAATCATCTGTAAAAGGTGGAAAAGCTGTTTTAATAAACTGCCGGACGCCGTAATTGTGGAAGGTGTTAAGGCAGGTGGTCATTTGGGCTATTCCTATGATCATATAACAGATGATACCGCCCCTACACTTGAACAAACAATTGAAGAAATAATTAAGATTGTTGATTATTTTGTGCCTGGCATACCTGTTATTGCCGCGGGAGGAATCTTTGATGGCGATGACATTGCTCATTTTCTCAAATTAGGTGCTTCTGGAGTCCAACTGGCAACTCGTTTTGTCTGTACAGATGAATGTGATGCCCACAACAATTTCAAGCAGGCTTACTTAAATGCTAAGGCTGAGGATCTAACAATCATAAAAAGTCCTGTCGGATTGCCGGGAAGAGTTATAAATAACAGTTTTGTGGAAAAGATCAAACAGGGGAAAACCATGCCTTTTATGTGTAATTATAAATGTCTTAAAACCTGTGAGCCTAAGAAGGCGCCATACTGCATCGCCAAAGTACTGGCAAATGCTGCACAGGGAAACCTGGATGAATCTTTCGTGTTTGCCGGTTCAAACGCTTATAGGTGCAACGAAATTATACCTGTAAAAGCACTTGTTGAAAAGTTAAGTGAAGAATTAGCCTTAGCACTTGCTACCGAACAACATGTCCCGGCATAAAGATTCTTCAAGCCAAGACTAACTTGAACGTAACTGTGGCCGGAATTCCGGCGTAAAATTTAATTGGAAGATTTGAATTTAAGAAAAGGAAAATGAAATGAATCTTTATGTAGGAAATTTATTATTTACTGTCAGCGAAAACGATTTAAGAAATGCCTTTGAACAGTTTGGCCAAGTAACAGAAGTTCGTCTAATAATGGACAAGTTCAGCGGCGAATCAAAAGGATTCGGCTTTATTGAAATGCCATCGAGAAATGAAGCAGAAAAAGCTATCAGAGAAATGAACGGCAAGGAGTTCATGGGACGTGCTTTGAATGTCAACGAAGCAAAGCCAAAGACCGACCGTGGTGGTGGTGGTGACCGAGGCAGGGGCGTTGCAAGCCGAGGCAGAGGACGTCGCTACTGACAATCAGAACTAAAACTTTAATAATCTCAACGTAATGAAAATGAATCTAACGGTCAGGTTGGCGAGTGAAAATCCACTTGTCATTTTGCTGGATCTTTGTTACGCCTCGACAGTTATAAGTTTACATTAGGCTGCTTCCTTATTAGGAGCGTTGTTCTTGCAGGGTTTTTGCTTTTTTTGAATTAGTTGCGTTATCCAGTCTTTGGCGAAACCGTGTAAATTGTTTTTGAGTAGATTGGCTAAAGCGATACGGGTTACGAATTCTGAGGGAGTGTTGGATGAAAATGTTCTCAGCCAGCAGTTGGCTTCGATTGTCTGGAAGGCATAACATTTGGCCTTTGAATCAAAGAGTTCGGCCAACTTTAATTTTTTGCCATATTCTCTCGGCCTTCCTCTTTGGTGTTTTTGCGTTCGGACTCGGTAGATACCCTTTTGCATTTTTCGATGACGGCGGTAGCCTCGCTCCACGGCGTTTGAGGTCGAAGGCAGCAGAGAATCATCAAGGAAAATCAAAGCTTTTTCGATATTTGGCGTAAACAGTTTTCTAAGAGTTTGCCAAAGCGTTTTGAACCGACGAACACGGCAACGTAATTTGGCCAGTTTTTCCAAAGCAGTTTCTGTTCGACAGCGACGGTCGAAGAGGAGATATACCTGATTCATGATCGAACGCAAATTTCGCAAATTGCGCAAGCCTCGCGTTATGTGTAGAAGTATCTTCTTTTCTCCAGATGTCAGGCAATGTTTTACAAACAAATATCGATGCTCAAATAAATCACTGATCTTGTCCTGCAATTTTTCCTTTCGGTGGGCCGCTTTGTCGGCGGCCTGCGATGAGGGACGTCCACGTTTCAGTTTTGGCAGCCACTCCTTGAGTTGGCGTCGAACTTGTGTGAGAGCTTTGAGTATTTCTCTGTTGATTTCCTTGAGGATATGAAACTCACATACCTGATGTGGGACACCATTGAATATTTCCGCCAAAGGCTCTGGGTATAAAGGTGAACCATCAGTAGTGACACCTAACAACTTCAGGTCTCGTTTGTTAAGTTCCTTGCGGAACCAGCGAAAAAACCGTGTTATACCAAATTTAGTTATTGATTGCCGATTGTCTCAGCCTACGGTACCCGAAAAAACCGGTGTTGAGACCTTTCCAATCGGTATTCTATGCAATTCTTTCGGCAACTTTTAACTATAATTGGTATTATATCCTCATGTGTCGGATCATGGTCGAGAACCTCGTAGGTGAGCCGTTTGAAGTTGTGGTTGTCCACAATAGACAGTACACAAAACGGCCCATCATATAATTCATCCGCTGCGATATAGCCGGGGAAATCAGCCAGAACACCATCAAGGTACTCATTTGTAACTCGCTGTTCAGCTTTTTCCCCCCGTTGCTTCAACCCAGTTTTGAATTGTAGCCCAGGGAACAAAAACCCGATGGTCTCGCCATAAATGCCATGATGCAGGCCGATATGGCAACCCATCTTCCACGACCAGCCGCACCGCCAAGTGGACAACTCTGCTGGTGTAGTGGCAACCAGGCTCTGCCAGGTCGGTAAGATCGGTATTGAAATATTTCTTGCACTTTGAACAGCAGTGCTGTGAATAAGTAGCCAGCAGATCAATCGGTCGGTTGACACAGAGGTCTCCGAGATCATGCAATTTGCGAGTGAAGACTTTATCTCGATAGGATGAATGTCCGCAGTATGGACATGAACGTTTTTTGTAGGTGCGTGAACGTCGCTTGATCTTTGCTTTTGGTAAATCTTCAACACGAGTAATGCCTTCACTTATGTCTGATACATATTCACCTGGCCCTGCCATAATCGTTACTCCCAGAAAAAAGTTTTTGCTTAGTCCCGGAAGGTATATCGACCAATGTGGCTAAATATCATTAAATATCCCGGTATTTATGCTACAGTCTCGAAAAAATAGGATTATTATCCGGACAACACATTCGTTGATGCCAACGGCAATGATATCAATGATAAGTGGAATGCCATCTATGATGGAGTTCGTGAAATCCGTGCACACGCATGGGATGGCGACCATTGGTCAATACCGGATGCGGTCAGGTTCAACGCAGGTAATTAGCGTCCCTTCAAATCGACATTTCAAAATAAGGCCGGGCTGGCTGATTCAGTCCGGCCTTGACATTTGTCTATACACATGCGATACTCGCTGGAATACAAAGTCGATACTTTGTCGATCTAAACCGAAGGAATTACTATGAGACGCGTTTTTATGATCCTTGGAGTGTTCACGGGACTTTTCCTTATATCCTCCGTCAGTCTCGCAGAACCCAATGTACCAGTTGCCCACCCTGACACAGTTGCCGCTACCGTTAACGGCGCCCCTATCATGGAAAGCGAACTTGACGCTGAGATAGCAGCAAAACTCGGAGAAGCCGAAACCACACCACCGCCGGAAATACTGAGCCAGGCAAAGAAAGAAATTTTGGATACCTTGATATTAATGAAACTGCTGGATGAAAGGACAAAAAAACTCAATCTCGAAGTTTCCGACAAGGAAATTGATCTTGAGATCTCGAAAATCCTGGCTGAGCAGGGACTGAGCAAGGAGGATTTTACCGCTTTGCTGGCAGCGTATGGAAAAAGCTTCGAAGACATGCGCAAGGAAATTCACAGACGCCTTGGTTACGAAAAATTATCCGAAGTCGAATTTGCGGGCAAGATAAATATTACCGCATCGGATGCGGAAAACTACTATAAACAAAATATCACTGAATTTGAACGCCCCGAACGGATTCGCGTCAGCCATATCCTTATAGGCATCAGCAGCACCGATCCGAATTCAGACCCCAACCAGGCAAAGGACGCGGCAAAGTCAAAAGCTGTAACTATCCTTGAGCAACTCAAAAAAGGCGCTGATTTCGCCGCTCTGGCTCGTGAGAATTCAATCTGCCCATCCAGGGAAAACAGCGGCGACCTGCAGCAGTTCCTCACACGCGACAGTATGATACCGGCCGCTTTTAGAGATGCTGCCTTCGCCCTTCAGCAGACAGGTCAGTTAAGCGATATCGTCGAGACCGAGTTCGGCTACCATATTATAAAGCTGAATGAGCGACAACCCGGCGGCGCCTCCAGTTTCGACGAAGTCAGGGAACAGATAATGGAAAACCTGAAAACCGAAGAACAACGCAAGCTGAGCCTCGAACTGATAGATCGCCTCAGGGTAGAAGCTACGATTACTTACGCGGACAAATATAAACCTGCTGTGAGTCTGCCGGCGCCTTCTGATACGAACGACAAAAAAATAAACCCTGAAA
Organism: Planctomycetota bacterium; assembly: GCA_043816955.1. Classification (GTDB taxonomy): domain Bacteria; phylum Planctomycetota; class Phycisphaerae; order Sedimentisphaerales; family CAYZTY01; genus JBDRHL01. Next base: position 12,481 of record JBDRHL010000198.1, on the reverse strand, counting down.
AAGAAGTGGAAAATGAATAGCTGCTGTCTGGTTAAAGGAGTTAACATGAAAAGATTCTTAATCCCTTTGGTTGCGGTCTGGTTTGTTATCGTGCTCAATACCTGTTCAGCTCTGGGTAATAACAACCTCCAGAGCAGGGAACACATTGAAGGCTTGAAGGGCCGGCAACCCGACACAAATGATTCCGAACAAGTCGCTGATCAGAGACGAAAAGCACTCAGACAACGATACCAGAGACGTCTTTCCCCTCAGCAAAATGCTCCTTATCACAACAATGTAACCGATCCAAACACTGCGGCACTAAAAAGACATCAAAGACAACAGTATGCCGGAAAGTTTGAAGCCTCCAAAAAGAAAATGCTTCTTGAAAATGCCAAACACAACCGGCGCCGGGCCCGCCTGATGCGCATTCGTGACCTGGCCGCAGAAGAAAACAACACCGCCGTCATAGAACGAGTCGACAGGCTTCTGGAAAAAGAGGAGCAGCGATTCAACCATAAACGCATGATGATTCGTGGAAAAATGATGGAAGCGCAAACACCTGCTGACAGAAGACATTTTCGACGAAGTATGAGACAGCCGCCTGAAAGACGAATGCCAACAAACCAGGTTACGGAACCGGCAGATAGAATCGCCGGTAGCGAACCAAATATATAACCTCACCCCTTGAAAGGAGAATCAAGATGATTCACAAGCTTTTGGTAACATTGTTCTGCCTTGCGGCTGTCCTTGCACTGACAGGATGCAAAAAAGGCTCACCCGACCAGGCTAAACCTGAGCAGGCCCAGGAAAAAAAAACCGAACAAACAGAAAAGCCGCTCGAAACAAAAACCCTGACGGACTTCCAGGCTGAAGCCGAAAGAGAAATCGACAAATCAAACATGGCCACAGAGCTGGATAAAATCGAAAAGGAAATCGAAACCGAAGACGTCAACCAGGAACCCGACATCCTGCCTGAACAATAAACCTGACACCGGCAGGCATTTTTCATAAAGATCGTAACTTTGCAGGACAAGATAGAGGCTATTCCAACGCCTCGCTCAGCTCCTCATAAAACTCTGCGTATTTATCACGGTTCTCCGTCTTGCGATAATCAATCGCAGCCTTGGGATGACGGTTTAATATCCCCGTGATAACGTACGGAATTATATAGCCCCACTCGATCTCCTCGCGCATCGGTATCATGTGGTCCTGCAGAACTTTCATGATTGGCACAAGTGAAAACTTCGGGTTCTTCAGAAACCCCATGATCAGCTCTAGCGGACAGTTGCCCGCACCTCTTCCAATTCCAAACAATGAGCCGTCGACATAATTGGCATTGTGAATAATGCCCTCAATAGTGTTGCTGAAAGCAAGTTGCTGGTTGTTATGACAGTGAACCCCGATCTCGGTCTTTTCCGGCAGATGCTCGCGGAACAGCTTTACCATAAATTCAATCTGCTCACAGTAAAAATGCCCGAAACTGTCAACCACGTAAACCACATCTATAGGTATCACAGCAAGCTGATCCAGTGCTTCAATCAGGTGAAACTGAGTCTCTGTTGAAATTGCCATTATGTTCACCGTAGTCTCATACCCAAGGTCATGGCATCGCTGCGCTATCGCAATAGCTTTGTCAATATCTTTCACATACGTAGCCACCCGAACCATATCAATGGGGCTTTCATCAACCGGTGCAAAGTGCTGATCGGAAACCCGGTGGGCGTCGACCATAATGCTCAGCTTGACTTGCGATTCAATGCCGTCAATTATCTCCAGAATTTTCTCGTCATCACAATACTTCCACGGCCCGAAATCCGTCGGCGGCGCATATTGCCGGCTCGAACGATAACCCATCTCCATGTAATCAATGCCCGCTTCCGAAAGAGCCCTGTACACCGCCCGCACAAAATCGTCGGTAAAGTAATGATTATTTATCAGCCCCCCGTCTCTTATCGTGCAATCCAGAACTTTTATCTTTTCTCTATACATAATACTGCTCCAAATCAGACCTTAATTGTACAATTGGCCTAACACCTTGTCAACAAGTTCCACAGCCACATCGACCGCCCAGCTGCCGTTCTCACAGTAAACCTGCCCGATCTCTTTCAGCAGCACAAAGCGAGGCCGGCTTCCTACCGCTTTTTTGTCACGTTTCAACGCAGCCGTTAATTCGCTCTTCGACAGATCTTTTTCCAGCCTGCAAGGCAGCCCGAGCCTTCTGAGCATCTCCCGAACACGCTCTATTCTTCCGGCATCTGCCAAACCTGATTCCTTCTCTATCATCGCCGCTGCAACTATCCCTACCCCGACTGCCTCGCCGTGCAGAAGTTCAAAACCGCTTACCGCCTCAACTGCATGACCGACCGTATGGCCGTAGTTAAGTATCCTTCGCAGATTTTGTTCATGTGGATCTTTCTCAACGACAGACGCTTTTATGCTGCAGTTCCTGTATGCTGCTGCTTCCAGCACTGATGTATCTCTTGACAGAATTTTCTCCAGATTATTCTCAAGAAACTCAAAATAATCTTTATCCGCAATCAGCGCGTGCTTGACCGACTCGACAAGCCCCGCCCGATACTGGCGATCATCCAGGCTCTTAAGCGTCGCAACGTCAATGTACACTGCCGCCGGCTGCCAGAACGCCCCAAACGCATTCTTACTCAAAGTGGAGTCCACCCCCGTCTTGCCGCCCACAGCCGAGTCGGCCTGCGATACCGTCGTCGTCGGTATCTGAACTACAGGCACACCCCTTTTGAAAATAGCCCCGGCAAAACCCGCAACATCGCCTACTACCCCACCGCCAAGAGCAATAATAAAGCTGTCCCGTCCAAACGAAGCTTTCTCCATCGCCTCGACAATTTTAACTACCGTACCGATATTCTTCGACTTCTCAGACGCCGGTGTAATAACAAAACTCTCTACAGCACAGCTGCCCGCCAGCTTTGCCAGATGACCGGCAGCGACAACATTCTCATCGGTTACCACAAACCTGCGCTTGCCGCCGAACTGCTTCTCAAGCCTCGCCGGGACCTGCCCCAGTATATCCGTGCCAATTACGATCGTATATTGACCCTCTGGAACCGCCGGTATTTTGACCTTAAGCTCTCTCATTTTTCCAAAACTCTTAATACGAGATAAGTACTTCAATAGGACAATCAGGCAGCCTGTCCCTGCCCCGAAGATCCCTCAGTTCTATCAGAAAAGCGATACCGACAAGCTGTCCCCCAACCTTCTTAACCAGATCGGCAGCTGCTGCCATAGTCCCGCCCGTCGCAAGAAGATCGTCGAGCAAAAGAACCCTGGCGCCCTGCCTGATCGCATCACTGTGCATCTCTATCGTGTCGCTGCCGTATTCCAGATCATAAGTTACCGACTCCGTCTTATAAGGCAGCTTGCCCTTTTTTCGTATAGGCACAAAACCCGCCCCAAGCTTTCGCGCAACTGCCGCTCCCAGAATGAAACCTCTCGCTTCGACTGCCGCAACATATTCGATCCGCGCCTCCGCAAAACTCTCCGCAAGCTTCTCTATCGCAAGAGCCAGCGCTTGGGCGCTTCCAAGCAAAGGCGTAATATCGCGGAACAAAATGCCTTTCTTCGGCCAGTCCGGAATACTCCGAATGTACTGCTGAAGTTTAATTTCCTCGCTCATTCGAAATGCCTCTTCTCCGTACGCAAATTAGGTTCTACTGATCCATGCTCTCATACAGCTTCGCAATCGCCTCGCGCTGAATCTGCCGAACGCGCTCACGTGTCAAACCCAGCTTCTCTCCTATCTGCTTCAGCGTTAATGGCTCCTGGCCCCCCAGTCCGAACCGTAGCGTCAAAACCTCTGCTTCACGTTGCTCCAGCCGTCCAATCATTTTTATCACTTTTCCCGTCTCCTCCTCCGATGCCATCTGAGAACCAGGCAAAGCAGCCTTGTCATCTTCCAGAATCTCCTCCAGACCATGATCTTCCTGCTGCACCTCCGCCTGCACCGGCGAGCCGAGATTCCTGACAAGTTCACGTATCACCTTCGCTTTGCGCATCGGAAGATCCAGAGCCTTTGCCATCTCTTCTATTCGCGGCTTCCTGCCCAGAGTTACCTCCAGTTCCGATGATGCCTGACGCCAGTGATTTACTAGCGACGCCATATAAGTAGGCATATGAATCGGCCCAGCCGACATCAAAAGTGCACGCTTGATGCCTTGCTTGATCCACCATGCCGCATACGTGCTGAACTTGACTCCCTGATCAGGATCAAAACAATCCACCGCTTTCATCAGCCCCAGATTACCCTCCTCAATCAAATCCGCCAGGCTCATCCCGCGGTCGCCATATCTTTTTGCAATGGTTACTACAAGTCGCAGATTGCTCTTTATCATGTGCTCACGGGCGATTGGGTCGTTATCCTGAATTATCGCCCTGGCCAACTGACGCTCCTGCTCACCGGTCAGCATCGGCGTCTGGTCGATCTGCTTAAGGTACTCTTCTATCGTAATATCAAATGCGATTTTGCATACTCCCGCCCTTCGCCAATATTCATGCCGGTTCTTCAGGGCATAATAAATTTTTCAAACTCCGAATTTGTATCTTACCGGACGCAGGTGCCTCTCGACCTTGCCCGGCCCTGCCGAATTATCCCTGTAGTAGACTATCGACCAGAAATAACTTTATGTTTAGGCTCGATAACAACGAGCTTCGCCGATACCTCTTGTCATCCGCCCTGAAGTGACGGCCTTTCACACCTCAATTGGATGCTATTTATCCTCATCCGCCAAGCTGCTCTCGTCCAAATCCAAAGCCTCTGACTCTTCCTCAGATATAACTTCCTCAGTTGACTCAGGCTCCTGTTCCTCCTCTGTCGCATCAGCTTGTTCCTCTGCCGCCATTGATTCTATTTCAAATCCTGTTGGCGCTATATCGTCAAGCCCCCCTTGGTGCTCATTCTGCTCTTCGTTGCCGTCGCCTGTCTGCACCGCTTCGGCCTTCTCGTCCGCTAGCGCCTGCTGTTCATCCTCAGCAGCCCAGCGAACCCGTCGCAGACTCAAGCCAATCTTCCGGGTATCCATATCAACCCTCAATATCTTAACTTCTACTTCCTGCCCGCTTTTGACAACATCTTGAGGCTTGTCAATTTTATGGTCAGCAAGCTCGGATATATGTAATAGCCCTTCAAGTCCCGACTCAAGCTCAACAAAAACACCGAAATTCGTCAGCTTTGTCACGTGCCCTTTAATAATCTGCCCAGGAATATACGTCTCCGGTATCGCCCGAATCCACGGGTCCTCCGTCAATTGCTTGATCCCAAGCGATATCCTCTGTTTATCAGGATCAACGTCAAGCACAACACATTTGACTTCCTGCCCTTTCTGCAGCATCTCACTGGGGTGATTGAATTTCTTCGTCCAGCTCAAATCCGAAATGTGAATCAAGCCGTCAATCCCAGGTTCTATTTCCACAAAGGCCCCGTAATTTGTAAGGCTTCGCACATTGACAGTAACAATCGTACCAGCCGGATACTTCTGTGCAGCAATCGACCAGGGGTTTGTTTCTGTTTGCTTCAATCCAAGTGAAATCTCCTGCTTTTCCTTGTTGACGTCAAGTACCACAACCTCGACCTCCTGATTCAGACTCAGAAGATCAGCCGGGTGCATAATCCTTTTCGTCCAGCTCATCTCGCTTATATGTACGAGTCCTTCCACGCCTTCCTCGAGCCGTACGAACACGCCATAGTTCATAATATTTACAACCTTGCCCTTTACCTTCGCACCGACCGGGTATCTTTCATCTACCTCCTGCCAGGGATTTGCGCTTTTCTGTTTTAGTCCTAGCGAAATCTTCTCATTGTTCTTATCCACACCTATTACAACACATTCAATCTCCTGTTCGAGAGAAACCACTTCAGACGGATGAGAAATCCTTCCCCAGCTCAAATCCGAAATGTGCAGCAGTCCGTCGAGTCCGCCAAGATCAACAAATACCCCGAAGTCTGCTATGTTCTTTACGACTCCCTTTCTTGTCTGTCCGGGTTCAATCTCCGCCAGAATGGCTTCCTTGCTGCTCTGCCTCTGTTCCTCAATCAGCTTTCTTCTGGAAACAACAATATTCCTCCCCTCAGTGTCAATCTTCAGAATCTTGCACTCTATCTCGCTGCCGATAAACCTGCTGATGTCTCCCGGCTTTCGGATATCAACCTGTGAAGCAGGCAGAAACACCGGCACTCCTACATCTACCAACAGCCCTCCCTTTATCCTCCTTGTAACTCTGCCGATAACTACATCCCCCTCCCTCTTTGTGCTGATTATGTTTTCCCACCCCTTGATCCGGTCTGCCTTCCTCTTGCTAAGTAGTATCATTCCACCTTCGGAATCAACGTCCTCCAGAAATACATCTATCTCCTTTCCCGGCTCAATCTCACTGTCGTCATCAAATTCCTCAGCGCTGACAACTCCCTCACTCTTCAGCCCCACTTCAACAATGACATCATCACCAAGCCGGGTAATAATTCTGCCAGGCATAATATTGCCCGGCAAAAGCACATCCACCTTGCCGCTAAGCTGCTTCTCAAGAAGAGCCTTGTCCTCTTCGGTGAACATCTGGTTTACTTCTTCTTCGATCTTCTCATTCGACAGACCTAATTTGTGAACTAAATTCCTATCTACCATATACCTGATTCCTCTGTGGATTTTGTTCCTTCGGTAATCGCAAATCGTTTTAATGCGACAGACACCTGCCCCGGAGACGCTCCACATTTACGCCGCCGTACCGCAGTGTTACCACTGTACAAAAAACATCTTAGAAAAAACGCATCAGCCCACGCAGCTAATGCGACACCGTCCCTGGTCTTTCCGCCAAAAGCTGACACAGCGCTACCTCAAAGTGCTTCGAGATTCCGAACAAATTCCTCAACAACCCGGTCGGGGGTCGAAGCACCTGCTGTAACACCGGCAGTTTCTTTATCCAAAACTGTACTTTTATCAAATTCCTTCCAACTTTGCAAATGAAACGTTTGCCGATTATGCTTTTTACACAATTCTGCCAGCTTCCGGGTGTTGGCGCTCTGCAGACCCCCAAGAACAAACATTACATCAACTTTCCTGCATAGATCAACCGCCGACCTTTGCCTCTTGATAGCTTCCTTGCACAGCGTGTTGATTACCCGCATCTCGCTAAAACCTCGCTGGCTGATAGCATCCAGCATCGCACCAAAAAACTCCGGACTTTCCGTCGTCTGACACACAACCCCTAACTTCCTGTTAAAGGGCAGCTTATGTAAATCTGTGCGGTCCGCAACCACTACTACCTCAGGAGCAGAACCAACTATTGCCCTAACTTCAGGATGATTTGTGTCGCCTATAACCAGTACCAGGTAGCCCTGCTCGTGAAGCTCTCTGACCGTACCTTGCACCTTCTTGACCAGGACACATGTGGCATCGACAATCTGGAGTCCCTTTTCTCTGATCTTTCCAAGCTCTTCCAGCGTCGCCCCATGCGACCGGATAATTACCGTTCCTAAGGGAATCTGATCAACGCTCTCCACAATTTTTAGCCCTGCTCCTTCAAGTTCGGCTACCACCTCGTCATTGTGAATTATCGGCCCAAGACTATAAACGTTCTGACGCTGCCTGAGCGTCTGCCGGGCTATGCCGATGGCATTTCTCACTCCAGGACAAAAACCGCAATTCTCAGCAATCAATACCTTCATAACAACCTGATTATACCCGACTTCCGCCATCATCTCTCTGCCGGAGCCTAATGTCTCATTCGGATTTTTGCAACACAATATTCACCTGCAAATGACTTGAAAAAAAACTTTATGCCTTATACAATCACTTGTTCAATCGTAAAGGAAATTGCTCGACTGGCTATGCGATCTTGAAAAAGCGATTACTATTTATTCAGATAATACTCAGCAGTTTTGTTCTGCTTTCGTCACTCGGGTGCAGCTACAATGCGCACCTGCTCAAAAACGGCCAGATCTCCCCGGGCAATAAAATTGCGGTTAAATGTATCATAAAGGACAGACCCAGCGTCCAAGTCTCCGAGAACGGAGATTTTGTCTTCTGGGCGACCGGCCCGGGACCCGTCATGGCAACGCTGGCACACCTGATCAATACCTCAAACAATAACAAATACCGCAAAATGCTCAAATCCTCCCTCGACAGGGATTCCTATTCCGAAAAGTTCACCGCCGCTATCAGACAATCAATCACCGAACACGGTTTTGTCATCGAAGAACTCCGGAAAATCGAAAAGTCCCCTCTGAACTCCGGCGATCTGTCGCACAGCTCACAGCAAAAACCCGACTTCATTCTTAGGTTGCAACTTGCCTATGGAATCTTCCGAAGCGACGGCAGGTGCACCGCCAAAATACAGGGAAAACTGCTCAAAGCCTCCCCTGAAAAACTCATCTGGAAAAACCAGCTGATCTTCGAAGGCCACAAAAGCGCCGATCATAAATTGTTCGGTGACGGCAAGGACGCTGTACAGGCCTGGGTAGAAAATCAGGATCAGCTCCAGACCGCTCTCGAAGAAGTGATAGCCGGCGCCGCTGCAATGCTCGGCAGCGAGCTGGCAGGCACTCTCCCCCCGATCGAGGATAAACCTTTGGTCAAAATAAAATTGAAACCGGGCGGAGACATCCGCGGACACATCCTTGAAGAATCAGGCGACCGCATCCTCATCAGGCTCAAAGGAGGCTCGCTCCGATCTTTTCCCGCCGGCAAAATAGTAAAGATTAACTGATCGAATTTACCATTTGAAACCCTTGATAAAAACAAGATAATTGGATTGCTTTGAAAAGACAGGTTATCACTAAAGGTTTTAAGCACATATTCCCCGGAAAAACACCTCTGCTGATTAGTAGAGCTGCCGGAAGGGTAGAGCTGATCGGCGGACACACTGACTACAACGAAGGCTTCGTCATCGCCGCCGCTATCGACAGAAGTTATTACACAGCAGCTTCTCCCCGCCAAGACAGCACCATCCATCTTTACTCCGAATGGGCGGGGCACAGCCACCAGTTTCAACTCTCACCGCAACTCGAACCTGCCGGGAATTGTCACTGGGCAAACTACGCCAGAGGCCTTGCCGCACTTCTTCTCAAACAGGGTTTTCCACTAAAAGGACAAGACCTCTATATTCATGGCGATGTCCCCGTCGGAGCTGGCCTCAGCAGTTCCGCCGCTATGGAGCTGTCACTTGCAAACGCCATGCTCGCCGACCGCCACAACTCCATCGAGCCGGTCAGGCTTGCGAAAATATGTCAGCAGGCCGAAAACATTTATGCCGGCACCCCCTGTGGAATAATGGACCAGATCGTCTGCCGGATGGGCCGAAAAGACCATGCCGTTTTTCTTGACTGCAGAGATTTAAGCGTTCAGATGCTGCCCTTTGACAGCGAAAAATGCTGTATTATGATCTTCAACAGCATGGTACGTCATGAACTAGCCGACGGCGCTTATGGCCGAAGAAGAAAATCCTGCGAAGACAGCGTAAAAATCATCTCAAAAAAATATCACCATGTAAAAGCCCTTCGCGACGCCGACCCGGAAATACTGGAGGAACTGTCCTGTCAACTGGACCCTGAACAACTCAAACGAAGTAGGCACATTGTCGGCGAGAACAAAAGAGTTCTTTCCGCCGCCGAAGTCCTGAAAACCGGCGACATGGTTCGATTCGGCCGATTGATGTATCAGTCCCACTGCTCCGCCCGGGACCTGTATGAAATATCCTGTGATGAAGTGGACTTCCTCGTCGAACAGGTTATCGCATGTGATGGTGCTTATGGCGCCAGACTCAGCGGCGGCGGCTTCGGAGGTTCTGTCGTTGCAATCGCCAGGCCTTCAGCAACAACTGATATCGCGAGTAAGGTCGCCCATGCCTACAAAAAATCCTTTGACATCACCCCCGATATATACACCACCAGGCCCTGTCAGGGCGTTGAAATTATCACAAGTTAAGGACAGAAATCTCCCCGCTGTTTACAGTCCCGATCAGTCTTCCTGAAGAGCGCAATCTTTACTGATAACCTCCTGCCGCTGGTCCTTTCGGAACTTGGCAAGCCTCTCCGCAAGGCCGGCATCACTGATAGCCAGAATCTGAACCGCGAAAATAGCTGCGTTTTTAGCGCCCGCCTTGCCGATCGCCATCGACGCAACAGGAACACCAGCCGGCATCTGAACCGTGCTCAGCAGCGCATCGATACCGCCCGGAGACCCACCTGCCGCAAGAGGCACACCTATCACCGGCAGAGTTGTTCTTCCCGCTACTGCCCCCGCCAGATGTGCTGCCATCCCCGCCGCCGCAATAATCACCCGTATCCCCTCACAATGCGCATTATCTGCAAACTCCGCTGCGATATCCGGCGTGCGATGGGCTGAAATTATACGCACAACCGGTTCAATGCCGAACTGTCGAAGCTGATCTACACAGCTTTGCATAATACCAAGGTCGCTTTGCGAACCCATTACCACCGCAACGGAAGATTGTTTTTTTCCCGATTTCATTGTTTTTTCCTGTATTCAGGTTACAATATATAGCACAAATACATAATATAACCTTCTGGCCAGTATTGCAAGAACGGAGGGAAAACTATGAACACCAGAAAACCTGCAGTTGCCGGGCAGTTCTACCCTGAACAGCACGAATCCTGCGAGGCACAGCTTGACAGCTTCATCGACCAGATGCCCCCCATGGACGAGCTTCCCGAAAATATCGTAGCTGGCCTCGTGCCCCACGCCGGCTGGACTTTCAGCGGGCAGTTGGCCGCCATGACTTTCTACGCCATTCAGCAAAGTCGCGAAAAAGTCCACACATTTATAATCTTCGGCGCTGTCCACACCTTCGTCTCAGCGCCTATTGCGGTATATAACAAAGGAAGCTGGATTACCCCAACCGGCAGCGTCGCCATCGATGAGGAACTAGCCGACCGCATCATACAAAAAAACTCTGCCGCCCAGGCCGACGCCCATGCCCACAGCTCCGAGCACAGCATCGAAGTGCAGATACCTTTTATTGAATATCTGTTCCCCGGCTCCAGGATCGTGCCGATAATGGTCGCCCCCGTACACCAGGCCGTTCGGCTGGGAAGCGACATCGGCGATATCATTGCCGCCGAAAAGTCAAAAACCATTATTTGCATCGGTTCGACCGACCTGACCCATTACGGCCCGCGGTATGGCTTCACCCCGGCAGGCTCAGGCCCCGAAGGGCTCAAATGGGCAACGGAAGTAAACGACAAAGAGTTTATAAAGCTGGCTGTCGAAATGAAACCTGAAGAGCTTCTGCAGACCGCTGCGAAAAACGGCAGCGCATGCGGCCCAGGCACCGCCGCTGCAACTGTAGCCGCCGCCGCAAAGCTCGGAAAAACCAGAGGATTTCTCCTGGCGCATACAAACAGCAATGAAATCATGCGAACCAAATTCAGCCGACCAGGCCAAGAAAGCGTCGGCTACGCCTCCATCGTATTCTGAAAATCAGCTCGAAATCTGGGGACCATAGTATACCAATTTCTTAACAGGATTTTTTATTTGCTGTAATATTTCTGCATGGCAAGATTGGCAAGAGTAGTAGTACCGGGCTATCCGCTTAAGGCTGGTTTGTCAAAGCGGCCTGAGCAATATCGCTGTAGCGGCATGTCGGCATACCTTACTGGCAAAAATGTTCGGGAGGCAAAGAATTCCGGGGTTTTTAATTTGGAGGATGGAAAAAGGCTTGCGCGGGGGGAGTTATGTGGAAAATTTGGTCGGGAATTGGGGGTTTTGGGGGAGTTTTTGAGGGGGGTAATGCTTGTTTTTGGGCTAATATTAAGGTTCGGGTGGTGAAAAGGGGTGAATTTTTTTGGATTTTTTAGTCATTTTTTGCGAAAAGTGTGCGCCTTTTTACCCATTTCTTACCCGGTTTTGTACTACTTTTGTACCATTTTTTCGATTTTTTTGGCGGTAAGATGGGGGGAGTTTGACGGTAGTAACGATTATGCGGACCTGCGGGGATGGGGCGAAGGAAGAGAGTCTTTAGTCTTTAGTCCGGAGTCTTGAGTCTTTAGGGCGTGTTGCCCAAACATTTTTGTTTTTATTTTGCCTCTTAAAAAATTTGCACTAAAATCTCATTATAAGCAGATTCACGGTTACGGAGAACCATTTTATGATGGGAAAACCACAAAATCTCGAACCAAAACTATTTTACCACAGAGTCTCACTCGAAGGACGTTTGCCGGAAAATCAGAGGTGTTTTCGGCGCAAGAAAACGGTGCCTGCAGCTATCAGTACCAGTGTGAGGGGTTCAGGGATCGGCTTGAGCAGAAACGCTTCGAATTTGCCTGCAGGATTATATCCTCCACCAACTATCCAGCCGGAGTCATTTATTGCTGTTGCCCTGAGAAGTTCCCAGCCAAGTGAAGGATCTATGAGGGTGTTAAGATCGATATTATTACCCGCTCCTGTCGGGTCAAACAGGGTCGCATGCCATTGCTCTGATGCCGTATAAGCATATCCCACAATCTGGCCGAGATTATTTA
>JBDRHL010000197.1:0-36167 GCA_043816955.1 Planctomycetota bacterium | reverse complement strand
ATTCTCCGGGGGCAGGTAAAATCCCTGACAGTGAGCAAAAAATATCTTACGGGTTTCCTGAAAAACCAGAGATAAAAATTCGATCAACCTTCCATGAAAACGCTCGTCAAATTCCTATGTACAGCATCGTGTGCACCTCCTGGGGCCGATTTCATAACCCGCTGGCTTACAAAAGCCAATAAGGTCTGCAGACAATAAGAACGATAGATTTTTGAAGGCAACTATGATATTCTGGGGGTATTGTAAAACTTTGTTGTGTAGCTAAGCCTTTAATATGAAAAAGTTCAGATCATTGTAGATAACCCTTGGAAGAAATGATGAACGAGGCAGTTTGAGGTGAAATAAATGTGGATAATTCGATTTATTTTGCTCGCTATGTTAGGGGCATTAGTAGGTATTGATTTCTATTTGTTTAGACACCGAAGCCAATATGAAAGACTTCTCGAAAACAGAATCTTTAATATAATGATCGGGACAATGCACATCTTCCTCGGCTACCTCATTGTAGGCCTACCACCCACTGGGGGCTGGGGTCTTCGTCCTGATTGGTTGAGGTATCAAAGTGTTCGTATTGGATTTCCTGTTATTGGATTGCTGTTAGTCTGTGCTGGTGCTTTGCTGGCCTTTGCCACACTCAAACAACGGAAAGTTATTGGTTTCCAGGACGTCAAAGAAGGATTGTTAACGTCGGGCTTTTATCGGTATTTCAGACATCCTATCTATACAGGGATAATCTTGGTTTCTCTGGGATTACCACTCGTGATGAGAAATCCAGATGGACTGCTGATGTTTCCAGCTATCTTTGCTATAAACTTTGCGGTTGCGATTATTGAAGAGAGATACGATATGTGTGTGAGATTTCGTGAGCAATACCAAGCCTATAGGCAAACCACAAGAATGTTTGGACCAATATGGCTTTGGAGCATCATCGTTGTGATAATCCTGCTTCTCGTCGGCTTTGGCTGGAGCATAGAGATGAGATAGATTACCAAATTCGATATGTCCAATTTTATGCATGCCTTTTCTGCCAATCAGTCCGGCATATTAAGAGCCTATCCTAATAACTCACTCTATTACGGCCTGCTGCAAAGTCCGATGCCTGCGTTGTCGGGTCAAAATCGTCCTCGACGTAGCTTTGGCTACGCCTGCGGCGATTTTGTCCCTGCCGCCTTGGCCTCGAACTTTTCGCTTGGCCTCATAACAAGCGGGTTATTCGGATAGGCTCTAAAAATTTCTCCGCTATGGACAAGCTCTCTGTGCATAGCTTCATCCAGGCCGATTTCCTCGTCGGTCAGGTAACACGCCGGCTCAGGCGCCCAGGGATCACCAAAATACAGGTCGGCGCGTGCCCGCAGGCTGCCTCCACAGAGGTCAAAGAAACGGCACAATCGACAGCGGCCTTTAATGTACTTGCGTCGATTTCTCAAACCCTTCAGGAGAGGGTCAGCAGCATCTGTCCAGATTGCACTAAAGGGTTTTTCCCGTACATCGCCCAGATCATAATGCGACCAGAACTGATCAGGGTGAACTTTGCCGTTGTAATCGATACACCCTATACCCACGCCGCTGCTGTACAATCCCCCGCCGTTCCACTTCAGCAGTTTCCGGACTTTTTCCGCACGGCTTTTGTCCTGAGCAAGCAGTTTCAAATACAGGTATACGCCATCGACATGATTATCAACTGTGAGTATTTCCCGCTTGAGCTTTGCTTCTTTGAGAGCCAGGGCTTTTTCAAGTATGGTTTCAATAAGTTCTCTGGTTTGCGCGTGAGTAAGGTTTTGATCTGCTATGCTCCTGCTTCTGCCGCTGGGCACAAGGTGATAAAAACAGACTCTCTGAATACCTTCGGCGTCGACCAGATCGAACAAGTTTTCCAGACACTGCACAATCCTTTGTGTAAGTGTTATTCGCAGTCCAACCCGAAGCCCGGCAGCCATGCAGTATCTTATGCCCTGCAAAGCCTTCTGATAAGCCCCCTGAACGCCTCTGAAGTCATCATTAAGCTTTCCCACACCATCGAGACTTATTCCCACATAAGTTACGCCAAGTTGTTTCATCCGGCCGGCGGCAGAGGGGGTAATAAGTGTTCCGTTAGTCGAGATCACGCTGTTTAGTCCTTTTTCGGAGGCATGGCTTATGAGATCGAACAGGTCAGGGCGCATCAAAGGTTCTCCGCCGGAGAACAAGACAACAGGAACTGCAAATTCCGCCAGGTCATCGAGAACCGCTTTTGCCTGTTCAGTTGTAAGCTCAGCGGCCCCATCAGAAAAGCTGCTGTCATTATAACAATGAACACATTTCAAATTGCAGGTTCGTGTAATGTTCCACACGACAACAGGTTTTCTCCCTGCCGCTGTTCTGACAGGTCCCTGTCCGTATCGCAGCCAATCGCCGGGTGTTACTTCATCGCGGTATAGTTTAGTGATATTAATCAACTCTGATCTCGCTTTGAGGGATATAAGCACAGAAAGGATCTTCTGCCATGTAATTTCCAGTTGCGGCGTATGCCCTGGCACGACATCCGCCGCATATTTCCTTATAATCGCACAGGCCGCATTTACCTTCAAGCTTTTCACTGTCGCGCATCCTGGCGAGTTGTTCACTGGCGCACCATATTCGCTGCAGATTCCGGTTTAACACACTGCCGCAGTTAACAGGCAGATAGCCGCATGGAAAAACATCTCCCCGGTGGTTTACAAAAAGGACACTCTGCCCCGCCAGACAGCCTTTTGATGATCTGCTGCTGGCCGATTTAGTCCCAGCCAGTCCTTGCTGACTGATTACCCTGTGATAATGAGGTCCGCAAGTGACCCTTAGCGGCAGTTGGTTTCGCCGTTCAAGCTGCGTTATTTCCAGCATTTTGTCTTCGATCTGCTCGGCGGTGAGCATATCGGCCTTTCCAAGGTTTCGGCCACAGCCGAGAGGAACCAGTATGAAAACATGAAGCGCGTGGGCTCCGAGCGATTCAGAAAGCTCATATACATCGTTTAATTGGCCGGCATTTTTTCCTGTCAAGGTAATATTTACCTGGAACTCAACCCCGCAACAGCGAAGACAGCCTATGCCCCTGACCGCATCGCTGAACGAACCATCAATACCTCTGAGTTTATCATGAATTTCAGGTTTGGCAGCATCCAGACTCACGGAGACCCTGGTAACACCGCTGTTGCGGAGCTTTTTTGCTATGTCGGTATCGACCATAGTGCCATTTGTAGCGACAGCGCTGCTGATACCCAATAAAGCGGCTGAGCCGATCAAGTCGAACAGGTCATTCCTGCAAAAAGGCTCTCCCCCTGAAAAGACAAGAACCGGCATGAACTGCTGAAATTTGCCCAATTCAGCCAACTGTTCAATAAGATTCCGGGCTTGTGTCGTTGAGAGGTCCTTAAAAGCATCGGTGCCGGAATCCAGGCGTCTGCAGTATGTACACATCAGATTACATCTGGTGGTAGACTCCCAGAACAGGAGTCTGAGAATACGTTTTGGTTTTTCAGAACGATTCACTGCTTCCCATTTTTCCTGTCAATCGATGCTGTGTTGAGCTCTTCTGCCTGCTGAGCGATACCGTCGAGGAGTCTGGCGGCTTCAGCGGCGCCATGTTTTTTATTCACGGAATCCACGTTACGGATAACGCAGTGAAGCAGTTTATTCACGATGCGATCGACCATAACTTCCAGGGCTTTTTTACGCGGGGCATCATGGCGTGAGCCAGCAAAGAAACGCTGCAGCTCGTTACGAGCTATCGCCCTGAATCCGTGTTTCATCCGTCCTATCAAAGGGCCGATATCCTCCGCGGTGAACCAGTCCATAAACTCCGTGACGCTCTCATCAATTATCTCCATGCCCCTGGCGATATCCCTGCGACGAATGCCGCGGTTCTTTTGAGCAACCTCCGACAGATCGTCGATACTGTAGAGATACACATCTTCAAGAGAATTTATGGCTGGGTTAAGATTTCGAGGCACCGCGACGTCGATTGCCAGCATGGGACGGTTTTTTCTTTTTTTCATAATCCGGCTGAAGTCCGCTTTTTCGAGCAGATATTGCGCTGCTGCGGCTGAAGCAATCAGAATATCGGCCTCGATAATCCGCGGAAAAAGATCGTCCCATTTCGCGGCTATCACATCGTATCGCCGGGCGAGACTGACAGCGTGGTCATAGGAACGATTGACAACCGTGATCTGCCGGCAGGATTCGTGGACAAGATGCTGCAGTATCAACTCTCCGACCCGGCCTGCACCGATAACCACAACGTTAGCAGATTTGATGTTTTCAAAGAGCTGCCTGGCAAGGTCTACTGCCACGCCGGCAACACTTATTCTTCCGGCGGTTATGAAGGTAGCAGCACGGATTTTTTTGCTGCATGAAAAAGCGTAGTGAAAAAGCCTGTTTAATATTTTACCCGTGCTTTCAGCGCTGCAGGCAAGGCGGTAACTATCCTTTATCTGGCTGAGTATCTGATACTCGCCGACAACCATACTATCGAGGCTTGATCCAACCGTAAGAAGATGTCTGACCGCTTCGGCATCGGTATGGAAATACATAAACCGGCTAAATACATCGCAGGGGATATCGTGAAAGTCGGAAAAAAACCTGATAAGCTCCTGCTTAAAGTCTCCTTTTGTTTTGCCTGCAGAATACAGCTCGACGCGGTTGCATGTAGATAAAAGTACAAACTCAGTGTCGTGGAACCGCGATGTCAGTTCCGCAAGTGCAGAGAGAGTCCGCTGTGAATCGAAAGCCAGGCGTTCACGAACATCGAGCGGTGCGCTTTTGTGGTTAAGGCCTGTAACAGTGATCTTCATTTTCCATACTCAAATCTGGAGGGAGAACATTGTTATTATTCCTCTGTAATATATACCGGCGGAGTTTTTTTAAGTTCCCGTTCCGTAAACATAATACGAAAATCAGAAAGGCCGGATTCGCGGCTCATGCGATCGACGGTATCGGTCAGACTGTCACGGCTGGTGCCATGCACCATCGTATAGAGATTATAAGGCCAATTCTCACAAGTCTGTCGCTCATAGACATGACTGACCTGAGTGAACTTTGCCAAGATTCGGCCGATCTGCTCACATTTCTGCGGCTCGACCTGCCAGACAACCATAGCCCCGCAGGCGGGTCCGACCTTGAAATGGTTTATCACCGCACCTATCCTGCGGAGTTTACCCTGTTGTTTCCAGTCTTTCAGAACGGACAGAAGCTCATCTGTTTTAATTTGGGCTTCCTGAGCCATGTCATCAAAAGGGCTTGCAGTTCTCGGCAGGCCTTTCTGAATGATTTGTAATATCCGCCGTTCAATTTCTGTCATAATACTTCATCCGCAAAATCGCCTAAACCGGCCAAACAAAAAACCAAGGGTCATCATACCGGATTAAGCTTGAAATTTCAACCTGGGATGATAAAAAGAGACGCACGAGTTCAAGTAAAGCGATATCCGGACAGATTCCATGAAAAGCATCACAATAGCGACACGGAAAAGTCGGCTGGCGGTGGTTCAGTCTGAATACGCAGGGGATTTGCTGAAAAAGCTTTGTCCTGACGTGAGGATTTCCCTGCTTGGAGTATTGACCAGAGGGGACCGGGACAGGTCGGATTTTCTTCAGGAATCCGCATCGGCGGGTTTTTTCACATCCGAGGTGGAGAAGGCATTATTGCGCGGCGAGGCAGATTTGGCTGTTCACAGCTTCAAAGACCTGCCCACCGCTCTTACCGACGGCCTTTGCATCGCGGCTGTGCCGCCACGAGAGTCGCCTTGTGATGCCCTAGTCTGCTCGTGCCGTGCAAGCTCCATCGCTGAACTGCCTGCCGGAACAACGGTAGGCACATCAAGTCTGCGCCGCATCGCACAGGTTAAGCATCTGAGAGCCGATCTTACATGCGTGCCTCTTCGCGGAAATGTCGAAACAAGGGTCAAAAAAGTCAGCACAGGTCAAATTGAGGCTATCATAGTCGCCAAGGCAGGTCTCGATCGACTTGGACTGAGCGAAAAAATCTCAGCGATTCTGCCTTGCGAGCACTTTCTTCCCGCCCCTGCACAGGGAGCTCTTGCCCTTCAAATACGCGCGGACAACAAAGAGCTTGCCCAACTTGTCGAGAAACTGGACCATAAGCCCTCCCGCATTACCGCTGAGGTTGAAAGGTGTATACTCGCCTCTGTGCAAGGGGGCTGCAGTGTGCCGCTGGGAGCTTATGCAAAGATTGAGAACGAGCAGATGACCATTACCGCCATGATATGTGACGAACAGGGCAGCAATTTTATAAAACGCTCAAAGACGGTGTCCGTCAAAGAAGCAATGGCCGGTGCGGCACAACTGGCCTGTGAACTGCTGGATAGCGGAGGAGAGAGAATTATCGCGGCGATTGAAAAGAACCGCTGATAATACGGCTTATACACCCCGCTTAAGAAGCTCAGCGGCTTTTTTGGCAAAATAAGTAATAATAATATCCGCTCCCGCCCGCTTTATCGAACAAAGCACTTCCATCATTGCTGAGTCCAGCTCAAGCAGGCCCGCCTGGGCAGCACTATTTATCATCATGTACTCACCGCTGACATTATATGCCGCTATGGGGCAATCAAATCTGTGCCGGGCCCTATAGATTATATCCAGATAACTTAATGCAGGCTTGATCATCACTATATCTGCGCCTTCTTCGATATCCAAAGCTATTTCACTCATTGCCTGATTTGATTGAGCAAAATCCATCTGGTATGTTCTTCGATCACCAAAGGCGGGAGCCGAATCGGCAGCGTCCCGGAAGGGTCCGTAGAATGCCGATGCGTATTTGGCGGAGTATGCCATAACGGCTGTATCACAAAATCCCTTCTCCTCCAAGGCGTTTCGAATATAACCGATCCTTCCATCCATCATATCCGAAGGAGCGACGATATCCGCCCCTGCCTGTGCATGTGATACCGCTACTTTGCCAAGAAGCCGGCAGGTGGAATCATTATCTATTCTGCCGTTTTTCACGACACCGCAATGGCCGCTTTGAGTATAGCTGCACAGACACACATCCGCTGCAACAAGCAACTGGGGCACAGCTTTTTTAATTTCTCTGATGGCTTGAGGCACCGGCCCATCATGCGCCCAGGCCTGTGCGCCGGTTTCATCTTTTTTGTCCGGCAGGCCGAAAAGTAATACGGCTGGTATTCCCAGACGGGCGACTTCAGCAGCTTCGGCGGCGATAGTATCGGGCGAAAAATGAAAACAATCCTTCATCGAACTAATAGGTTTTCTGATACCCCGTCCCGCGCGCACGAACAACGGACAGACCAAATCATCAACGTTTACAGTTGTTTCTCGCACAAGCCTTCGCATAGCAGGGCTTGTTCGAAGTCTTCTCAGACGAACCTGCGGGAATCCCATCTGTTAAAGCTCCCTCACATAAAAAACGTAAAGTTTCACTTTGGCAGCTCTTTGCACCTACCCATTATAGCGAAGTATCGGTCTGTGGCAACTTCGCAGATTGGGACTTTCTGGTGTTATCTGCCATCAGGGGATTGCCTGACCCGTCCGTATGTAGCTGCAAGTTTTCTGAGTTTTTCAGCTATCACAGGGGTAAGCTGATCCTTTTGCAGCCGCCAGGCCCCAGTTCTGGCTGTCAGGCGATACACCGTCGCCGAGGTAATAATCAACTTTATCCTCACCATCGTATTTTGCCTGGCTGAAGTTGTTGCTGTCCCAGTAGTAGCCGAGCTTTGAAAATGCCTTGGGCTCTTTATGCCAATGCCCATTTTCAGATTTAAGAGGTTTCATAGATTGCTGGGGGTGTGGTAATAGCGATGATGGTGAGGGAAGATTTTTTCTCCTCTCCGGAAAACATGTAAAGAAGATGGAATGTTGAAAAACCTGGTACTACCTCATGATATTGGTAAGGAAAAACCGCGTTATCAGCATCAAAAAGGCATTTTGGTTATTCTGTTAATCGAACATTTTCCTAATATTATGGAAATTTAACGATTACAATTCTCCAAAATGGCCTTAAATTGCTCGATAAGGCCAAAGTTTCATACCACCTTAATGTGGTAGTACCAAAAACCTAATTTATCAAACAAAGGAACCGGCCGGCCTGAAAGTCGGGTGCTGATGGGGATTGGGAATCACTTCACGAGATTGTTTTATTTTCTGCCCCTTCTTAATTCCTCTTGTCCCCTTCAACCTGTTCAGCTGGTTTTTCTGCTGGCAAAATAAAGTCCATTGGCTTTAAGTCGCCATTGTGAATGGCTGGAATCGGTTCTTTTGTTTTAGCTTCAATCTTAGAACCTATTGCTTCAGTTTCCGAATCACGTCTGAGTAGTTTTAAAACTAATGACTGACGGCCAAAATTGTTCGCTGCTTTGTAGAGTTCCAGGGCTTTTTCGTAACATGTTTGAGTCTTATCATATACATCTGTCTTTGCATAAACCATTCCTTGAATTAGAAACGCGTCTGCAAGCTCTGGCTGAAGCTCGGCCGCATGTCTCGCCAAAAATTGCGCCTTCATTAAATCGTCTCTTGCCAATGCTTGAGCCGCTTCGCCAACCATTCCATTAGGAGTCCACTTCCCTGTTTCTACTAGGAATTGTGGCTCTGGGAGATTGTTGATGTCAACTTGACCCAAGATGATGTATTGTAATTCACGTTTTTTGGATTTTGCGTCAAATTGTCCGCCTTGTATTGCAACTACTTTACCTTTGCCTGTTAAGATAACTGCTATTTGACCATTTTCAACGGTTTCATTCCGAAATGATGGAACCCTAAACATTTCTCTGGGTTCAGAGATATCAACGGCACGTATATGAGCAACAAGTTTTTCTAACGGCGCGTTTGTAACGGCAGAAAAATCGCCGAAAGGTACTTTGGTGATTAATCCAGAATTGAATACATCCACATCGTCCTTATGCAGCAGGCCGATATCGGCACCACTATTGAAAATTTCCTGAAAGATACGGTCGGATTGTTCTTTTTCACTCAGCCCTTCATATGTCATTTTGAGTGATATAAGTTTTTCTTCTGCGAAACTAAAGACGTAACATAGTTCCGTATCTTTTTCGCCAACTCCAATGGGCATTTCGACTGTTTTAACCTGCTCCGCGGCGTTGTTTGATTCTTCAGTAGAAATGTTTTCAAATTCCCTTAGCTTAACTTCAAACTTTTTGGCATAGGATAAATCGACTTCACCAAAGGAAAACTGCAAATTTGGCCAACTGGTAAGGGCTTCTCTTAAAACTATACCTGAGTTTTCGAATGTTTTTACAACCGAATCAATCTGGTGGCCTTGTTCATCCAATAGTCTGACACCTATTTCCCATCTTTTTTTCGGCCATGATGTAACGGCCACCTTCAATGTGGCATTAATTTCACCTTTGTTTTTTATGAACTCTGCTGACCTAATAAAAAGCAAAGGCTTTTCTTCAAAGGATTGCAGCCCAACAAGTATTTCTTTGTTTATTTCGAGCTTATCTTCAAACCTTATCGAAACAGGACCACGCCTTGAAGCAGGGTAATCAGGGCCAACGACGCTTAAATATTCAAAGCCCAGTTTCTTGGTTAATTTGCCGATTTCCAAGAACAACTTGTTTTGTTTAAGCCATTCGGTACGCTGTGGCTCTGATTTTGGCCAAATGTTAGGCTCAAATGCAACTTCAAAAACAGTACTCTCTCTGTTCGGAATATTCTCCAACATACTTTCGAGTTGATCCTCGGTTATTTTGCTATCGTTAAAGGTTATATCATTTTCACCTGCAACAACTGTTACAAAATACCGTTTTTGATATTCATTATTTTTAATTTCAGTTTGCACTGGGGGTTTTTCGGGTTTGGTGTCTATGTTCGTTTTAACCAGTAGAATAGTTTGTCTGTCTTTGTCGTGTTCATCTTCTGCGGCGGACTGCATACCACATACGGGGATAAGCATGCATCTGGCCTGCGGGACCGATATAACTGTGTTTACCGATTCGATATCGAGGGCGGGAGCGTCTGTTTTGTTGCCTGATTTATCTGCTTTTTCCGGAAATCGTGCGAGATCTGTCTTTTTGAATTTTATGTTCAGGAGAACAAGGCTTTTATCTTTTCGCAGCCGGGGTGTGAATTCAAATTCCACGCCGGTGGCGTATTGTTTTTTTGGTGTTTGTCCTGTATAACCTGTCGAAGGCTCGGGCCTGCTGGTTACACTCATTTCAGTTTTCTCGCCATCAAAAACTCTCACCTTCGGGCTGGTAAGTACGGTTGTGCCAATTGCAGATTTCATCCATTCGCAGAACTCGTTTGACTGATCATCTGTTAGTGCGAGGGGAGAAACCCAGAACTGGTCCTCTGAAACACCATCAATTTTTAATTTTTCCCTTAGAAAGTCCCTCATCGCTTTATTTTTCAAGGCGGTCGAAAAAACTTTTGCTTCTATGGTAATCTGTGTCTGCGTGTCTGTCTGCTCGCCATTAACAGCCTGCTTTTTAATAAGCCAGCCATTATCCTCGGTTTGTTCGGCAGGGTTTTGTCTTATCGATTGATCCTTGGGTGGTTTAGTAGTTATGCGGCTGTTTATAGGGGTTTGCCGGGTGGTTAGTTCGATGCCTTCTATGGTTTGGGCCGGTTCTACTTCGACTACTTTAGTAGTATCGGCTGGGGCCTGTTCTGCTGTAAGCCAGAAAGGGTATGCCTGGATATAGTGTTTGCCGGGTCTTATAAATTTAATCTCAAAATTACCTTCTTCATCTGTCCTGGCAGCCGGATCGTAGTAGCGATTGCCGAGCTTATCGAATGCGTGGGCGCGCACCTTATGATTCGGCAGAGGGCTGCCGTTTTCATTGATAACCCGGCCTTTCACTGTCGCGGGTGTGTTGAGCCTGATTACAATGTTTTCGACGGTTTCGCCCGGCACAGTCTTTATGGGCGGCAAAACACCATTTGCCCAGTTGCGCCACTGCTCATACTTTCCGTCATGCACAAGCAGATTATATTCGGCGTCTTTGCCTGCGGGTGCCATCATTTCGAAATTGCCGTCATCATCGGTTGTAAAGCTATACCTCGTATCGCCGGTGAGCGAATTGCCGCTGCCTGTCCTTGCAAGAGTAACTGTCGCGCCTTTGACAGCATTGCCATCCGGGTCCAAAGCTTTGCCTTTTATTTTTACTCCTTTTTCCGCAATAATTGTAACCTGGCCCAGATCATCGCTGATATCAAAATCAAGATAGTCAAAATTTCTTTGCCAGCCGGTCTTTTCATCGTCTATTCTGTAACGATTCCATTCGCTTATACATTCCTGTGACCACCATCGGCAGTAATCTTTGGAATCGACCAGGAAATCGAAACTACCTGCCTGCATTTCAGGGATTTGTATTAGACCATTGGAATCTGATACGCTTTCAATCTCCGGATACTTCCAGTGAAAAAGCCTAAGGCCTTTAATGGGCCGGTCGGTTTCGCTGTCAATAACTTTCGCCTTAAAAGTAATCCCTTCATTCAGTATAACCGACAGTTTTTTGGCTTCATCATCTGCTATGACAACATTTGACAATCTCGCCAAGCCTTTATCTGCTCTTATTTTTATGTCATAACTATCCGGCTGAACATAAAGTCTGAAATTACCCTTTTCATCGGTTCTGCATTGTGTCAGCACTTCGCCAATTACAACTCCTTCGGCCTGTTTTGGTCCCGCGATTGCTTTAATAACAGCGTTTGCTGCCGGCCGGCCATCCGGGCCTGTGATTTTTCCTTCAAAGTAGGTATTATCGTTCAATATGACCTTGACGTTTTTTATTCCAAGCGGCTGTCTGAATATATATCTTGGCGAAAAGCCTTCTTTGCTGAATCGTACTTCTACCGTCTTCTGCTCGGGTTCAAAACCGCTGATGGAAAATTTTCCGTCGGGCCCGGTGTGGGTTTCATTCCCCGGATACCACGTCCAGACATCTACCAGGACGCCTTCCATGGGCTTGCCTGATTCATCGACCACGATGCCTGACAAAGTCCCCTGTTCGCCCTGCTGCCCTTCCAAGGCAAATCTGTCTGTTTCAGGCAATCTGCACACAGTGCTTACTATTTTTTTGTTATCCTTTTTCTCAATCTCAGCCTGGCCAGCAGGGGTTTTGTTAAGCTCGCATTTCTGAATTCCTTTGAACTTTTCGGCTGACATGAATTCGATTCTGCCATCGTCGAACAGAACGTTCGTATTATTTTGCTGTTCAAGCATCTTCCTGTCGTAAGCAAGGATCAGAATCTGGGAGGGATGAATTCTAAGATGCTTCCTATCACCAAGATATTCGATTCTTTCAGTAATAAGCGAAAAGCTATCCGGATCAAGTAACGGCTGAAGCTCAGTGAGATTGCCGGGGTATTTGTCGTCATGTGTGTTGAGATACTGTTGAACAGCTTTATCTAGCTTAAGGAGTATTTGAGCCAAACTGAACGCCGGCTGTAGATCATTCTGGTCTTGTCCAAACTGAATCCTGAATAAGTCATCGTCCAAGTCTTTGTTCACCCAAACTTCAGTTACTTTGAGGTCGCTTCGTGATGTAACAACAGAGGAGTTTGTATTTTCGTCCCACTCGAAGAACTGGTGGCCCTGAGTTCTCGGCAGCAAACATCCTCCGGCTACTTCTTTATAATCCAAGGTCCAGTTCTCTAAACGCGGCCTGCCTTCTCTCAAACTGGTGATGCCGTATAACAATCCATCCTGCCTGCCAACGTACCAATGAAAACTTAGATTGGAGTCGGGCTTTTGATATTCCAGCAGGTAACAATTAATTCCGTGATATTTTTTTTCGCCCTTAATATGGAAATCCTCGGGCCTGCCATAGAAATCCATCAGTTCGTTCGGATCAAACGGATTCCACCAAAAAGAATGCGGTTGTGATCTCAGCCAATTGAGGCCGCTGATCTCTCTGGCAAAAATCCTGTCCGGAGAGTTAGAGAGAACAAATGTTGCTCCCGTCGGATACTTTTCAAAGTACGAAGTTTCATTTCCATCCCAGATGCGCAACTCCAATTGACCTTTTCTCAAGCTCAGGAACCTCAGTCGATTCGGAGCAATGACATATTCGTAGACGTCTTTTGCTGCTGTCGGGGGGGAGCTTGCTGTTGTGCTTTCATCTGTGGATTCGAATTTTTCTTCCGGTTCAGCATGTTTTGCCCATGTTCTTTCGAGACGGAGATATAAACTATCGATTTTGTGAATCCATTGCTCGCTGGTTCGGACGTTTCGTACAAGTTCAGCAGCCAAATCATCTTTAGATTTCTGAGTCTCGTTTTGATTTTCAACTTCGATTTGGACATTGGTTTTGAAGTTTGGCTTGAGTGAGACGTTTTTGAAGGTTGCCCATTCTACTTCATCGTTGGGTTGATCGGTTTCATATCTATAATTGTTTTTCCAGTCACCCCAGCAAACACCGATTCTGATATCACAATGACTGAGTTTTTCGTCGAAAGCTGCACCAATCCACACAATTTTTTCATCAAGCAAACCCTCAACATATTTAGTATTTTCTTTGCCGTTCTTCTCGCTGGTATTGAACAAAGCTCCGCCATTGGTGGTTTTAAAATCTGTGGGAATTATCTTGGCATCAACTTCTTTTCCGGCCATGCCACTATATTTGACAGCAAATTTATAGCCTTTGTCCCCGTCTCGCGGAAAAGCTCTTCCAAAGTCATCATCATATGGTGCTTCTTCTAATAAGCTTCCGTCCGGTCGCCACCATTGTTTGCCTTGGCTGGGGTGTTCGCAAACACCCACCAATTCAACGGTGATGCCGTTGGGTAAGGTGGCTTTGAATTCGTTGGGGGCTTCTGCTTTTTGGGGAAAACCTTCGAGGTTTTCTGCAGAGATGAATTTGCCATCCTTGCCGAAAGTGAAAACCTGATTTGCGACAATTGTATCTTTGTCCCAGATTGTTGCTCCGTACTTGTACCGAATAGAATAGCTGCTGTCCTCATTTTGCTGAGGATCGCCCCATTCGATTGTTTTTCGTGCAGTTACATCACGGTAATTATTTTTGAAAAATTCCCCGACGTGCTCCCGGAGCCATTGTTCTGAGCCAACAGGGTAAGGGGAGATTTTATCGTAGGAAAGGAGCTTGCCGTCTTTATCGAAAACGAACAGTTGGTCGGTAATGATTTTGTCCTTATCCCAGATAACGGCTTCATATTTGTAGCGGATTGACATATTGCCGTTGGCATCGACAGCGGGTATTTCCCACCGGATTGTTTTTCTGGCAGTGATGTCATGGTAGTTATGTTTGAAGAAGACTTCAACCAGATTCTGCAGGCGAGAGAAGAGATTGGGATCGGTAATTTCGGGGTGGAGCTGGAAATCTGGATTTGAGCCGGCTGGGTCTGAAGTGAGTTTTGGGATTATCAGTTGTCTGGTTTTTTCAAAATCCAAACCCAGATTCATAAGCACTTGGGCGGCAACTCCATCTTCGACTCGCATCAGGCCCAGCAGAACATGCTCTGCTTTGACAGTGTCGCTATTAAGGGTCTTGGCTTCTTCGGCGGCGAATTCGAGGGCTTTTTTGGCTCTGGGTGTTTTAGATAATCTCCTCTTTTTGACAGGTTCATAGCCTGGCTTGACGACCTTCATAAGCTCATCATGGATTTTGTCCCTGTCAAAACCACATTCCTCGAAGGCCTCCGGCACCAGGCCGAATTTTTCTGTAGTCAGCGCAAGCAAGAGATGTTCGGTGCCAATATATTCGTGATTTAAGAGGCGTGCTTCTCTATCAGCCTGCTTCATAACTTGCTCAACAGTAACAACTGTAACGCTGTTGGGTAAAGTGGCTTTGAATTCTAACTTCTCTGCGTTCTCAATGGTCTCAGAGTCTATTTGGACATCGGTATCTTTATTCGGGATGTCTTCACCAGTAGATAACTCTCTGCTTGGAGGATTGATTCCAATAATATCCCAGGTTTTTTGTTTAGACATCCATTTACGGCACTGTTCGATTTCTTCTTTAGAATAACCACCCACATATTTTTTCACTGGAAAATCAACCAACATCTCAGCTAAAGCATCTGCTGCATATTGATAATAATACGTCCCTAATGTACCAGTTTTAACCGGTGGAACTCTTTTGTCGCTTACAAGATATCGATGAATATACTCAACAATTTCAGGCTGTCTAATATAGGACAACTCGTTTAAGAATTGTGTAACTATTTGTTGTTCATCTTTACATGACTCAATGGTTTCAACGCATCGCAAAATGTCTTCTTTGATACCCATTCTTGCTCGGGCCCTCAAAGCATTCCAATAAACGTGCCCTTCCGATTTCAATGGGTGATTTCTTTTCTGCGCCTTCTCTTGATCTATTATTTGTTCAAGCCGAGAAAGCTCTGATTTTAAATCAGCTACTCCGACTACCAAAATCAGACCCTTAAAATGAACTGCTCTTCTGTCCGGTTCATCAAGAGCTATTAACTGGCTCAATATTTCTCTGGATTTTACAGAAAAATCCTGCTTCTGAAAGGAAAGAAGCCATTTTGGTATGGATTGTTTTACTAAATTAGTTTCATCAGTCAGTCCTTCTGTTAAGATATCGACAACTTTTTGTCTTTCAGAAACATCTTTGGAGAACTTTCCCAATGCCCAGATATTTACGTATGCATGCCATCTCACATTTGGATGTTCATTACCAATATACTCAAGCAAATAAGGTACAAGTTCATAGCCATATTTTTTCCTTAGTTCTTGAAAATCGGTCTTTCGAAAGGTTTGTATCCGAGCTTCACTCATCGCAAGTGATAAGATATTCCTTATTTCCGCTGATAAGTCTTCGTTTGGCGATGCTGATATCCATTCTCGTTCAGCTCTTTCAGGCGTAAGCTCAAAATCTATGACCTTTTCTTTTTCTGAGCCAAATAGTTTTGTGTTAAACCCTTTTAGCTGTAATTTGTAACCATTGGCCTCGGCTTTTACGCCATGTTCCTCGTACCAGGTTTTATATTCGTAATGGCCGTTTGAATCTGTGGTAGTGCATTGTTTGCCTTCGGCATATTTTTCAACATCACCAACTTTAGCCCCGGCTATAGGCAGGCCTGTTTCGGCATCGGTGACGGCGCCCCTGATGGTGAAGGCGGGTGGGCCTGGGTCGAATTTTGTCATCGGCATGACGCAGGCGGCCATTAGACAGACGAGTGTGAAAACGGCAGCTACTCGCAGCGGCTGATGCTTCCATGTTTTCTTTTCGAGCCAATGGAGGCGGTGGAGGAGCCAGTTGGAGTTTTCGAACAGGCCCAGAAGGCCAAGGCCCGGGTCAACGGGTTCTGCTAAGAGTTGACGAGCGGTTTCAAGGAGGGTTTCGCGGTACTGAGGAGTCTTTTCCCTGAGTATTTTTGCGACGGTAGCATCGCAGCAGAGCTCTCTTAGATTCTGAAGCTGTTTTCTAATCAGCCAAAGGAGCGGGTTGAACCAGTAAGCGATTTGCAGGGTCATATATAAACAGCATGGACAAAAAGATCGCCTCGTTTGATGTGAGCAAGCTCATGCAGGAGGATATGTTCGGTGTCCTGTGTGGTAAGATTTTTGAGTTTGTCAGAGGGCATTAAAAGAACGGGACGAAAGACGCCGAATACAGCGGGGCAGGAGACTTTGCCGGTCAGGATTACCTGCGGGACGTTTTTCAGCTTGAGTTTCCGGGCGGTCGCTTCAAGCAAATCCCTGAACCTGTCCGGCAGATTTGCCTGCTGTTTATCTTTGA
The DNA here is from genome assembly GCA_043816955.1 of Planctomycetota bacterium. Taxonomy (GTDB): domain Bacteria; phylum Planctomycetota; class Phycisphaerae; order Sedimentisphaerales; family CAYZTY01; genus JBDRHL01. The sequence goes on along the minus strand of JBDRHL010000197.1, from coordinate 19,492 downwards.
GATGTTCACGACGCAGGGCAGCTAATTTTACAATCAGCCAGGCTGATAAAACTATGATGCCTGCCAGCCAGACGATAAACGCATAGGCCTGCCATGATAAAGCTGTTTTTACAGGGGCAGTTTTTAGCGGTTCAGTTTTTTTTGTGATCGGCAGTGGTTTTATGCCGGCTTGCGGACTACTTTGAAAGCTTTCGACGGGTGGAACAGCGACAGGTGCGGGCGGTATGGCTGAATCATAAGCAGGCAGCGTTATTTCGGGCTGGCTAATCCGGGCTTTGAGGGCTTTTTCCACGAGGAAGGGGATCTCGGCTGTGAAGCTTGTCGGCGAGACAAGAGCAGGGGGCAGGATAAGCTTTATGAGAACCAGCAGCCAGAGTGCATAGCGGACCTGCGGCCAGGCCCATCGTTTGATGAGAAAATCGATAATCGCGATGATAGTAATCAGCACAGCGACCTGCCAGAGCATCGGCCACATCCAGTTCAACCAGGATTGAGAAAGGCTGTTAATCTGTTCGATCATTTCTGCCCCCTTTCTTTTTGTTGTTTTGTTTTTGCAGAGTTTTGAGTAATTCTTTTCGCTGAGCTTTTGAGAGGTTCTGGTCTTCGAGGAGGAAATGCATCAATGGGCCGAACGTGCCGTCAAAAGCATGGTCAGCGAGGGCTTTGAGGGCGCTTCGGCGGGCGTTTTTGCGGGTGAGTATCGGCTCGTATAATCCGATGCTGCCTTTTTTGGTTTCTTTGACGGCGTTTTTTTCAGCCAGGCGGGTGAGCATAGTTTTGATGGTAGTGTAGGCCCAGTTGACATTTTCGGGGAGCCTGTCGGCAATCTGTCGGGCGGTAGCGGGCCAGTTTTGCCATAAGGCGTTCATGATCTGCCATTCCGCTTCGGTCAGTTTCATAACCGTTCTCCTTCTACGAGTGTAGAAAGCATTTTACTACATCTGTAGAAGCTGTCAACTTAAAAATAAATTTTTTATGGGCTGCGAAAAGACGTTAATGACGCTTATTCCAGAGTCCCGTTTCATACATGCCGCCCTCGGCCTATAATACTCCCGGCTTTTCAGGCCGGTGGTTAAGATGGTTTCGCTGCGGTCGAAGCAGCTTGTAAGAATGTAGTTGGCAAACGGCTAAAACAATCAGGAATGATATGGACACGTCCTGGTTTACTAAAAATGGTTTGCATCTGACGTCAATATCGATTATAAACTCTCTTTTCTTTTTTTGGCTTTCAGAGACATGATGACTCATCATGATAACTGCAAAGGTTGTGGCCATCACAACCACTGTCAGGAGATTTTCGAGCGAATAGCCAAGGCCGCAGGCCCTTCGGTAGCAGTAAAGGCCTTCCTCGCTTTTCTCCTGCCGCTCCTGGTTTTTGCCGTAAGCCTTGCCGGTTTCGGCTGGCTTCTGGAAAAGCTGCTTGAAAACCCCACAGCCAGGATCATAGCCGATTTTGCCCTGGCCCTGGCGGCAACCCTGGCGGCGATCCGGCTTCTCAGATTCATAACGGCAAAATGGTATTGACGAATTGATGAATAAGGTGGATATGGATATCGATCTGATCGGCAAAGTTACATTTCCCGGAGGCGTTCATCCCCCGGACTACAAAACCCTGACCGAAAACGCCCCTATAGAGCTTTTCCCTCAGCCTAAGCAGGTTTCCATACTTCTCAGCCAGCATATCGGCGCAATCTGCCGGCCAACTGTAGCCAAAAAGGACAGGGTTCAGCCCGGCCAGCAGGTAGGAAGCGCCCAGGCCTTTGTCTCTGCTCCGGTGCACAGCCCGGCGGCGGGAACCGTCAAGGACATTGCCCTGCAGAGCCACCTTGTTCTGGGCAGAGAAATGGCTGTCATAATCGATGTCGACCAGGCATCCAGTCAGCCCAAAAAGCTGCCGTTCGATCAGTTCGCCCTCGATGTCGATATCACCAGGTATTCCCCTGAGCAGATCGTAGATGTTGTCCGCGACGCCGGAATCGTCGGTATGGGAGGAGCATGTTTCCCCACCAGCGTAAAGCTCAAAGCCAACCCGAAATCACCCATTGAAACCGTCATAATCAACGGCTGCGAATGTGAACCTTTCATCACCTGTGATTACCGCCTGATGCTCGAAGCCGCCAACCAGATAATTGCCGGCGTCCGTCTCGCTGCCAAAGCCGTTGCCTCTCGTCGCATAATTATCGCTATTGAGGACAACAAACCCGTTGCGATTCAGACAATCGCCCAGGCTGTCGAAAAATCCGGGACTCCCATCGCCGTCCTTCCCGTCAGGACCAGGTATCCCCAAGGCGGAGAAAGGCAACTGATAAAGGCTGTCCTGCGAAAGGATGTCCCAACAGGAGGCATACCTCCTATGATTGGTGTTCTTGTGGTCAATGTGGCAACCGCCGCGGCAGTTGCTGAAGCTGTGCTTCTTAACTGCCCGCTGACCCACCGTGTTATAACCGTCAGCGGCCGTGGTATCGAGCGACGCGGAAACTTCTATGTCCCCGTCGGAACACCGCTCTGCGACCTGATCGAACATTGCGGCGGGCTGAATAAGGATGGCGTAAAAATCGTCCTCGGCGGACCCATGATGGGCTTCGCCGTCGCCGATTTGACCACCCCGATTACAAAAGGTTCAGGGGCAATAACCGTCCTGACAAAAAAAGAGATAGGAACCGCCAAATTCGAAAGACGCCAGACAGCCTGTATTCGCTGCGGCCGATGTCTGCGGGTTTGCCCCACACATATAAACCCGACCATAATCGCCCATGCAGTCAAAAATAATATGCTGGACCTTGCCCGGAAAAATGATATGGCAGCCTGTATCGAATGCGGCTGTTGCAGCTATATTTGTCCTGCCAATATAGAGCTTGCCGGATACATCAAAACAGGAAAAATACTCGCTGCAAAACTTGAAAAAAGGATGCCGGCTTAGAAAGGATATGTAAAATAGATGCCTGAGAATCTGAAGGTTTCGCCGGGGCCTCACATAAGCAAGGCCCATTCAACACGCAGCATTATGATCGATGTCATAATCGCTCTCATACCTGCGGTTGCAGCAGCAGCATGGTATTTCAGATTCTACGCCCTCATTGTCATCGGCACCTGCGTTGCTGCCGCCGTCGCTTCGGAGTGCATCTGCAATCTTGTTCGAAAGAAACCCAACAGCCTTGGCGACCTCAGCGCGGTAGTTACAGGCCTGATTCTTGCTCTTTCCCTGCCCCCTGCAATACCTTTCTGGGCAGCCATAATCGGAAGCGCCTTTTCCATAATGATCGGAAAAATGGTATTCGGCGGACTCGGCGCGAATATATTTAATCCTGCCATGCTGGGAAGAGCATTTATGACCGCCTGCTTCGGTATGCTCATGACCACCTGGACGGTGCCTGCGACCCTCGATACGCGCATGCCGATAATTTCCGCTGCTACCCAGACAGCAGTCGTTACCCAGGCAACCCCCTTGGCATGGAGCAAACAGGCTGTTAAGACCAGGAACCTGCAGGACAAATCCAGAATCGTCAAGGCTGATATTGCAAATGAGCTTTTCGAATATAATCTGACCGGCCAAAGAGGAGGCTGTCTCGGCGAGACCAGCGCTCTGGCATTGATAACAGGGGGCATATACCTGCTCCTGCGGCGCACAATAACCTGTCACATACCCATTGCCGTCCTCCTCTCTGCCGCTGTTTTTGCAGCGATAGGCTACCTCGTCGATCCGAACGCATTTGCTCTCCCCTGGTTTCATCTTACCGCGGGTGGTATGCTCATATGTGCCTTCTTCATCGCTACCGACCCGGTAACCGCACCGCTTACAACAAAAGGCATGTGGATCTTCGGCGCCGGTGTGGGAGCCTTGATAATGCTTATCAGAATAGTGGGCGAATACCCCGAGGGAGTCATGTACGCTGTCCTCCTTATGAACGCTGTCTCGCCTCTGATCGACCGGTTCTGTAAGGTCATACCTGCCGGAGGAAAAGTAAATGCTTAAATATGCCAAACATTTCGTCCTGCAGAGCTATATCCTTATACTCGCCTCCCTGCTATTCGGTCTGGCTCTTGCAGTAACAAATGCCGCATGGAGTCCGCGCATCGAGCAGAACAGGAAGGAAAAACTTGAGATATTGATGAAGGGGCTTATAACTCAGGCCGAAACCTTTGAAGAACTGCCCGAGCAGGTTGAACTCGACAGCGGCAGAGGTAAAACGATCGAAGTAGCAGTCTACAAGGCGGTATCGCAGGACGGACGCTGTCTGGGCTGGGCGTTTAACGCCCGCGGCAGCGGCTTTGCTGACAAGATCGAACTGGTCGTAGCCGCTGATGAAAAATTCACCACGCTTGCTGGCTTTAATGTCCTTTCAAGCAACGAAACTCCCGGCTTTGGAGACAAGATCAAGCAGCCCTATTATCGCAGCCAGTTTGCCGGCGCTCCTGCCGCAGAATACGAGCTTTCGAAAACCGGCGACAGCCGGAAAATCGATGCCGAGATTGTGGCGATAAGCGGAGCGACCGTCAGCAGCCAGGCAGTTGTCGATATTCTGAACAATTACATCGGGCAGATCAAAAAAACTCTTCAGGATAGAGGGTTGATATAGCATGGCCGAAAACACAAACTTATACTGCCGCAGCTTCATCGCAGGATTGTGGCGCGAAAACCCCGTCTTCAGGCTTCTGCTCGGGATGTGCCCAACCCTCGCGGTAACCGCTGCCGTAAAGCCCGCCTTCACTATGGGCCTCAGCGTAATCTTTGTCCTTCTCTGCAGCAACATCGTCGTCAGCCTCATGAGACATCTCTTAAAGCCACATCTGCGAATATTAATGTTCACCCTTACCATAGCGACTTTTGTAACTATCGCTGATCTGTTTTTAAGGGCGTATGTTCCCGACATGAGCGAAGTGCTCGGCCCGTATGTGCCGCTGATCATAGTCAACTGCATAATCATCTGCCGTGCAGAAGCATGCGCCAGCAAGAACAATGTGGGTATAAGCATACTCGATGCCCTGGGCATGGGAATCGGGTTTACCCTCTGCGCCTGTGTACTCGCCGCCGTGCGCGAACTCCTCTCGACCGGCGCCGTTTTTGAGATTCAGGTTCTCCCCCTCGCCGGGCAGAACGGCTGGTTCGTCCCCTGGGCTGCTATGAGAATGCCCGTCGGTGCCTTCCTCGCACTGGGGCTGCTTTTGGGACTCATAAACTGGACTGCAAAAAAGGAAAGCTGATATGGATTCAATGTATATCCTGCTGACAGGCTTTATATCAATCGTACTGATCAATAATCTGGTCTTCACGAAGTTTCTCGGTATCTGCCCCTATCTCGGCGTCTCAGGCCGTATTGACATGGCCTTTGGCATGGGCTGTGCCGTCACATTTGTCATTACTCTCAGCGGCACGCTCACCTGGCTGATTGACAACCTGATCCTGATACCGTTTGACCTCGAAGTCCTGCGATATATTTGTTTCATCCTGGTTATCGCCGGTGCCGTCCAGCTTGTCGAAATGTACATTCGAAAATTCTTTCCCACTCTTTATGATAGCTTCGGAATTTTCCTGCCCTTGATCTCCACTAACTGCGCGATCCTGGGCTTATGCCTGTTTATTAACCTGTGGGGCATCGACAACCTGCTTGAAGCGGTTGTCTTAAGCATTGGTGCAGGCGCCGGCTTTACGCTTGCGATCTGTATCATGGCCGGCATCCGTGAGCAGCTTCTTCTTGCCGATGTGCCAGAGGCCTTGAGAGGTGCGCCTATTACGCTCATTACCGCAGGGTTGCTCACCCTTGCTTTCATGGGTTTTGCCGGAATGATTAGATAGTATCTTATCTCTGATTAGGATTTGTTAAATGGGTCTGTTCAACATTGATATATTGGCGCAGAGTATCTGGCCGGCTGGCCTGACGCTCCTCACGCTGGGATTTGTGTTCGCAGTGGTCCTCCTGATTGCTGACGAAAAGCTTAAAATCCAGATCGACCCGAAGATCGAACAGATCTATAAGACGCTCCCCCGCATAGACTGCGGCGCCTGCGGCTTTGCAGGCTGTATGCAGTATGCAAAAGCAGTAATAAATGACCCGAAGCTTCTCGGAAAATGCGCACCAGGCGGGCCTGAAACCGCCCAAAAAGCAGCAGAAATCCTCAATCTGCAGGTCAGCGGCGCAAACTTCCCAATACGACCCATCATCCACTGCAGAGCCCGCCAGGCCGATAGGATATACTACGCCCGTTATGAAGGAATCCCAACCTGCACTTCCGCTGACGCATACCCATCCGTTCAGGCATGCAAATTCGGCTGCCTGGGCTTCGAAGATTGCGTAAGTGCCTGCAAATTTAATGCGCTGCACATTATCGACGGCCTGGCAACGGTCGATTATGAAAAATGCACAGGATGCACCGCATGTTCCAAAGCCTGTCCAAGAAACCTGATCGAGATGGTCCCATTCAGCAGTGATAATATGATTGTCGTTGCCTGCAGCAGCAAAGAAAGCGGCAAAGATACACGGAAAATGTGCAAGGTCGGCTGCATCGCCTGCGGCCTGTGCGCCAAACAATCCGATCTTTTCAAAGTCGAGAACAATCTTGCTCTGCTGGACTACGAAAACTATCAGCCTGCCGAGCAGACCGAAACAGCCGTCAATAAATGCCCTACAGGCGTAATTGTTTATCGCGGCAAAAACGCGCCCGCCGATCGCCAGCCGGAACAGAAACAAACCGTAAAATCGGCATAGACCCTCTATCGCCTTAAGAGCTTACCTGCTGTCCAGGTAAGCGCCTGCTCCGGAGCTTTGCTGAATCTTATACTCCGGCGCCGGAGAAATAACAATCGCTTCTGCCTGCTCAAGCTGTTCTATAAGCGACATCCCCTCACCAGACCCCATTACACTGACCGCTGTTGCCAGGGCATCTGCATCCGTCGCAGACTTGCCGATAACCGTTACACTCGAAAATCCTCTCGCTCCGCTGGCGGCAGAAGGGCTTATAATATGACTGTATCTTTCCCCGCCAACCTCGACAAAACGCTGGTAGTCTCCGCTGGTCGCAACCGCTGCATCGTTCAATCGCAAGACCATTAGCATCTTGCCGGCCGCGATACCATCACCTGGCTCACGCGGATCAGCGATCCCGACCGCCCAGCTTTTCCCGGCATTCGGCGATTTTCCAAAAACCCTCAGGTCTCCCCCGATTTCAACCATACCTCCTGCTGCGCCTTGCCGCTTCATCGCTTCCACAGCAAGATCAATAGCGTAACCTTTCGCTATTCCACCCAGGTCCAGCCGCATACCTTCAACTGCGAATTTTACCGTCCTGCTTTGCGAATCCAGCAGCAGCTTCTCGCAGCCGACCCTCGACCTGGCTTCTGCAATTTCAGCATCACCCGGCAGCGAATTCGCCTCACCTGCCTTGTGCCATAAGTCAACCAGCGGCCCGATTGTTACATCAAATGCCCCCTGTGATACCTCGCTGAAATGTAACGCCTTCTCAAGAACAAAAAAAGTCTCTTCACTCACCCCCACCTGCGTCTCGTATGCCTGCTTGTTCACTTTGCTGATCTCCGAGTTCGGATCATAATCACTCATCAGCGCATTTACCAGCTCTAGCTTGTCTCTCGCCGACTCTACACATTTTCTCGCTATCTTGTCATCGTCTGCAACAGCGACTATTCGCGCAAATGTTCCCATGATGATATATCTGCCGCTCTGTGCTGTAACCAGCCTGCTGCCGCTTCTAAGCACACCCAGCAACACCACCGCAGCGACTATGACAATCCCGATTACAATCCCGGGCTTCATCTTTCCTGACATCAATTTCCCTTTCAAACACCGACCCAACAAACAGATTCAGGTTTTATTCCCCCACGTTAAAATTCTCTAAAAATGATAATAACCAATCCCAGCCCGAAGTTAAAACAATAAAATCCGCAAACTATGTGAAAAGCTTTTTGCAAGGCAGAAAAACAACTTAAGCCTGTGCTGAAACCCCATGATTCGCAATTGACATGAGGCGGTGATTTACATATTCTGTTTGTTAAATAAATTTGTTTCCCGCAGAGGCGCAAAGTCGCAAAGTAAATTAGTAAAAGTCTCATAACGATTGAAGAAAATGATATACGTTGTTTATTTCAAAAAGGTTAAGTAAAATAGTCATAATTAGTTGAACAGGTGAAGGGAAAAGAGCTTGAATACTGCATCATATCTGTCAACAAGGCAGGCGAAAGCAAACCCTTAAATACCAAAATGGTCGAGTGTTGGCCGAGGTTATCGGTTGAATTGCGGTCAGCAATCGTTAAAATGATACGGTGAGGCACGTATATGAAAAGGGAAGGGGTATCTTCATGTTTTTAAAGAAAAGAAACAAGAAAAAGGTAATTAATGTCAAAGATATTAGAACAGTAACCAACCTTTTCGTATGGACACACGAACATATTTGCAATTTTTTGAGAAGTGTTAGCACAGGAAAAAATCCATTGACAGGTGCAAAATTATCAAAAGACCTGCCAAAATTTAAGAAAGCATCAAAATTCGAGATAGGTTTATATCTGATATTCCGTATGGATCAACTTGCAACATCATATAAACAAAGCCCTGAAGTTCGGTATAAAATAACCGACAGTTGCTTCAAAACTTTCTTGCCGTATGCCGACCCCTGTTTCGACAAAATCTATAATCATAGACTACAAACTTATGGGAATATATTTAACGAGATAAAGGATTCAGGAGGGGACTGGGCAGATGTGTGGAGTACGTGTGGAGACTGGCTTCTTAATGCCATATATTATTCCAGAGATGACTATAGGAAATTGACTACAGAAAATATGCCATTAGTTATTCTTGGTTTCACACAGACAATTGGCATCAAGTTTGCTTTACAGGAATGTGAAATACATACGCTTGCAATGTTTGGATATGCGTTGAAAAATGTGTTTTCAGATAACAACAATTATTTGAGTTTATCAGAAGAAGAAGTCACAAATCGAATTAGAACGGGCCTTGCAGAAGGTGCAAAGATTGCACAAGAAGTTAATCAAAAGCACCAAAAAACAAAAAGCTAAATGACGACCAAAAACAATAAGCAAATCGACAATTGTTAAAATGGTGAGGTGATGTTGAGAAATAAACATAGAGCATAAATTTCGTATTGCGTGGAAACTAACGGCGAAAAGCTCAAAGTGGAAAGCCAAAGTGTAAAATTCAAAAGTTGATTTGACGGATTAAAAATTTTTGGCTATTATATGGCCGGAAAATAATAACAGAGTAGGGCAAGCCCCATCCTACTGGAGGGTTAATTTTCAAGTGCTTGTTTGCAACAGAGAGGTATATAAAAATGAAAACTGATAAGACAATAAAATGGTCCCAAGAAGTGGAGAATTCTCTTGCAAGATTTAATCAAGTAGACGTAAGAGATGAAATTGTCGATGTGCTCGAGAATTGCAGAAAGCGCTTGCCTGGAAAGATTAGCCCATCTATTACGTTAGTCGAACAATGTGACCCACAAAAATTGTTTGGTCAAAATTGCTTGACTTACATCTGTATGCTTTTATTTCGAGCAATATCTGTGATTGAAGGTGCTATTGAATCATTAAATAATAAGAATATCCTTTCTATGGTATTGTGCATCCGAGCACATTATGAAACAACAGGAGCAATAGGTTTTTTTCTTAGTAGGCTCACGGATTATTATGCTAAGAGAATATTATTTAAAGAAGTAAACCAGGTTATTTATGGTCTGACTACAGGAAGCCGCGATAAATATCTTTGTAAAGCACCAGAGGCGAAAAATATACTGACACTTATCGACGCAGCCGATAAATTCTTAAAAAGAGAGATTATCAAAAATCTCAGTGACGAAAAGAAGATGTTAAGAGAGAATTATGATTTCTTGTCGGAATTTTGTCATCCGAATTTTCACAGCCACACTTTAGGCGCTGAATTTAATGTTGAAGAAAAAACTGTTCGATTCCTCAGGAAAAGCAAAATTCTCGAACGAGAATTTGGTCTATTTGGTTACCTCGCCATAAGTGGACCGATCTTTTTATTATTCTTCGATAGAATTTATAATTTGATAAAAACAAATGAGACTATGCCAAAAGCCATGGAAGAATAATTAGGCAAAAGCCCCCCACAAATTTAAACAAATACTCTATTTTTTCTTTGCAGATTATACGAGTTTGTGGACAAAACCGCAAAGATTTATTTTTGATTTGCCGTTTATAGAATCTGGCTTCGGAGGAGGGAATGAAAAGACTATCGAATAACAAATGTCAAATCAAGAAATGGATTCCTGCCTTCGCAGGAATGACATGCCAGATGAATGTCGGATTCTCTCCAGAGTTTCCATTACCGATACAAGTTGTTTCCTCTTTTTTACTTAAACAGTCCTTCTCGTATCGAAATCCCTGTTCCAATTGGGTCGGGATAATGTGTGAAATTGCTGAAAAACTTGAATTTACGAAGGTGCGGGCGATCAAAGTATGTGCAAAAACATGAAGCCGACAATCAAATCTGGAAAACATTTTGCGAATCATTGTAAGATGACCGGTTCGCGATTTGCCGATGTCTGTCTTGGAGATGCGGAATTTGACAATGTAAGTCTGGCAGGCGCTAAATTTCACAATATCAACTTCAGCGACGCGGTCATCACCGCGGCAAACTTCGGCGGTGTTACCTTTAGACACATCGGCCCTGCGCCGGATGAAGCAGGGAATCATCCCCCTCAAAGGCCTGTACTATTTACCGATGCAGACTTCAACAGCAGTAAATTTGAAAAAGTTAATCTGGAAAATGTTGAAATCAATAATTGCAACATCAAGGGGCTGAAGGTTGATGGCATACTGCTTTCTGATTTGATCAGCGAATATAATGCCAAAAACAGCCGATCAATCAACTCAGCGGACGCATAAAACTGTTGCTCAATTCTGCTGGTCCGCTGAAACCTGAGCAGGAAAATTTCTGCAAGCGGTTTCAATAGGGGAAAATTATCGCTTTTAATTCTGATTTCGGCAGAGTACTTGTTCAATAAATCTTTTGTGATGTTATAATGCGGTGATGCGCAATAGAACGATAAAAATTATCGAGGACAGGGTCGAACGCGACTTTTTGCCTTTCGTTCGTAAACCCAGCCGGTACATAGGCTCGGAAGTTAACATGATCAAAAAAGACCTTTCGAGCTGCCATCTCACTTTTGCTCTTTGCTTCCCCGATATCTACGAAGTGGGCATGAGTTATACCGGCATGGCAGTAATCTACGACATCCTCAATCATATGCCCGGCGTCGCCGCGGAACGCGCCTTCGCCCCATGGCTCGACGCCGAACAGATTATGCGCGAAAAGAATATCCCGCTTTTCACCCTCGAGTCAAAAGCTGCGGCAGGCGATTTCGATATCATCGGCTTCAGTCTGACAACCGAACTTTGCTACACTACCGCCCTGAACATGATCGATCTGGCAGGCCTGGCTGTTCGCTCTGCCGACCGCAGCCAAACCGACCCGATCATTATCGCAGGCGGCGGCATGACCAACTGCTGTGAACCCGTTGCCGAATTTTTTGATATCATGGTTCTCGGTGAAGCCGAAGAAGCCATCATCGAGCTTGTCAATCTGGTCGGCAGCATGAAGGATAAAGGCGCCTCCAAAAAAGATACCCTCTGCGAAGTTGCAAAATGTTTCTCATGGGCTTATGTACCATCACTCTATCGCTTCGAATACAATGCTTCACAGATAAAATCATTCAGCCCCATTGCCGAAGACCTCCCCGAACGATTCGAAAACGCCGTCGTGCAGGATTTTGATAACGCCCACGTGCCGCTTCGACCAATAGTCCCATACGCCCAGACAGTCCATGACCGCGTCAGCGTCGAGATAATGAGAGGCTGTCCCGGAAGGTGTCGCTTCTGCCAGGCCGGTTTCTGTCGCCGACCCGTCAGGCACAGGTCCGTGCAGAAAATTCTGGAAATCGCCAAAGCCGGCTTCCACGCCACCGGCTTCGATACCCTCTCCCTGCTGAGCCTTTCAACCGCTGATTACCCCGACCTGGAAGAGCTTGTTTTCAAACTCCGGGAATATTTTGAGCCGAAATACGTAGGAATATCACTCCCCAGCCTGCGGGTGGATCAGCAACTAAAACTCCTGCCGGGGCTTGTAAATTCCGTCAGAAAAAGCGGCCTGACCATCGCCGTCGAAGCCGCAAGCGAAAAACTGCGACAGGTTATCAACAAACCCCTCACCGATGAAAATCTCTTTGCCGCCGTCAACGCCGCGTACCAGGCAGGATGGCAGAAAATCAAACTCTATTTTATGGTCGGCTTTCCCGGCGAAACCGAAAATGACATCACGCGGATAGTGGACCTGTCCCATAAACTTGCTGCCCTGCGAAAGGAAGTTGACGGCAAATTCGGGCAGATAAACGTCGCTGTCAGTTGGCTCGTGCCGAAAGCCCACACCCCTTTCGGATTTCTCAGCCAGAAAAGCGGCGACTATTTCGAAAACGCCCGACAACTGATAATAAATCGAAAAAAAATGCTTCGCGCATGGTTCCTCAGCTTCAAGTTCCATACTGTTAAGCAAAGCATTCTGGAATCCGCTATTGGCCGCGGCGACAGGCGAATGGGTGATATAATCCACGCCGCATGGAAAAAAGGAGCAAAATTCGACTTATGGACTGAATGCTTCGACTATTCGATCTGGAAGCAGGCCTTTGCCGATTATAACGCCGACCCCGATCTTCTCGCTCAGCAAGGTTTCACTGAGGATCAGATTTTGCCCTGGCAGCATCTCGGCGGCCCGAATAAGGAAGCTCTCATCCGGCATCTCGATAGCGCTTTAGCCTTTGCCGATGCCCGAAGCTGAACCTTATCGTATTCTCTTCAGGCCAGGCGGCTCAGCCAGTCCTCCCCGCTGCTCTGATTTATAGAAATCGCTTATAATCCGAACTGTCTCCTCCGGATCATCGACAACCGCAAAAATGTTCAGGTCCTCCGCAGATATATTGCCGCTTTCTTCAAGCATCTTTTCGTTTATCCATGCCAGAAGGCCCTCCCAATACTCCCCGCCCATCAGAATTACCGGAAACTGCGCCTGCCGAAAGGTCTGGATAAGCGTGAAACCCTCGAAAAGCTCGTCCATCGTCCCAAAACCCCCCGGAAAAACCACAAAACCGCTCGCGTATTTGACGAACATTACCTTTCGGCAGAAAAAGTATCTGAAATGAAGCGATAGGTCCTGATAGCTGTTGGGTACCTGCTCCATGGGAAGCTCGATATTAAGCCCTATACTCCTGCCTCCCCCACGCCTTGCGCCTTTGTTTGCCGCCTCCATAATCCCAGGCCCGCCGCCCGTAATAACCGAAAAGCCTGCACCTGCTATCGCCTCTGCCGTCTTTTCCGCAAGCTTGTAATACTTATCGCCGGGCAGCGTTCGAGCCGAACCGAAAAACGACACCGCAGGACCTATTCGCGAAAGCTCCTCGAATCCCTCGACAAATTCAGCCATTATCCGGAAAATACGCCACGGCTCTTCTGCAGGCAATTTGTTATTGTTCATTTATAACCCCTAACCTGTCTTTTCAGAATCCTGTGAGCCACTTGAACATTCAGCCGTAATGAATTATACTTTAACAATAGTAATTAAGCAACAGGCGCCTATGCCCAGCCGTCGCACGCGCGTTGCTGCAGCGGCCGGGGCAGCCGCCAAAGCGGAAAGGACTACTGGCAATGGCACATATACCCGATATTCTTGCCGGCGTGATTGGTCCGTGGCAGTTGGGGATAATACTCGTTGTCGCCCTTTTGATTTTCGGCAGAAGGCTCCCTGAAATCGCCCGAAACCTCGGAAAGAGCCTTGCCGAATTCAAAAAAGGCGTAAAAGACGCCAAGGATGAAATCGATAACGCTGCAGACATCGATGATCACCCGGACACCAAAAACAGTCCCCCCGACAACTCCTGAAAATCCGGCGTTACAACCTTTTAGGTCCGGCCTTAACCGTCCCTGCTGAGAAGACCACGCACAGCAGCACACCGGCTTCAAAAAGAAGGTACATCGGAACCGCAAGCACAAAAAGAATAACAGGCCCGGGCGGCGTCAGAATCGCAGATACAATCAATACCACAAGAAAAACATACTTCCGCGATCTCTTCAGTACCGCAAGCGGGATAATCCCCAGCCTGTTCAGAAAAAATACCGCTATCGGTGTTTGAAAAGCTACCCCGAATATCAATGTCAAACCGATCACGAAACTCACATAGTTCTGAAATGTATAGCTTGATCGAACATCTACTACCTTCTCATCGAAATTGGCAAAAAAACCCACTGTTACCGGCACCGCGATCCACAGGCAAAATATGCACCCCGCTATAAAAAGTATCGCAGAAAATGGAACCGTCAGATAAACGTATTTCTTCTCATGTCTATGAAGACCCGCGGCAACAAACTGCCATAGCTGATAAAAAATCCACGGCGAAGTTACTATGATCCCGCACAATAAACTCAGTTTTATATATGTCATGAAACCCTCCGCCGGGGAAAGAACCTGCAGCTTCGCATTTTCACCGATAAATTCCTGGTAAGGCTGCTGGACAAATATCACAATGTATTTGCCGAAGAAAAGGCATACCACAAGTCCCGCTGCCAGGCCTGCAATCGCAAGCATAATCCGCCTCCGAAGCTCATCGAGGTGATCCCCAAAGCTCATAGTCTTAAACGGTTCTTGATCCGCTTTTTGGTCCATAAATCCTGAATCACAAAAGATAAAACATAAAATCAGGCCGCAATGCCCGCGAAGAAATTCTAGTGCCCCAGTTTATGGTTGTCAAGCAACGCTCCTGTCCTTAAAAATATCCTCAAATCCAGAGAGTCTCAAAAGTACCATAGAACACCCCAAAATATTTCTTCTTGATGATCAGCCTGCAAACTGGTATAATTCCACAACTCAACCCCCAGCCTTTACCTCGTGATAGAATTCATGAACACAAAAAGAAAGGAGCTGATATGGATCTCGAACAGGTAAAAGAATTTATGAAGCAGGCCGCCTGGGGAACTCTGGCTACTACCGACGGACGCAGGGTCGGCGTAAGACCCATGGGCGGCTGGGCATGGAAACAAAACCAGTTATGGTGTGCAACAGACGCTGCCTCCGACAAAATCGCTCAGCTTAAAAAAGTGCCCCACGCCGAATACTGCTTCTGCGACGCCGCTGGAAAGCACCTCCGTATCGCAGGCCCCTGCACCATCAGCACCGACAACGATGAAAAACTCTGGCTCTACAAAGCTGTCCCCGCCCTAAAAGACCATATCCCCGACCCTGCCGCTCCGCATTACGTGGTCATTAAAATGACGCCCGACAACATCCGCTCCATGGAAAGCACCGACCTGAAGTACACCAGGGTAAAACTTAACAGCCTGTAGCATAACCGGCTTTGTAACAAAGCCGAGCGAAAAGTTCGACGCCAAAGCCGCGGACAGCCGATGGCAACCTCTGCAGGCCTGTGAGACACATTAAAGATTTAATTTACGGGTTCGCTGAAATTTTCTGGGGTCTTTCTCTAAAGGCACGGTATCTGCTGTTCTTGTGAGCCATTCGAGGATTTCAGATTTTAATTCGGCAGCTATTCCAATCAATTGCTCCTGACTGACCAGATTTCTCAATTCATCAGGATCAGCTTGTAAATCATATAGCTCATCATGCTCATCAGGACAATATATATACTTGTATCGCCCGGTACGCACCATAATAGCTTTAGAGATAACCACCGGATCATATTCAGGCAGATGTGTTTTTTCATAGTAGATATTTTCAAGCAGCGGCTCTCGGCAGTGTCTTTCATCGGGATTATGGCCGCCCTCACAAAACACAGCATTACGATGAACATCAGGATGATCTGCGTCGAGCAGAGGCAGAACTGATTTACCGAAATAATAATGCGATGGTTTGACGCCGGCAATATTCAAAATTGTCGGATAAAGATCCACCATCTCAATCAGACAATTGCGGTTAATCGAAACTTCCTGCCCCGGAACTCGGATTATAAGCGGAGTGTGGATTATAGGCTCTTCAAAACCTGTCCACCATTTTTCGACTAACCCGTAATCTCCGGTATAATCGCCGTGGTCGGAAAATACGACAATAGCCGTCTTATCAAAAAGTTTCGTTTGTTTGAGTCTATCGAGAACAAGCCCAAGCATTTGGTCGATTCTGCTTACCATCCCGAAATAGGTTGCTTTTATTTCACGAAAATCCTTTTCCTCAAGATTTTTTAATCCATAGCGTTCATACATCAACCTGGCATAACGGCGCCTGCCTTCATGCTCAGGCCGAATCGGCTTTGGCACCTTCGAGCGGTCATGCATGGAAAAATAAGGCTCTTCAACATAATAAGGCGGATGCACAAAACTCAGCGGCAAAAACAAACAGAATGGCTCAGGCGGATTGTCCAGAAATTTGAGCGCACTTTCAATACAGGCCCAGTCATAGTCTTTTGAATACTTTGCCGGCCTTTCTCCATAATAAAACGTTTTATAAAATTTATGATCTTCAGGCCATGGATTTTCCGCCGAAGGAGTATCCGGCCAGACCAGCAATTCAATGGAATCGAAACTCTTTGACACCGACTCAGGGCTGAGAATGTCATTTTTCCCAAAGCAAACAGTCGTGTAGCCGTTTTCCTTAAGGTCGCGGAAAAGATTATTCTCATACGGCTTAAGCAGATAGTCAAGCGTCCGATGCCCGCAAGTGTGTGGGTAAAAACCCGTAAACATGCTGCATCGCGAAGGAGTGCATACACTATGGTTCACAAAAGTATTTTGAAATGTTACACTCTGTTTTGCTAGTTCATCAAGCACAGGAGTCCGGGCTCGCCTCTCCGCCAGACCGAATACCGCATCAGCACGAAGTGTCTCCGGCATAAAAAGTATCATATTGGGCTGCTTCTTCATTTTTGTCCTTCATCCAAAAACTATCAAAAGTGTAGCAGCCATATAGCCGGGTTGCAAAGGATTAATTCTCAATTTACCATACTCTATGTTTTGCTACAGGCCCTTTAACCCCGCAATCTATGAAACCTCTAAAATCTCAAATCTCTCCCCTGCTCAACTCTCCCCGCCCACCGCTCAATTAATTCACCGGCCTTCTTCGCCCAACCTTGGCCCCAAAAAAATTGCGAGGAGCGAAGCGACACGGCAATCTCCCTTCTCCCCTCTGAACGATGAACTTGTGCAAAGGAAATAAACCGTTGTGGGATTGTCGGTTTTGGCTATAATAATGACCTATGAAAAAATCACTGGCACATCTGCCGCAGCATAAACAGGATGAGCTTGAGCTGATAAGGGATATTATCCTTGAAAAAATCCCAGATGTGCGGATGATCGTCCTTTTCGGCTCTTACGCCCGCGGCGAATGGGTCGAAGATACCCACCTCGAAGGCCATACCACCCACGTATACCAATCAGACTTCGATATCCTCGTCGCTACAAAATCCAAAAAAACAGCCGAGGATTCCGATGCCCACGACCGCGTAGAAAAGGCAATTGTCGCAACAGGCAAAGTCCATACACCGCTGAGTATAATCTATCACACCTTCGACTACGTAAGGCAGATGATAACCGAAGGCCGGTACTTCTTTACAGACATAAAAAAAGAAGGCATCCACCTCTACCACACCGGCAAACACAGCCTGGGAAAAATAAAAAAACTAAAACCCGAAGAAAGAAAACAAATCGCCCAGGACGATTTCAAACAATGGTTTTCAAGTGCAAAAGACTTCTACACCTCTTACGAGTTTAACCTTAAAAGGCGTAAGTACAAAGTTGCTGCCTTTTTACTTCACCAAGCCACAGAGCGTTTTTATTCTGCTATCACGTTAGTTTTTATAAATTATCGTTTCAGGACGCACGACATTGAATTATTAGGCATAAAAGCCGTAAGTTACAACAGCGAGTTTGCAAAGGTTTTCTCTCGTGAGACCGCTTCGCATCGAAAAGCCTTTACACTGCTCAAAAAAGCCTACATCGACGCCCGCTACAAAAAGGATTATAAGATCACAAAGAAACAACTGGAATATTTAGCCGGCCGAGTAAAAATCCTCCAGCGCTTGACAAAAAAAATATGCACAGCGAAAATAGAGTCGTTCGTTTAATTTGTCATTCCTGCGCAGGCAGGAATCCAATTTGTTTAGCCATAGACTTGTCCCTGCGAAGGCAGGGAGGGCACAGAGAAAAAAGAGATTGTTTAGTTTTAAGTTTAAATTCTAAGTGTTAAGTTGCAGATGAGTTATTATTTTGCTTAAGCCAGTTCTTCATATCCTTTTTCCAAATCGAATTTTTCGTCCAAGTCCAATAAGTTACCGGATAATTTTAGTAGCTCGTTAAACTTTTTCTTAAGTTCGTTAAATTTTTCTTCGGCAGAGGTATCCTTATTTATAGATACTATTTTCGCACACTCAAGCGGAAATAAGGCATATATTGCTTTTGTATCAATAGCACTACACGCTTTCTCCACAAACTTTTCCTTTATGTACTTTGCTTCTTTTAAGTCCCGTATTTTCAGAAGGTAATGTGTTACATGCCGTCGAGCTTTGTTTAATTCCTTCTTCGTCGCAATATCTGTTTTTGCTTTTTTAAATATTTCACTTGTCTTTGATTGATCAAATTGATTCCAGTTAAAGCCGTTATTATACCAATTAAATACCATATGCAAATCATCACCCATTCCAGGTGAGGAGTATTCCTCTATCAGCTTTGTGAACAACTGCGCCTCCGCTAAATCCTTTGTAGTTTTTACAGCCTTTTTAGCAGAACATGCTACCCGCCATGCCGCAATGGCTGCTGCAACAGTCGCAATAGCCGCAAAAGCAGTTGCAAAAGCTATAATAAAAGTCAACCAATCTTTTTTTACATACACCGTCAATGATTTATCACCTTCCGTCTGTGCATTGACAGTGATAGCTTCCGGTTTCTGAATCTCTGCTTTAACAGGATTCTGCACTTTTACAGGCAATACCTCTATTGGCGGTATGTTTACTTCTATCGGAGCTATACTAATTAGTGGTGTATCGGCTTTAGTTTCATTAACATCGCTTTTGTTATCAGCACCTGAGACAACACTCACTGTAAAAATCACTAATATTACTATGGCAGAATACCAACCTTTTTTTGGCATCACAATTATCTCCTTAGTTTTTGTTTTCCGGCCATATACTACCCACCCCCGCACTCTTTATCAAACCCCCAATGCGAGCTTCTTTGCAAGCATTCTGAGCGCAGTCGAAGAAACCAAACGAGGGCTCTCTCGTCCCAATTTATCGCCACTGGCGAGGCAAGTCCGAAAACCAATTAAATCAAGAATGATTTAGTATTCATAAAGAAAGCCAGCCGGAAAATCCACATCTGGCTTCGGAGGCCGGGTGATGAAATAAATCACACCCCCTTTTCCCTTATTCTGGCCTCATATTCTTTTAACATTGACAGTAACTTTTTGGCGTCTCTGCGATCTGTCTTTATAGGTTATACTGTTCTTCACGACCGGCTCCT
>JBDRHL010000196.1:0-46353 GCA_043816955.1 Planctomycetota bacterium | reverse complement strand
CCATCGAAGAACTTCCAAATATTCCCGACAGGCCTCTTCCGATGAAAACCGCTTTTCCAATTCCATCAATGTTCGCGGGTAATCTTCCATGATCGCAAATACTACCGATTGTATGTACTGGAGTCAAGGAGATACCCCCTAAATATAAAATCTATTATTTTTTCGACAGGGAAATAGGGTGGTTGAAAAAGTCAAAAATAAGTAATTTCTTTTTAGGGAGTATGAGTCTCAAAAAACTATAAGGGTAGGGGTGGACATATACCCCTCTCACCTTGCCTTCAGGACAACCAGGATAAGCACAATCGATTTAAATAGCAGGTTGGTATATTTTGGTGGTTATAACAGGTTTTAACTGATTTTAATTAAAAACTATCCCATTAGTAGTCGTCTGGATTTATTGGAAGTAGGGGGTAGGTTAATATCGATAGGGATGCATTAACAATACAAATGTCCCAGTATAAAAGTGAAAAGCTCCTGTCGTGTTGGCAAGTGTTTTTCACTTCAATAAAAATATGAGACTAAGCCTTATTTAGTCTCATATTTAGCATCAGTCTCATATTTTTAGATAAAACAAAAGCCCTTGTAACTCCTTGTATTTACAAGGGCTTGTGAACTGGGCGGTATTGGACTTGAACCAACGACCTCCTGCGTGTCGAGCAGGCGCTCTGGCCAACTGAGCTAACCGCCCAAGTATTTTTGAAATAATAAATTATGAAACAAGTCTGAATTCAAGATGTTTTTCACTACAACCGTGGCTACAACCCGTTTACAGTTTACAATATTACCGAACCCTTTAATTTAACGGTTGCAGTTAAGGATATCAATCATGGCGAAATCTCATTTTCATTCTAAAGGAAAAACACGTTCTGACAAATTCCCTCTTACATTACATCCAACAGGCCAGTATTGCAAGAAAATTAAGGGAAAACTCAAGACTGTAGCATCTTTACAGAGTTCTCTACTATCCTGTTTTTCGTTTTTCATCGCTTCTGCTCCAATGTAACATACTTGGAGCCTATCCGAATAACCCGGTCGTTATGAGGCCCAGCGAAAAGTTCGAGGCCAAGGCGCCAGGGGGCAAAATCGCCGCAGGCGTAGCCAAAGCTACGTTGAGGACGATTTTGACCCGACAGCGCAGGCTACAACAAAGATACTGCCTCCCTCGAAGACGCGATAAAAGACTATGTCCAGAACTACCTGCAGAAAAACGAATACCTCAGCGGCGGTTAAGAATACCGGCCCCACGGCAAAATAGGCATCAATCACCAGATATGCTCCCGTTACCATAGTTGCTTCGACATTCCAGGCGGTGGAATGGAAAAAGTGCAGCAGGCAGGTATAACTTTCTGGTGCCAGACTCAGAGCACGTACAATCGAACTGACACCGAAGTTATCGCTGCGTAGGATGAATCCCGTAAAGACCACAACAAACCAACAATAGGCGGCACGCCTTGAAAATGCCGGCCTCATGAATACCAGAAAGCGTTTGAGTTCTTCTAACATTTTTGAGTCCTTTCATAAATTATTTTGTTTTTTTACTTGACATTCCATTACTCATAGACTATGCTATATAGCATAGTCTAAACCAAACAAAAAGTCAAGCATGAAAGGATGAAAAATGGACAAAAAAAAGAACTGGCAAAAATGAACCGGCGGGTCAAGACACTTCAAAGACAACTGGGTAAATTAGGCCCTGTAATGCGTGGCAGCGTGGTAATCATAGGAACCAGAAACAAGCAACCCTATTTCTCACTCAACAAGAGTAAAAGGACATGCTTGATTTACCTGGGAAAAAAGAGGGAAGATAAAGCCAGAGAATACTCTCGAAACTACAAGAAACTTCTTGAGATTGTTGAGGAAATGACTATCATCAACATGACACTGTTAAAAGAAAATGCTGGCTTGTAATGCGGAATAAGACGGCAAAAACTTATGATTGTCGAGATTTAGGTTTAATTTGTTTTCTTTGTTTCCCTTGCCTTTCGGTACCAAGAGCAGAATATAATTGCTGATTTTAACCTGCAATTGCCGGATGTAAAGGACAGATTGGTTAAGGAAGGTTTACCCCGTTAGAAAGAAAAAGATAGCGAGGGTGGGGTCTCAAGCCCCACCTGAGCTTTCTAACGGGGTTTACGAAGCGATTCAACAGGGAAAGTGCGAGAAAAAAGAGAGGACAGCAGCAAAATCAAAACCACTTTCTTTTAATAAAGACCATTACACCAATTACCGACAGAGTCAACGAAATACAGCTAGTTATCAAGAAAGCGTGCGGGGAATGCTGAAACGGTAGTTCCACGTTCATTCCATATATGCTCGCTACCAACGTCGGAATCATCAGGATTATTGTAATGGCAGTCAGAAGTTTCACCACGACATTCAAATTATTCGAGATAACCGATGCAAAGGCGTCCATCATTCCACTGAGAATATTGCTGTATATGCTAGCCATCTCAATAGCCTGCTTATTCTCTACGATTATATCTCCCAAAAGCTCTTTGTCATCAGGACTCATTGGCACTAAACCCGTTCTTTGAAGTTTTTCCATCATAAATTCATTCGACCCCAAAGAGGTTGTAAAGAAAACGAGGCTTTTCTCAAGGTTCAATAATTTTATTAACTTCTCATTCTTCACTGCCCTGTGCAATTCCTTTTCAACCCCAGTTGTTCTCTTATTAATTTCTTTTAGATGGTTCAAATAAGCCAAAGCTGTTCTAAGGAATATCTGCAAAATAAATCGACTTCGATTTGCTGTAGAAAAACTCTTTATCCTATTGTTAATGAAATCATTAAGAATATTATTTTCCCTGTAACAAACGCTTATAATCAAATCTCCGGCAAGTATTATTCCAACTGGCAAAGTAACAAATGGAATATCGGTATTATCCTCATCATGCAGAGGTGTTCTTAATATGATTTGAATGCATTCGCCCTCCTTATCGCTTCTCGCCCTTTCATCAACATCCAGGGGATCCGTTAAGAAATCCAGAGGGATATTTAGTTCCCGACTCAACTTTTCTAACTCTGCTTTGGTTGGGCTTGAGACATTTATCCAACTGTCTTTCTGGAACTCATCGATTCTTCTTGATTTATTTTCTATTGTTTTAAATACTTCAATCATTTGCTGTCCTCTGCTGGATATCTATACAGGAAACCATGTATATCCCAATTGTTTCTCTTATACTCTATTTCGATTTGCCTGTACGTTCACAATCGGCGCTGACCTCTAAGCGTTTTTCTCTGCGCCTTTGGTATAGTTACCTTTACAGCACAACCATTTCAGTATTTGAAGGTTCGCCTTCGCCAGCCTTATTTACGGCGATGATGCGGTATTCAAGCTCTTTGCCCTTCGGCTGTTCGACTAACGTTGCCTCTGTAATAACGGCAGTGGCGACATCTTCCCACGCGCCAGCCGGGCGTTCCCTGCGCATTACCTTATAAGCACTTGGTGCACCGCCATCGACAGGGGCTTTCCAGTCGAGAAATACCCAGCCATCACCCTGTCTTGGCGCTTCCAAAAGTCTCGTCTGTCCGGGCTGTTGCAGGGCTGTCGGGGCTTTTTTGCCAGCCCAGCCGATGAGTTTCAACTTGTCATCATCGAAATCGACCGTATTTTCTTGTTCATTCGTCTAAAGGCCTTAAATTCAGCAAGTTACAACCCTTTTTGCCCGTTTACAATGCCATGATGTAAAGCCGCAACGTCACGATGTAAACTTACAATACAATGATGTACGCTTGCAGTGCCGCAATGTAAATCAAATTTACCACGAAGGCTGCGAAGTTCGCACAATCAACCAGATTTTAATTGTATCCGCAGCCTACATAACAGGCACAACTTCCGGATGGACCTGCCCTGCCGGGCTTATCTTAAATACATAAATCAGCCCAGGTCTAAGCTTCGAGTACACAACATTGCCGTAAATCGCCTTGATATCGTACTGCTTCAGCTTGTCAGGATTATTTGCCAGCTCCCAGATATTCGCCCAGAACATATCCTTCTGTTTAGCGGGCAGCATGGCTAATAGATCGCTGTATCGCCCAGGCTCCATGCCTGCCTCGTCGATAGGCATGCCATTTTCAGGCGCGACATTATCGCTGTACACCCGTCTCCACAGGTAAAGCGCCTTACCCTTGCCGTCCATTACCATCTTCTCGCCGAACTTCACGATAAGCGCATCGAAATGTATTACATCCCCCTCAATGGTATATTCCTTCTCAAGCACCTTGCGAAGCTTATTTTCCCGGTCGGTCTCAACAAACTTTATGGTCGTAGAGAGCTTCCCATCGTGGTACCCCTGCGAAATCACCTTCGCGTACCCTACCTGATCTTCCGCTGTCAGGTTTGTTATCGCCTGCTTGAGATGTCTGTTTTCCGTCAAAAGCTCATGTACCGTCGCTGCGCCGTAATACCAGTTACGACCTGTATATATCAGCACCCCAACCCCTGCCAGAGTGGCAAGATAGAAGAAAACTTTTTTTGTTTTATGTTTTATAGACATTCATCGCCTTTTTTACGTATCTTTTTCATTTTCTGTTCTAAGCTTAACAGATAATTATCGGCAATAACACGCTGCCTTGTACAAATAATTATGAGATGAAAAAAACGCACACAGCCGGATATACCACGCAGTCCTGCATACATACCCTACTTCCGCTGAGGCCTGCCGAATGTTTTTCTGCGTTTCTTCCATCCAATATTATTTTTTATCCCTGCAACAGCGGCCATCACATCAGTCAGCAGCGCCCATTCGTCCCGGTTGCACTTGAGCTGTCTGCGTCCCTTTGCAGAGAGCCTATAGTATTTCCGTTTGCGCCCTGCAGAAGATTTACTCCACCGGGCAAGAACGTAGCCTTTTTCCTGCAGCCGTCGCAGCACAGGATATACAGTTCCCTCGCCGCATATAATTGCTCCGCCCGCCCTTCTGTTTAGTTCCCTTACTATCGCGTAACCATAACTGGCATCAGATTCCAGAACACCCATCACCAGTGTTTCAATAATTCCATCCAGCACCTGTTTTCTTATCCGCATTATATTATTCCTGCCGGGTCGCTGTTCGTATTCGCGACATTATATATTTTCTTGCGATACAAAGCGATATTACTGTACAGTGCGAGGTATCAATATGCAACAGAAAATTCCGAAAGCTTTTAATACCTCGCAGTACACAGTATAGAGTTTGATTGTTCTTGCCGATCGCAGCACTGTCTATGAGCGAAAGCATTGGTTCGACACTACGGCAAATGTCAAAAAGTGTTAGTGGCTCCAGTAGGTCTTGAGTTGCCCACAGGGGTGTCGTGTCCAGAAATATTCTGAGGACATATACCGTTTGCAGCATTATATGCTGCCAGCAGAACGGCAAAGACGGGTGTCTGGCGGAAATCCAGATTTTTATTAACGTCCCAAAAATTGTGGATGAGTTAGTGGGTTGTTAAATGCGTTTATCGCATTTAGGCTAACAGCAGATGATTAAACAGGCTCGGAATTTTCCGGAGCCGTTGTGCTGTGTAGCACCGGCATCAGCGCTCGGATCGCACGCCTGCGTTGCCCTATCCTACGTGTCGGCAAGGAGATAGTAAAACTTTTTGCCAACCAAACGCAAGGATAAAGTTGAGTCCGGTGTTGTGGCGGTAAGGCGATTAACCCCATAGTTCTGCTTGCAATAAGGTTTCACGTGAAACAATATGACAAGGACAGGAAGAATCTGTGCCGAGTAGCGGGCAGAGCCAGGCAAGCTGTTCCACGTGAAACATTTGGAAAGGAATATGGCAGGGAGTAGTTATGTAGTGCTGGCGGGGCTGAGGCACGTTTCAGATATGATGTAATAATTGCCTAGTATTTTTCCAAGATATCGCAAAAAAGTGAATTTTCTACTGGCGTTATGTTGGATATTTTGCTAAACTGCCCCCTGCCAGTTTGAGCATGTCCTAATGCCGGGCTGGCTGGAAAAGAAGGACCTGATCCTAATATTCAGTATGAAGGAGCATAGCCATGACCAACCTTAAAAAAGACAAACCAAAACATCTCGGTAGGGGGCTACAGTCGCTTTTAGGTCCGATAAGATCCGAATTTCATTCCCGGGAACAGGTACAAGGCGGCGCGGCGGTTCCACTTAACATGCCAGCAGATAAGGAGTTACAAGAAGCAGTTAGAGCTGTTCGAATTGTGGATATTATATCTAATCCACATCAACCACGTATGGTATGGGATGAAAGGGATCTCAGTGAGCTTGCTGAGTCTATAAAGGTGAACGGCCTGGTTCAGCCGATTGTTGTTCGCGTGGTTGGGGGCAAGTATCAGATCATTGCGGGCGAGCGCAGATTCCGTGCGGCTGAGATGGCGGGACTTGAGAAGGTGCCTGCTTATGTGCGGGAGGCATCTGAGCAGCAGATGCTCGAACTTGCGCTTGTGGAGAACATCCACCGCAGGGACCTTAATCCACTTGAGCGTGCCAAGGCATACAGACATTATCTGGGTACCTTCGGCATGACGCAGGCAGAGGCGTCCCAGCGCCTGGCTGAAGACAGGTCTGTGATTGCTAACTATCTGCGCCTTCTTGACTTACCGCGGGATATTCAGCAGATGATGGTGGATGGGCAGATCAGTATGGGCCATGCGCGGGCGATCCTGGCGCTTCCCAGTGATGAGCTGCGGCGTAAGCTTGCCAATCGTGCAATGGCAGGGAGGTTGAGTGTGCGCGAAGTGGAGAGGCTGGTAAAAAGATTGAACGAACGGGGTACAAAATCAGACGCAGGTGAAGCCGGCAAAGCGCCGCATATTGTGGATCTGGAGAACCGTTTGTCTTCGATGTTGGCAACTAAGGTTCACATAGATGCGCGGAAGGGGGGCAGGCGAGGGAAAATTACGATCGATTTTTATTCGCTCGATGAGTTTGACAGAATTACCGAGAAGCTGGGCTTGGGAGCCGGCGAGGAAGTTCAGACATTGTAGGGGGGGTATGTATTGCCGGGAGAAAAAAACAGTGGGACAAGCTCGTAAAGTGAGAATGGGGATGGTCGGAGGCGGTCCGGGCGCGTTTATCGGTGCGGTGCATAGAATGGCGGCTGCATTGGACGGGCAGATCGAGCTGGTATGCGGAGCTTTCAGCAGTGATCCGGAAAAGTCAAAAATTACCGGCAAAGAGCTTTATCTGCATGAGGCGAGGGTTTATGATTCCTACCAGCAGATGATCGAGCGGGAAAGAGACCTGGCAGAAGCTGTGCGAATGGACATGGTCTCGATTGTGACTCCGAATCATCTGCATTTTCCTATTGCGAAAATGGTGATGGAAAACGGTTTCCATGTCATGTGTGACAAACCCATGACGTATGACTTATCACAGGCAAAGGAGCTTGCTGAGATAGTCAAGAGAACAGGGCTACTCTTCGGGCTCACACATAACTACACCGGCTACCCGATGGTAAAGCATGCAAGATACCTCGCAAGGACGGGCAGGCTTGGAAGTATCCGGAAAATAGTAGTCGAATACCCGCAGGGCTGGCTTGCTACAAAAGTTGAAGACACCGGCCAGAAGCAGGCTGAGTGGAGAACCGACCCCAAACGATCAGGACTTTCTTCATGCATCGGCGACATAGGCACACACGCGGAAAATCTTGCTGAATACATCAGCGGCTTGAGGATCACCGAATTGTGTGCCGATCTTACGACTTTCGTGCCGGGCAGAAAACTGGAAGATGACGGCAATATCCTTTGCCGACTCGAAAACGGCGCGAGGATGGTGCTGTACGCCAGCCAGGTATCGACCGGCGAGGAAAACGGTTTACGAATCCGGGTCTATGGTGAAACCGATGCGATAAAGTGGGAGCAGGTTGAGCCTAATACGCTGATATTGTCACACCTTGACGGGCCGGCGCAAATCCTGCGGGCCGGGGCGAATTACCCGGATTTATCGAGAGGCGCACTACACAACACGCGTCTTCCCGCAGGCCACCCGGAAGGATTCATCGAGGCTTTCGCCAATATCTATCGAAACTTCGCGCTGACATTGCAGTGCAGGCTCGCCAGCACAAGGCCTGAAAACGAATATCTTGACTTTCCAACCGTAGACGATGGCGTCCGCGGAATGGCATTTATCGAAACCGTTGTGAAAAGTTCCCAGTCTGATCGGAAATGGACGAAGATGAGCCTGTGAACTCAGGAGGAAATAAAATGGCAAGAGCGGTAACTCTTTTCACCGGCCAGTGGGCTGATATGCCGCTGGAAACCGTTGCTGAAAAAGCTTCTCAGTGGGGATATGACGGGCTTGAGCTGGCGTGCTGGGGCGACCATATGAACGTCGAAAAAGCCGCAGAGGACCGCGCCTATTGTGATAAGCAGTTAAGTATCCTCAAAAAGCACAAGCTTGAGTTATTCGCGATCAGCAATCACCTGGCGGGCCAGCTTGTCTGTGACCCGAACAATGACAGCAGATCAAATGCCTTTGCACCGGCTGGCTGTGCCGACGACAGCGAGAAAAAAAGACAATGGGCGATAAACGCGATGAAGAACTCCGCAAAAGCTGCGGAAAATCTTGGCATAAAAACGGTCAACGGTTTTACCGGCTCATCCATCTGGCATCTTTTTTACAGTTTTCCGCCTGTCAGCAAAGACACGATAGAGGAAGGATTCAGATATTTTGCGGAACTTTGGAACCCTATCCTCGATGTTTTCGATAAGTGTGGCGTGAGGTTCGCGCTGGAAGTTCACCCCACCGAAATTGCATTCGATATTATTACAGCCAAACGTGCGATCGAAGCGATTGACAGCCGCAAAACCATGGGATTCAACTTCGATCCCAGCCATCTCCACTGGCAGATGGCAGACCCTGTAAAATTTCTCCGTGAGTTTTCAGACAGAATTTACCACGTCCACATGAAAGATGCTGCCCTGCAACTGGACGGCACCTCTGGTATACTCGCGTCGTATCTGGATTTCGGTCATCCCGATCGCGGCTGGGATTTTCGTTCACCGGGCAGAGGACAAATCAATTTCGAGGAAATTATTCGCGCGTTGAACCACATCGGCTACCAGGGCCCGTTGTCCGTGGAGTGGGAAGATGCAGGCATGGACAGATTTCAGGGCGCAGAGGAAGCCTGCCAGTTCGTCAGGCAACTTGATTTCAAGGCTTCGGCATGTGCTTTCGACGCGGCATTTGATAAATAAACAACCGTGCACGATGGCAGCAGATATGTGCCTGAGGTATCGCAGGACTGTTGTTTATGCTGGCACCGTTTCGCGGTTTTGTGATTCATTCATGTGGCAATAGTTCTCGACTGTCCGGCATATACGGTGCAAACGTTCGCGGCCTTCAGTTGTAACCTCGAGTCCGAGAATTTCCAGGCCCAGCAGCGTCCGATCTTTCGCAGGTCTGTTGACGATTCGTTTTATTCGGCCTTCGAGCAAGAGCGGCTTTTCGTAGGGCATCGGGGTAAACTGCAGGCCGATCATCTGGCCTGGCTCCAGGCCGGCGATGTCTTCGTGGTTGATGGCCAGTTGCATTCCGCCGGCAGACAGATCCAGCAGCCTTGCCTGCCAACACTGCTCAGCAGCGATTTCCTGCGTATTCTGGCGACGGTTGCTCCGCCAGAAGAATACCTGAATCTTGAGTCTGGGAGGAGCGGCAACACGTAAGTAGTTACGTCGCTGCAGCTTCTCGCCCTGATCGGGAAATTCGAGGGTAATTTTGGGGGGATGGTCGGAGTTGACGGCAAGAATGGCGGATTCGCAAATGTAGGTCTGATTGCCCAGGCGGACAGACAGACCGACCGGTTGGTCTATTTGAGTGTTAACAGTAAGGCCTTGTTCGTTTTCCAGGACTCTGACGGTGAGTGTTTTATCGTGAACCTCCTCAAGACAGAGCTTTGTTGCCTGCCATTTACGGCAGGACAAGTGGGTCATGATAAGGGGTTCGGTGCTGTTAAGAGCACCGCAAAACAAAGCTCTAAGCTCTTTTTTAGAAAGCAATTGCGGATAATCCATTAAGGACCTCGGCCATGTAATAGGCAAATTGTTACAATCACGGATGCTGGTTTTGAGGCAAGAAGCATGATATAGAACATCCGGCAGTAAAGTTAATCGGCAGGGGGATAAGTTTTTCTTGAAAGTAAATTTGGGAATTCCGGGAACGAAGAGGTAAGCAAAAGTGGCGGGTTGATGGGATATGGGGAGATTGGGCAGACAATTGATGAGGGAAGGAATTGACAATAAGTTGACGTAATGGTATAATACCGGTTTAATTGCGGTGCAGGTATTACCTGATACGCACGAAAAAGTGTGGTTACGCGGTTACAGCAGGGTATAAAAACCCCGCGCAGATTGGTTTTTGCATGTGTTGTGGAAAAATCGGCTGGCGTGGGAAATACCGGTGAGCGTTGTAGCGCGGTGGAATAACGATAATCGTTTATCAGGGAGTAAAAAATGAGCAGAAAGAACACGCCTTCGTCCAGATCGGCTGAAAATCCCCAGGAAAAAACCGGTGCCCAGATAATCGTCGATACGCTGATTGAACAGGGAGTAACGACAATGTTCGGCTATCCGGGAGGGGTGGTTCTTCCGTTGTTTGATCGGCTCTATGACGCACCGATCAATTTTATCATTCCTCGTCATGAGCAAGGGGGCTGTCATATGGCAGATGCGTACGCTCGGACAACGGGCAAGGTGGGAGTGGTTTTGGCAACTTCCGGGCCTGGCGCGTGTAATTTAACAACCGGCCTGGCTACAGCGATGATGGACTCTGTGTCTGTTGTTGCGCTTACCGGCCAAGTAAAAACCGAACTGATCGGCAACGATGCGTTTCAGGAAGCAGACACAACCGGTGTGACCCGCCCGATCACGAAACATAATTGCATTGTCAAAGATGTTAGAGACCTGGCGCGTTTGATTCGTGAGGCATTTTATATCGCATCAACGGGACGACCCGGGCCGGTTCTTATCGATATTCCCGTCGATGTTACAGTGTCGAAATGCACGCCGGAGGAACCGGGCCAGATTCGACTGCCCGGCTACACGGTTCGTACTCATGGGCACGCAGGCCAGATTGCTCTGGCTGCTGAAGCGATCAACACATCACAGCGGCCGGTTCTCTATGTTGGCGGCGGGGTTATCACCTCCAACGCCACCGAACAACTGCGGGTACTTGCCGACAACGCGAACATACCTGTAACAATGACACTGCTCGGCTTGGGCAGTTTTGATCAGAGTGATCCGAAGTCGCTGGATATGCTGGGTATGCACGGAACCGCTTACGCCAATTACGCTGTTCAAAACAGTGATCTGATAATTGCAGTTGGCGCAAGATTCGACGACCGTGTTACAGGCAAGGTTAAAACGTTTGCACCCGGAGCAAAGATTGTGCATGTTGATATTGACCCGACGAGCATTTCCAAGAATGTTCGTGTTGACATCCCGGTTGTGGGGGACGCACGGACCATATTGTCGGAACTCAATAAGCAGGTTCAGTATCGTGACCGTGCTGAATGGTTCAGGCAGATTGCCGAGTGGAAGGAGAAATTTCCGCTTCGCTACGATAATAACGGGGATACGGTCAAGCCTCAGTATGTTATTGAGGAGCTGTGCAGGCAGACCAAAGGCGCTGCAACAATCGTAACAGGCGTCGGTCAGCACCAGATGTGGACAGCTCAATTTTACAAATTTTCCCGTCCGCGACAGTTCCTTAGTTCCGGAGGCCTTGGGACGATGGGCTATGGGTTGCCTGCCGCGATTGGAGCACAGGCTGGCTTGCCCGGCCAAACGGTTGTTGACATTGACGGCGACAGCAGTTTTAACATGACTTTAACCGAGATGTCGACAGCGGTCCAGTACAAGCTGCCCATTAAGGTCTGTATTCTTAATAACGGTTACATGGGAATGGTTCGGCAGTGGCAGGAGCTTTTTTACAACAGGCGATATTCGAAAAGTTCGCTGCAGAATCCTGACTTCGCCCGGCTTGCCGAGGCTTTTGGCGCACGAGGGATCAGTGTGGAGAAGAAAAAACAGGTTCCCGAGGCCATAGAACGAATGCTCTCGGAAACAAGGCCTTGTGTTGTGGATTTTCATATTAATCGGGAAGAAAATGTCTGGCCTATGGTCCCTGCGGGCAAAGGCCTGGATGAGATGGACGGGCTGGATATTCTTGAAAGTCTGGCCTGAGTCATGCTGAAAGCGAGGT
This sequence comes from Planctomycetota bacterium, assembly GCA_043816955.1. Lineage (GTDB taxonomy): Bacteria > Planctomycetota > Phycisphaerae > Sedimentisphaerales > CAYZTY01 > JBDRHL01. The sequence continues at coordinate 34,192 of JBDRHL010000196.1, read as the reverse complement.
ATTAATAAGATGAAGCATATAATAAGTGCATTGGTTCAGAATCAGCCCGGCGTACTTGCCCATGTTGCCGGTATGTTCGCTGCCAGGGCCTTTAATATTGACTCGCTCGTAGTCGGGCGCACCGAAGACCCCAATCTCAGCCGAATGACAATAGTAGTTGTCGGGGATGACAAGGTGGTCGAGCAGGTTCGCAAACAACTCGCCAAGATTATTCCTGTAGTCAAGGTTCAGGATTTCATTGGTCGGCCTGTTGTAATGCGAGACCTGATGTTACTCAGTGTTTGTGCAGTGCCCGAGAAAAGGCCGGAGATATTGGCGCTGGTGAATATGTTCAATGCAAAGGTCGTGGACATCGGGCCAAAATTTGTTATGGTCGAGGTTTCCGGACCGGAGGCAAAGATAGAGGCTTTTCTGGATTCGTGCCGACCTTACGGAATAAAAAATGTTGCAAGAACGGGCACTATTGCTATGCCCCGGGAAATCAGGGGTGATGGAGGGGACAAGGGATAGGTCTTGTCGGAACAGAAAAAAACATGGTCCGGTTCAAAAATAGATTTGCCATGTAAAGGATGCTTGGCTTTGGGCCGATAATAGAAATACGAAGATTTCTCCAAGGCCTCGGTTAAGTCGGAAGGAACTGCCCTGTGAAGTTTAAAAAACATGTTCTGATAATTTTCCTGCTGGCGTTTTGTCCTTTGTTGGGTGGATGTCTAAATATGGTAATCGCCGGCGTACATAACATTTATAAAGATTTTACACCGGAAAAGGCACCTTATTTTGATGAGATGCGATACAGCTATGAAGAAACAGAGCTGCGCCTTAGCAGCTCCGCCGAAGTACTTTCGGTAATACAGAATACCGACTATGATGAGCTTCTCAGCCAGAGCGAAAGCGTCATCGCTTCGTGGGGCGAAAAACAGAGAAGCACACAGCTTCGACAGATGTGGTTCAATATGGTCGCTTTTGACGAAGACAACCTTCTGGCTAAACGCAAGTATTTCTTCATGATTGACGAATGGCCGAAAAACAGGATAAAGCGTCAACAGTTAAAAATGCAGTTTGATACCGAGATGATAGTTGACCCTGACGTGCTGGATAGTCCCTATGCCAATGAAAACGCCCGGCAGATTGAACTACTTAAAAAAGCACTGGAACACTTCCAGGATGATATGCGTGAAATTCGTGCAGATAACAAAGATCTGTATCAGTGCAGCATGATCGTGAATCAGACATTTGAAGGTATCGCGACGCAACTGAAACAATCACCGCAGCTTGCATCAAGGCTGACACGGCTTGAAGGACTCAGCTTTGACCATGTTACGATCGGCCAGGGGCGCATCCGCCTGGTTATCCTGGGCGATATCATCAAGGTTAAAATCAAAGTCGGGTCGCTGGCCCGGGATTTTGAAACGCAACAGGATGTTATAGAAATGTGAGAGCGATCGCAGAAAAACAAACCTTCTCTCCCCGCACGGTCCCGGATCAGGGATACAAAACATAACAAAAACACTCAGGCAGCCGGTCATGTGCAATTGTTTCTTTCCGGCTATTGCAAAAGCCAATCTCTCAGCTTTTGACCAGACAGAGTCCTTCCTGTCGCTGCCTGAGGCAGACATCCTTGTCTGTACGGGTTTTTGTTAATGTAACTTTTGTTAACGGTGCTTGTAACTGCTGCTGCGCGCGGAGCATAGATGCCGTTTCCGTCAGAACAATTTGCTTGATCAGGCTTCCTGGTACTGCCGGCAGGTCCATGTTCAACACTTTTTCCTCAGCGCCTGATGCAATTGCCCGGGCATTTTGTCTATCAATGCGGTGCCTTGTGGCCAGGTAGTCAACTATCCTAGATTTATCCCAGGGCCAGGCGAAATTGCCCCTGTCGAGATCGGCGAAAAACACGGCGTCGCCAAAATTACCGATGTCGATGTCGATAACCTCGGTTCGCCTTCGCTGAAGCAGCCGCCAGTAGTGCCTCTCGGTCAGTGCTACAGCGGCTGCCTGGTGGTTAGTCGCGTCCAATATCACCTGGATCATCGAGAAAACCTCGCTGCTTCTGACCATACCGGCATCTTTTCGCGTGTAAAGAAAATATGTTATCGCCTCGGTAAGCTGTTCAGCAACAAAAGTGCTGGCTTGTCCCGCAAGGGCCAGCGCATTATTTACACAGGCCAGAACCTTCATATGAAGGTAATCCTCTACTGTGCCGTCCATCTTCATTACTTTAAGCCGTGCTGACATTTACCATCCGTAGTTCAATATCGACACATGATCCTTCACATTGTTACTGCTAAGCGTTACGGTCCCGCTTCAATCGTTAAAAAGCGTAGGCTCATTGTTTTCGTCGGCCTCTGCAAAGGCTTGTGTAACTTCGTCGATCAGCTCACCTGCATCGGTAAACTCACGGTAGACACTGGCGAAGCGAATGTAGGCTACTTTATCAACAGCCCGCAGATTTCTCATAATGCTTTCACCGATAAACGCCGATGAGACCTCTTTATCAAAATTCCTGAATATGCCCTCTTCCACCTTGTCAGCAATCTGCTGGATCTGTTCAGCGGAAACAGGCCGCTTGTAACATGCCTTCTGAAGCCCTGCGACCACCTTATCCCTGTCGTATGGAACCCTGGAGTTGTCTTTCTTGACAACGCTGAGCTTAAAACTTTCACCGGTTTTCTCATATGTTGTAAATCTTCTGCCACAAGCCAGGCACTGGCGTCTTCGCCTTATAACTCGCCCGACATCGCTGGACCGCGAATCAATGACTTTATCCCGATCTTCCTTGCAGTAAGGACATCTCACAAAGACTTTCCACCTGAAGAAAATTTAGGCCGAAACCTTTATCCACACCTACCCGTCAGCCAAAGCAAAACCTAAAGAACATACTACAGGTAGTAATCCAACGTATTTTAAGACCCTTATATTGTATGTCAATCGCAATTTTGGAAAAAAGATTTATTAACAGGCTGCCCTGCTTGTGAGTTTTTTTTGTCGGCATCAGCAATTGCAGTGCAGTAAAGAGGTAAGGGCAATTCGCATGAAAAACTCACAGGTGCACATACAACAGAAATTTTTTTGAATCCGCCTGCCGAATTAAAGCGCGCAGAAAAAGGCCTCTGTATCTCCTACAGAGGCCTTTGCTCGGAAAGAAGCTACATGGTCCCCCCACGTTCATATCTCTGCGTTATTCAATTGGCATTTATATTAAAGCTCTTGAAGCAGAGCGTTATTTTCATCCTGCCTGAGTGCGACTTTCCGGCCCCCCCAAGCAGGAAACTTCATCGGAGCACATCGGCTTGGCCATAAAACCCGGAGGAGAGAGGAGAGGTTTTACGCCCGCCATAGTTAATCCCCGAAATAAATACGTTATTAATATTTCAAATTATTTCCTTAACATCAAGCAAATCAAAGAGTCTTTTTTATATACCCGGCGGCCCTCTGGCGCCCTGAACAGCTATTACAAAACAAACGATTTTGAAGCCGGATGATACCATTTCTAAAGCCCCCCTTTCAGTGACCCACAGTTCAACCCCCGAAGCCACAGTGTTCATTTATAATATAACCAAATTATCAGGTAATGTCAAGCGAATATTAAGCAGATATTAAGCTGATTTACATTATCATCCACAGTCCTCTAATACATCTGCCTGCCGGTGCCGTAAAAGCATATTATAGGGCGCTGAACTAAAAGGCATTGTAAGTATTGAGATTTTTTCTCCTGTCATTCAGGATTTTTTCCTGCTGACAGAGTTACTTGAACAAAAGAAACAATCGTGGTAAAATCCGCTACCTGTAAATCAGAAAGAGGCAAAATGATACTTGTAGCAGGCGGCGCAGGCTATATCGGATCGCACGTAAATAAGCTTCTGAATCAGAAGGGCTGCGAAACGGTTGTTGTCGATAATCTGGTTTACGGCCATCAGGATTTCGTAAAGTGGGGGCATTTCTTCAAGGCAGACCTTGCTGACAAGGGACGGCTGAGAGAATGTTTCACAGCATTTCCCATTGAAGCCGTTTTTCACTTTAGTGCATTTGCATATGTCGGAGAGTCTGTTACCGAACCCCTGAGATACTACCGGAACAATGTTGCAAACACACTGAACCTTCTTGAAGTAATGAAGGAATTCGGCGTCAGATATTTCGTGTTCTCTTCCACGTGCGCCACATACGGCGTGCCGCATACGATACCAATACCCGAAGAGCACACACAGAATCCCATAAATCCCTATGGCCGAAGCAAACTGATGATTGAAAAAGTTCTGGCTGATTGTGATACCGCCTACGGCATAAAGCATGTTAACCTGCGCTACTTCAATGCTGCCGGAGCAGACCCGGATTGTCAGGTTGGTGAAAGACATGATCCTGAAACGCATCTTATTCCTCTTGCGATCTATGCCGCCCTTGGTAAAAGAAAAAGCGTACAAATCTTTGGAACTGATTATCCTACCAGGGATGGGACCTGCATAAGGGATTACATTCACGTTACCGATCTTGCCGATGCGCACTTTAAGGCCCTGGTGCACCTTCGTCATCACAACACAAGCGATGCGTTCAATCTCGGCAATGGTAATGGCCATTCCGTGCGGGAAGTAATTGAAACCGTCAGGCAGATCAGCAACGCGGATTTTGAAGTTGTCGAAACTTCGCCAAGGCCCGGCGATCCGCCTGTGCTTGTCGGCTCAAGCGAAAAGGCCGGACGGGTACTGAACTGGAAGCCTCAGTATGATGATATAAGGGTGATTGTGCAGACCGCCTGGGACTGGCACAAGAGTGACTGTAAGTGAGCGACGAAACAAAATCCTGCAGATGTTGTGTGTTGGGTGCAGGCCCTGCCGGCCTGGCGACAGCACTGGAACTTGTCAGGCACGGCATAACCGGCGTGGTGGTTATCGATCGCAACAATGTCCCCGGCGGTCTGGCGCGAACTGAGAGTTTCGGCGGCGCGCGATTTGACATCGGGCCTCATCGGTTCTTTACAAAAAATGCGGAGGTGAACAATCTCTGGCATGAGATATTGGGCAGGGACTTCAGGCCGGTCGATCGACTTACCCGCATTTTTTATAAGAAAAAACTTTTTAACTATCCGATCAAGGCTGCTGATGCGCTGATAAAACTCGGGCTGGTTCAGGCGATTCATGCCCTTGCCTCGTTTGCTGTCGCTAAGGTTAAGCCTCATCGCGAGGCAGTCACTTTCGAGGATTGGATTACCCAGCGATTCGGACGCAAACTGTATGAGACCTTTTTCAAAACCTATACCGAGAAAGTCTGGGGCATCCCATGTTCACAGATCGGTGCGGAGTGGGCTGCTCAGCGAATCAAGGGACTCGATATCGTACAGGTTATCAGAAATGCTGTATTTGGTGCAGGAAAGAAACAGGCCAAAACGCTGGTGGAGCAATTCGATTATCCCAGGCTGGGTGCCGGGCAAATGTACGAAGCTATAGCGCAAAAATGTGCTGAAAAAGGCGTCGAATTCATGTTTGCGGCAACAGCCTTATCTTTTCAGCAGCAGGATAACAAAATAATGTCGGTTAAAGTTGCCTGTAACTCGGGGCGGACGGTTTATATCAAGGCGGAGCAGTTTTTCAGTTCTGTGCCGCTGACGCAGTTTTTCACGATGCTGCAACCTTGTGAAGCCGATGAAGTTCTCGAATCCGCAAAAGCACTTTACTTTCGCGATCATATCACCGTAAATCTGCTTGTTCAGGGGACGGGATTATTTCCGGACCAGTGGGTCTATGTTCATTCGCCGGATGTCAGGGTAGCGAGGGTGGCTAATTACAACAATTTTTCAAAGGAAATGGCCGGCCGGGAAGGGCGAACACCTTTAAGTGCTGAATACTTTATATTTCAGCATGATGATATGTGGAAGAAAGAGGATGATTACTTCAAAACCCTTGCGATAACAGAGCTCCGGCAGATCGGATTGATAAAAGAAGAAGATGTCCAGCAGACATGGGTCGTGCGTGAAACAGAGGCATATCCTACCTATTATCTTGGCTTTGAGGCGCCTTACGAAAAACTCAAAAAAAGGATGGATCAGTTTGTCAATATCATGCCTATTGGCAGGGGGGGCATGTACAAGTATAACAATCAGGATCACTCGACTTACTCAGGGCTGCTCGCCGCGAGGAATTACCTTAAGCTGGCAGATTCCCCTTACAACCTCTGGGACATTAACATAGACGCTGAATACCACGAAAGCGCAAAAAGACAGCAGTAATTTTGCCCCGGCATTTTCTATTGCCAACCTCGCATTTCGCCCTGGGTCTGGCGTAGTAATCAAGTATCCGGCACGTGAAAATAATTAAATCCTTGCAGCCTGCCCGTATGTGATATAATACTTTTTTGTAAAGATCAGGGGAAAACCGAATCTTCGAAAGGGCGGACCGATGAGAACAGAAAATTCGTTCCACCTGGAGGATCTTAAATTCAGGGTCATCCTAAGCGGTCTTATCACAACTATTGTCCTGGCTGTCGCGATGCCATGCCTGAGCTATGAACAGAACAAAACTGCTGTCAGACAGTCCGAAACCCGCGCCAACTCGAATCAGCCGGTATCCGATGCAAACCACGTCGCCGATTCCAATGAAAACAAAGTCAGCCCGCCGCTGCACGAGCACAGAGCCTTCTGTGAAAGAGTCGAACAGCGGCTCAAACTTGTCGATCGGCACATTCGCAGAAACGGCATCGAAGATCCCAACGTGTTATTGGCGATGGAAACCGTCCCGCGCCATGCGTTTGTACGTCCGGGGGACCTGGCCAGGGCCTACCACAACTATCCGCTGCCGATAGGTTATAACCAGACCATAAGCCAGCCTTACATTGTCGCATATATGACCGAGGCGCTAAAGCTTGATCCGAACGGTCGAGTTCTGGAGATAGGAACGGGATCGGGTTATCAGGCTGCCGTGTGCGCCGAACTGACAAGGGAGGTCTATACTATTGAGATTATCGAGCCTTTAGCCGAGACAGCCGCAGAAAGACTCCGCGAACTTGGCTACCTCAACGTTTTTCTTAAAACAGCCGACGGATATTTCGGCTGGCCTGAAAAAGGACCCTTCGATGCAATTATAGTTACCGCAGCGGCAGGGATTGTTCCGCCTCTGCTTGTCGAACAGTTGAAGCCTGCCGGCAGGATGGTAATTCCGCTTGGAAGCCCTTATGGCGTGCAGACGCTGGTGCTGATCACAAAGGATGAAGACAGCAGTCTGGTAAGCAGAGAGCTTTTGCCGGTTCGTTTCGTCCCTATGGTGGGTAAAGTCGCTCAATCCGGACGTCGGGGGCACCGCGATCAATGATCGGTATATCCGCTGCGCTTGTCCTTGTCTCAGCGGTTGTGCTCGCACTTGAGCTTGTCCTTATGCGGGCGCTGTCAATCGGACAGTGGCATCATTTCGCATACCTGGTAATCAGCACGGCATTGCTGGGATTCGGCTGTAGCGGGACTTTGATTTCGATCTGTCAGCGGTTTTTTCGCAAAAGAGCGCACCTTTGCCTCTGGCTTTCAGCGGTTGGTCTGGCTGTTACAATTCCGGCAACCTTTCACCTTGCTCAGAAGATTCCTTTTGACCAGTTACAACTGGTCTGGGATTTCAGACAGGTTTTCTATCTGCTGGGGCTTTATATTCTTTTTGCAGTTCCGTTCTTCTGGGGAGGCAGCTTTATATGCCTTGCCTTCACATTATTTGCCAGCCGATCGCATCTGCTGTACTTTCTCAATCTTACAGGCTCAGGCATCGGGGCCGCGGCCTTTGTCATATTGATGTATGGTAACAGCCCCTCACAACTGCTTATTGCTCTTAGTGTCCTTGCTTTTCTAAGCGCTGTTATTATCGCAGCAGAAATATCGTATCGGGCTTTGCTGGCAACACTCCTGATCCTGCCGATACTGTTGATCCTGCTTGGTACGATCGATCTGGGTATTAAGATCAACGAGAATAAATCACTTGTTTTCTACCGGGCGATACCGGATGCGGAAATCATAGCTACCAGCCACAGTCCCCTTGGTCAAGTTGACATCGTCAAATCCCAAAGTATTCGATATGTTCCGGGTTTGAGTATTGGTTATAAAGGACCGGTTCCAGAACAATCTCTTTTGATTACTGACGCTGATTCAGCTTCTGTGATTAATTCTTTCAAGGATCCCGAAGAGCTGCGCTGTTATGATTTTGTTACTTCGGCACTTGCTTATCATCTTCTTTCCGAGCCGAATGTCTGCGTTACGAGCGCAGGGGGGGGTACTGACATCGCCCAGGCGCTGTACCAGAAAGCCCGCCATATCACCGCCGTCGAAAAAAACAGCGATGTAGTCAAACTGCTGCGAAATAAGTTCGCTGCCGTAGCCGCGGGTATTTATAGCCGTCCCAATGTCTCGACGGTCATATCGGAAGCCCGTACTTTTCTGCAAAGGACAAAGCAGCGTTTCGACCTGATTCAGATGTCGCTTGGACAGTCTGCCGCAGGCTCAGCAGCGGGGCTTTATTCTCTCAACGAAAGTCATCTTTACACCGTTGAGGCAGTGGAAAAAGCCCTGCGGTGTCTCACCGATCACGGCCTATTGAGTGTAACCTGCACGCTGGATACCCCGCCGCGCAACAGCCTGAAGCTGCTCGCGACAATATCGGCTGCCTTGAGGAACCTCGGTATAGTCGAAGCGGAGAAACATATAATCATGATCCGAAGCTGGGCGACATCTACAATTGTTGCATGCCTTGCGGAGTTTTCAGAATCACAGATATATGCTGCAAGGCAGTTCGCCCGCACTTGCTGCTTTGATCTGGTAGCTATGCCGGGTATCAGCAAAAATGACGTAAACAAATATTATATCCTTCAGGAACCTGTTTATTATGACGCAGCCACAGCCATCCTTGGCCGGAGCTATGAAGATTTTTACGAAAACTACATTTACAATATCAAACCTGCCACCGATGACAGGCCTTATTTTTTCGATTTCTTCAGGTGGACCGCCTTACCCCATATGGTTCGCACCATGCCGGACCTGTGGCTTCAGTATTCGCAGTGGGGCTATCTGGTTGTAATAGCTGCCTTTGTCCAGGCCTGCATCGTCAGCGCCGTCTTTATCGTCTTTCCGTTGGTTTTTTCCCGGTCTCTTCGCACAGCAGGCAGCGCAAAAACAGCAGTCCTTTCGTTTTTTTTGTTGATCGGCGTTGCTTATATGTTTCTGGAGATGGCGTTCATTCAGAAGATGACTCTGCTGATAGGAGATCCTGTCTTTGGTGCTGCGGTCGCCATCACCGGATTCATGATTTTTTCAGGCCTCGGCTCCCTCGCATCGCAGCGAATGTTTACAAAACCTTCGAGTCGAGTCCGCTTTGCCATAACCGCCGTCATCGCGGTCGGAATAGCTGAACTGATCCTGCTATATATCGGCTTTGATCTGCTCGTCGGAATTGACCGGCTGGGCAGGGTAGCTGTGGGACTGGCTATCTGTGGTCTTCCGGCTTTTTTTATGGGTATCCCTTTCCCGACAGCTATGACGCAACTTTCCCAAAGCAGCCCTGCCGTTGTCCCCTGGGCCTGGGCAGCCAACAGTTTTGCCTCTGTAACTGCCGCGGTGCTCGGCACGTGTATCAGTGTCTCAGCGGGTTTCAGTATTCTGGTTGCTGTTGCCCTGGTATGTTATCTGATCGCAGGCGCTGTCGCCGTCTCGACCCTTTCTCATCATGCCCCGTCCCAGCTGGCATAATTGCAATTGCCTCACCCCTGCAGCAATGCTATAATGCAGATATTGTTAATTTATAGTATTTTTAGCAGCTTATGAGTTCTGCGGAATTGAAGTCAGGAGGTTAATTTGAGGGTTCTTTCGGGCATCCAGCCGTCAGGAAAATTGCATATCGGTAACTACTTTGGCGCAATGCGACAGCACCTGCAGCTTCAAGCCGATAATGAGGGATTTTATTTCATCGCCGACTACCATGCTCTGAGCAGTTTACCCGCGCCGGAAGAACTTGCCAAATTTACACTCGATGTCGCTATGGACTATCTTGCCCTGGGGCTTGATCCCGACAAGACCGTTTTCTGGCGCCAGTCTGATCTGCCTGCTGTTACGGAATTAGCATGGCTGCTTTCGTGCGTTACACCCGTGGGACTTTTGCAGCGATGTGTCAGTTATAAGGACAAAATCGCCCAGGGCCTCAGCCCAAACCATGGGCTTTTTGCCTATCCGGTCCTCCAGGCCGCGGATATTCTGATATTTCGCAGCCAGATTGTTCCTGTTGGCGCAGATCAGAAACAGCACATAGAAATTACACGCGATATCGCCGCCAGATTTAACAGCACCTATGGCGAGGTCTTTGTCCTCCCCGAGGCGCAGATACTCCAAAACGTGGCCGTTGTACCGGGCATCGACGGGCGCAAGATGAGCAAGAGCTACGACAACACGATTGAAATATTCGAACCTGAAAGCAGTGTGAGGAAAAAAGTCATGCGGATTGTAACGGATTCGACGCCCGTTGATGAACCGAAGGATCCGAAAAAATGTAACGTTTTTGCATTATTAAAACTTGTAGCCGGTGACGATGAGCTTGCTGACTGGAGGGCAAAGTACCACAAGGGCGGCCTTGCCTATGGGGCCGTCAAAAAAAGACTCGCCGAGCTTCTTCTGGAATACTTCAAACCGTTCAGGCAGAAAAGGTCCGAGTTGGCCGGAAATCTTGACTATGTCAGAAAGGTGCTTGCTGCCGGTGCTGAACGTGCTGCAGCAGTTGCCGAAAAAACACTCGCCAAGGCAAGAAAAGCTGTTGGATTGGGCCGATGAATGTCCTGGCAATGGGTTAAAATTGCAGAATTCCCAACGGAATTTGAGGCGAACCTCGCTAAAGCGAAACTGGATGAGGCAGGCGTAGAAGCAGTCCTGTTGGGTGAAAATCTTATAAACGCTTTTCCATGCGCCGGCCTGGCTGCTATAGAACTGCGGGTTGTCGAAGGCGACAAACAGCACGCCCTGGATATACTCAACGAAACATTTGGGCAGGAGGATAATTAATTGTCTGATTACCGGGTAAATCTTGACATCTTTTCCGGCCCGATGGACCTGCTGCTGTACCTTGTCCGAAAAGAAGAGGTTGACATTTACGACATTTCAATCGCACGGATTACCGATGAGTATATCCGGTATGTTGAAATGCTTAAGCAGCTTGATATCGATCTTGCCGGAGACTTCCTCGTCATGGCTGCGACCTTGATGGAGATCAAGTCGGCAATGCTCCTTCCCAGAGTTGAAATCGAGCAAATCGAAGACTCTGATAGCGCAGATCCGCGCGCCGAACTCATCCGCCAGTTGCTTGAGTACAAAAAATTCAAGGATGCTGCAAACATGCTCAGTGATGCCGCTCAGCAGCAGAACCTGCGGTTCAATCGACCCGACACCATTATCGATACACTCAAGCCCGCCAGGGAAGCGGAAATGGATATCGAACAAGTAAGCGTCTGGGACTTGCTCAGGGCATTCAATGACCTGATGCGGGCCACCGGCAAACTGGCTGACCTGGGTCATATTGCCGATGATACGCCTATAGATCTGTACGAGATCGACATTCTCGACCGACTTCAGAAAGACGGCCCAATGAGTTTTGAGCGACTTTTTGTAGGCGACAAAAACAGGCTCGTACTTGTAGGCATGTTTCTTGCACTACTTGAGCTGATTCGCGCAAAATTGATCTGGGTTGAACAGCCCGCCCCCTTTGCCCCCATCTATATTCGTGCTCTGACTGATGAGCCGGCGGAACAGGCAGTCCAGAAAGCGATTCTTGCTTCCGATCAGCAGGGTCAGCCCGCCCAGCCCCGCACAGGTGCTATCCCTATTCGGGAATTGCCCAGCCGAGCGGCCTCTCCACAGGATTCTCCCACATACCAGACGATAGATAACAGGCAAAAAGCTGTTTTCGATACTGACGAAATTCAACCCAATTGATATTTGACATACTCGCAGGCCATGGTTAGCATAAGGATAGGTTTGATGATCCCAATGTATATGAAAGGATGTGATAATGGCCGCTGACCTGATTGAACTAAATGACGCCACGTTTGATGATTTTGTAAATACTTCCGATGTCCCCGTTTTGGTCGATTTCTGGGCACCTTGGTGCGGCCCGTGTAAAATGATAAGCCCCATCATCGAGGGCCTTGCCGGTGAATATGGCGACAGGATCAAAGTCTGCAAAGTCAACACCGACGACAGCCGGGAAGCAGCGATCGAGTTCGGAATAAGTGCGATACCCACGGTCATTTTGTTTAAAAAGGGCCGGGTCGAAAAAAAATGGGTGGGGCTGACAAAAAAGAAAGATATTATCGCAGGAATTGAAGACCTTCTTGCATAGCATTTTCCTGATCGCGCTCATTAGTTAGCGGCATCAGTTGTGCATAAACATATTACCCGGCAGTTGCCTTATCAATCCCTTAAGCCTTAACGAAATTAAAGCGGCATTGATTCTGCCCGCCGGCAGGTCTGATGCAACAATAATATCTTCGACGTGCACAGGCTCCTTTGTCAGAGACTGATATACTTTCTGTTCGTGCTCGCTGAGATTTAATTGCAGGGGATTGTGCTGAGTTTCTCCTGTTATTTTATCCGCCTTTTCACATGACTTGCTTGCATGCTCCTTCAGCTGCTCCCCGATACAGCCCAGGGCTTCCATTATGTCTTCAACCGAATCCACCAATCTAGCCCCTTGTTTTATCAGCCGGTTCGTGCCGCTGCTCAAAGGAGAATCAATTTTCCCCGGTACTGCCATGACTTCTCTATCATTGTCGATCGCATGTTGCGCAGTGAGCAAGGCCCCGGAACGTTCCGCAGCCTCCACAACCAGCACCGCCAGCGATAAACCTGCGATGATCCTGTTCCTAGCTGGGAAATTCTCACTCAACGGTTCATAAGTTAAAGGCAGTTCGCTGATACAGGCCCCGTTTTCCGCAATCATCTCAAAAAGTTTCTTGTTTTCCGGGGGGAAAATATTCGCAAGGCCGCAGCCCTGCACCGCGATGGTTCTGCCCTTTGCCGCCAATGCCCCGCGATGTGCCGCAGAATCTATCCCCCTGGCCATACCCGAGACAATTGTAAAGCCTGCTGCTGAAAGCACGTGGGCAAATCTTGATGCCTGTTCCTGCCCATATACGCTGCAGCGGCGACAACCAACAATCGCAACTGCCAGGCTGTCGCTGCGTACAATCTGCCCCTTGACGTACAAAATAACGGGCGCATCGTAAATCCGCTTCAAAGCAACGGGGTATCGATTATCCTCAAGGTGGATAAGCTGCACATTGAGCTTTTCAGCAAGACCCAGCTCTTTTTGGGTGTCGAAGCTGTCACAGCTTCGGGCGATCTTCTCGGCAGTTTTTATCCCGATGTCATCAACCTTTGCCAGTTCACTTGTCGATGCCCCTAATACCGCCTCAACAGACCCGAAGAAGCTCGTAAGCTTCTTAAAAGTTGCTGGCCCAACTCCCCCAGCATTGATCAGCCTGAGCCAGTTTTCAATATTCTCTGAATGTCGAGGTTTGTTGTCCATATCCCAAGCCAGATATTGGAGAAAGTGTACCCCATAGACAGCAGGAATCAACAAATTCATTGAACATTTTAGGCGATTTTGTGTATTTTCTAAAATAGTGCCTCACTTAATGCTAATATAAGGCCCTCTAATACCGAGCCTTGGCCTGCTAATCATGGACATCGTTAGTCTGGTGACTTTATGAAACACAAATATATGTAACTTTTGTTTCAACAGGTAGTTATACCAATTAAGAGATAATGTGCCAAGGTAATTCCTTATAATATCCGTATTGATCCCTTGACGAGACCTCTTTTTCCCGCTATAATGATGGTTTATGGACATGGCAAACAAGACTAGCAAGAAGCGAAGTGCTGCAAAAAGCTCCTCCTCCGTTGCCAAAGTTAAGTCAAAAAGGGCTTTTAGGACGTATAATCAGGCGATTACGTACCTTTTTGGCAAGACAGACTACGAGAGGCAGACTGTGTTGCGCTACAATGTCACGACCTTTAACCTTGGTCGCATGAAAAAGCTTCTTGCCGTTCTGGGTAACCCGCATAAAAAGATAGAATCAGCCCATATTGCTGGGACAAAGGGCAAAGGCTCCACCGCTACGATGCTTGCACGCATGCTCGAAGCCAACGGCTATAAAGTCGGGCTGTACACATCTCCCCACGTGGTGAATCTGCATGAGCGGATAACCATAAACTCGCAAATGATCACTAAATCCGACATGTGCAAGCTCATAAACCGCGTCTATCCGGCGGTGGAAAAAATGGCCAAAGATTCCCCAACCTTCTTTGAAATAATGACTGCAATAGCTTTTCTCTATTTTGCTGATAAAAAAGTTGATATAGCCGTCGTTGAAACCGGCCTGGGCGGGCGGCTGGATAGTACAAACGTACTTCAACCCAAAGTGGTAGGCATCACAAGCATAAGTATCGATCACCAGCGGCAGTTGGGCAGCACAATAGACAGCATTGCAAAGGAAAAGGCCGGTATTATAAAGCGAGGTGTTCCCGCCATTACCGTCCAGCAAGAACCCAGTGTAATAAATACTTTAAAACGTTATGCTAACAGCGTCAAAACATCACTGAGTATAACAGGTAAGGATATTGACTTCTCGCATCGATTCGAATCCTCCAGAGAGCATGGTCCGCATACACGCGTTTGCCTGACCACCGCTACAAGTAAATTCGAGCACCTGCGGGTACCACTGCCCGGCGACCATCAGGCTCTGAACTGCGGCCTGGCCCTTGCAATGCTCGACAAGCTTAAGGTTAGCGGCTACCATATAGATGACCAAAAGGCAATTGCGGGCCTTAAAAATGTAACTATGCTGGGCAGAATGGAGATACTTCACGAAGATCCGAGAATTATCGTTGATACCGCTCACAATGCTGCCAGTATCCGTGCACTGATTCAGACGATCGGCCAGCATGTGCCTTATGATTCAATGGTCGTAATATTCGGCTGTAATGCCGATAAGGATGTCACGGGTATGCTTGAACAGCTTCAGTATGGCGCGGACAAAGTTATCTTTACCCGGAGCAATTCCCCGCGTGCGATGTTCCCTCATGATTTGACCGAAAAATACACCGAGATATGCGGCAAGATGTGCCAGACTGCCCTGACATTGAACGAAGCACTGCGAATTGCCGGAAGTGCCGTCGGACGTGAAGACCTTATATGTATTACCGGCAGCTTTTACCTTGTCGGCCAGGCAAAAATGCTTTTCGACGGCAGTCGCCGCTGACCACAGCCATATATTCCCGCAAACCTGTATTTTTCATAATGTTTTGCCGATGTCTGGTTTCAGCAGCCTTTTGTAAAGTCCTTACCACGTCTGCGTAGCGGTATATTGAAGAATCACGACGGAATCAGCAGGCACATCAATCTGGAATCTTGCGGTTCGGGCATCACGCTTTTCGTACTTCTGACTGGACTCATCAATTTGCCAGTTGACCCATGCCGGGAACTTCTCGTCCACATTAACGCTGACAGCCGTATCTTTCCTGTTCCGCAGTTCCACCTTATGCGTTTCGCATATTTTCCGCCGTTCGCGCTTTGAATCCATTAGGGTGTACTCTGGAACTACATCAAACGCGTCACCAATATACAGCAGCAGCTTCTCTTTTTTGGCTGTGTGATCGATCCGGTCTTCCCCGACAAATTCCAGCATACCGTCAGCCGGATCCTTTTTGAAAACTCGCACCTTCCCTTTAGGCAGCGGAATACCTAAATGATTCTCCTGGGTGTTTTCAAACTCGAATTTTATCTGAACCTTGTCATCCTTTTCCTGGCGGTCGTAGATATAAAGCTTTTTCACCGGCACTTCCGCAGCCGTAGGCATAAGTTCGATCTGCTTGACCTGATTGTTGTTTATTGTGGAAGCCCTGCCGAGTGTGTAAAGATGATACTCCATGAAAGGTTTTTCTTCAAATCCCGCCGCTCTGGGCACCCGTGCCTCCATCAGGAGCACCCCCTTATCGCGGAGTTTCAGACGTTCTTCAACTACCCGCCGGACATCACCGGCTATGAGCTTTATTACCGCGTCCTTGTATGCCGTGCCGCTTTTGTTGTCGATTGTTACCCAGCCGGAAAGATCGATTTTACTTTCATCGGCGTTCAGAACAGCCGAATAGTCCGCGCTCCAGGTGATTTGTCCGGTGGTGTACGTTACCTGGCAGAGAAGCTGTCCCTCTTTTGCGGATTCCGCGAGCCAGTTTAGTGTCGGCCTCGTTACAAGGTCTTCAGGCAGCTTCGTCAGTTTTACCTGCTCTACGGCGTCTGTGCTGATTATCTCTACCTCCCCTGTCGGCGGGCGCACTATCAGGTTGCGATCCATCGACGCCAGCAGTATCCCTTCGATCGCTTTTCCCGGATCAGCGCCGCTGCCGCGGATTTCCACGCAGACCTGCCCGTCAATGTATCGCTTTAACAGGCTTTCCGTGCTCACAAGGTCGTATTCGTAATTCTGTTCGAGTATCGCTACCGCGCCGGGAGCGGTGAGACATTGAAAGTTTACTGTCGTCGGGTCAATTGCTGAAGCCACTTCGGTAAATTTGACTTTGTTGAGCCCCTTGCTGAAATGGATCAGGCGTCTTTCCTTGACCACACCAAAGTCATTATTATAAATAGTCACACCAACACCGGGCCTGGCATCTTCGCCGGCTGAAAACACGCTGCTCCAGCAGAGCAGCACAGCCGCTATTGAAAAAACGGAAATCTTCTTCATTTTTTCACCCCTTTATTTCCAGGTTTGATTCTGTTTTTTGACACCGGGGGCTTTTCAGCTTCTGGCATATTCGAAAAATCTCTCGCGAAGACGTTTGGTTATCGGCCCGACCTTGCCGTCGCCTATCATTCTTCCGTCAATCTCCACGACACCTATTACTTCTGCCGCCGTTCCCGTGAGAAAAAATTCCTCGGCGACATATAAATCGAATCTTGTCAGGTTCTTTTCCACAACTTTAAGGTTTTCCTTTTCAGCGAGCTTGATGACAATTGCCCTGGTTATCCCTTCCAGTGATCCCGCTTCTGCCGGCGGGGCATAGACAACCCCGTTGCGGATTATAAACACATTCTCACCGGTCCCCTCAGCCACAAAACCTTCGTGGTTGTACATGATCGCCTCAGGCATGTTTTGATCCAATGCCTCAATTTTGGCCAGTATATTGTTCAGATAATTCAGGCTTTTTATCTGGGGCGGTATCCCAAGCGGATGATTCCGCACGGTTGTCGCACTTATCACCTTAAGCCCGTGTTCATACGTCTCCTCACTATAAAGCTGAATTTTGTCCGCGATGATGAATATCTGCGGCTTCTTACAGATAAAGGGATTCAACCCCAGTGTGCCTGTGCCCCTGGTAACAACAAGCCGGATATAACCGTTATCAATGTTGTTTGTCTTAACTGTCTGGCAAGTGGCAGCGATCAGCTCCTTCATTTCCATTGGAACTGCAAGGCGGACCACCTTTGCTGAATCGTACAAGCGCTTCAGGTGTGCATCCAGTTCGAATATTTTCCCGTTATATACGCGTATGCCTTCAAACACACCGTCGCCGTAAAGCAACCCATGGTCAAAGACGGATATCTTCGCTTCTGATTCATCAACCAGTTTATCATTGAGCCATATTTTCAGTCCCATTCGCAATCTCCGCGTTAAACACCTTGCCCGGCCGCTCCTGGCTTATTTTCCCGTCGGCCAGATTGAACACTTTTTTTGCCCTTGCCGCTATTCTTTCGTCATGAGTCACAATTACTATGGTCTGGCCGCTCCGGTTAAGCTCTTCCAGCATATCTAAGATACCATTTCCCGTCACAGAGTCAAGGTTTCCGGTAGGCTCATCGGCCAGAACAAGCCGCGGCTCATTTATCAGGGCTCGCGCCATTGCCACACGCTGTCGCTCGCCCCCGGAAAGCTGATAGGGCATGTGGCCCAGCCTCTCGGCAAGCCCGAATCTCTCCAGAATCCAGCTGGCGCGCCTTGCCGCAGTCTTTCGCGTCTTCAGCCAGCCGACAACGCCCGTCCGGACCATCGCCGGAAGCATCACATTTTCCAGCACGTTCAGCTCGTCAAGCAGATGATAGAACTGAAAGACAAAACCCACCATTTCGTTTCTGAATCTACTTACACCGGCGGCACTCAGTGACGAAATATCCCTGCCCTCAAACTCTATCTTTCCCTTGTCCGGGCTGTCCAAAGCTCCGAGTGTATGCAGCAAAGTGCTTTTGCCGCTGCCTGAAGCGCCGATAATCGCAACAAATTCACCTTTCCCGACACTCAATTCCACCCCCTTCAGAACGTTCAGCCTTGTAACGCCCATCCGATAGGATTTATGAACGTCTTTGGCATGTATCAGGCTCTTTTCGTTTCCCATCTCGTATAATCCATTTACAACTGGTTAACCTGAAGTGTCTGAGTCGGCTGGCGTCGCGCAGCCTGCAGACTCGGAAAAACCGCACCTGCTAGGCAGACCAAAATAGCTGCAAGACCGATCACGATCAGCGTCTCAGGCTCTATCTGGTTCGGGATTTCGTCAATGGCGTACATCGCTCGATCCCAGAGCTGAAAATCATACCGCCGATACAGCCACGCTTCAATTTGATTTATTTTTGCAAGGAAAAGAATCCCCCCCGCTGTGCCGATTATCGAACCGCAAAGCCCGACAAGTCCTCCCAGCAGCAAGAAAAGCCTCGCGACCTGATTGTCGCGGACCCCGATGCTCTTGAGAACGCCGATATCCTTGCTCTTGTGACTTACAAGCATGTAGAAAATGACGAATATTATAAAAACCGTCACAATTGCCACGATCGTAAATGTCAGCATCATCATCAACTGCTCGGTCTCTACCGGAGCGATGACCTCTCGCCGGTAGCTCTTCCAGCTTTGTACTGTAACATTCTCGAACAGGTTGGCTCTTGTCCGGCCGGCATTATCCTTCACAAATTTCTGCCATAACCCGGTTATTTTTTCAACACCGGTTTCAAGGTCGACACCCGCCCTGAACCTGACGAATATTTTGCTCGCCCTTTTATCTGTTCCATCCATGCCGCAGAGTTTCTGGGCCTGCTCAAACGGAAGATAGACAAAAGACTCATCAACTTTCGCAAGCCCGCTGTGTGAATCATCGCTGTAACAAAAATCCATCGTGTTAACCACGCCGATATCCGCTTTTGCCAGCGCTCCGCCGGCCGTGAGAGGAAAAGAGCTTATCGCAAACGAAGCATCAGGGATTGTCCTGCGGTGATAATATTTGCCTAAATTGTCTCGTGCGATTACAAGATCAATGCCGGGCACGCACCCCGGCTTGTTCGGTGAGTGGGGCGAGGTGAATACTGCAGCGCAATTTCTCTTGTTATAATAAATCGTCCTGCCGAAGCCGGTTACCCGGCAGTACCTTTCAGGATCGATACCCATAATCTCAACCCGTACGTTGCTGTTTGCAGGATCATAGGCCAGCAGCGCATAACTCTGTATGACCGGCGAAGCCGCCTCGACAAACTCAGCCTTATCGAGAACCTGAAGAAAATCTTCGTAATAGCTGAACCCCACCAGCGATTCACTGCCTATAACGCAGTCGCCGACCCAGTCATGGTTCTTGACCTTGAAATCATTGGCAAGGCCGCTCATCACGGTCATCACCACCACAACCATAAAAACACAAAGGCCGACCGCTGCAACAGCGAGGTATGTTATTCGCCGCTTCAAAAGGTACCGAAATGCAAGAAGAATCTTGTACATTATTCGTATCGCAGAATTTCAACGGGTTTCATTCTCGCAGCCGTCACCGCCGGTATCAGGCCCCCCAGCATCGCCGCTGCAATTGCGGAACCGATTATCCACAACATCGCAGTAACGTCAATCTGATTTGGAATCTTTTGAAAGATATAAACACTGCTCTTCCAGAGTTTCAATCCGAAAAGAATTCTAAAAGTATGTTCAAGGGCATTGACATTGTGAACAATCACCCACGCTGCAGCCGCACCTGCCAATGAACCAAGAGCACCAACACAAAAACCGAAGCCCAGAAAAATAAACCACACCGAAAAACTGCCTGTCCCGCAGCTCTTGATTATGGCAATATCCCTTCGTTTTGTCGTTACAATCATGTAAAAGATGCAGAATACCAGCAGGATCACGCCGGAACATATCACTCCGAAGATCAGCATTAAAACGCCCTTTTGCTTCTCAAGCTCAGCAACTGCAAATGCCTGCATCTGCCGGGAAGTCTTCAGCAGCGGATGTAATACTTCATATTCACTTAGCCCCTGTTCTCTCGCAAAAGCCTCCCATACCCGGCGAATAACTTCAACGGCCGCATCAGCTTCGATGCCCGCTTCCAGCTTGATCTGCACCGATTCATTCCAAGACTGCTCCGCAAGTTCCCGGACACGCAGAACCGGCAGGTAAATCTCGTTTTTGTCCCGGAAGTAAATCCCCGTAAAGACAATATCGGCAATCGCAAAAGCCATCTTTCTGGTTTTGAATACCTTTTGGTCCTCTGCAGGCCGCACTTCATCGGGTCCCTGCATCACAACCCCGCAGGTAACAACTACCTGTTTTCCGAGCCACTCAGCCTTTATCCGCTCAAAGTCGTATTCATCCGTCTTTTCATCAGGCACGCCCAGAACACCTGCTCCCACAAATCCCGCAGCTTCTTTTTGTCCGCCCTTAAACTCAAAGCTCGGCGTCCCATCGGCATCCTTTTGATTCAATAGAGCGTTTTTGAAGCTGGTAACTTTCGCATATTGCGCCGGGTCGATCCCGAGAATTTTAACCGCCCTGACATTACCCCTGCCAAGGTGCACCAGCCCGTATGTCTCGACAACTGTAGTCGCAGCCTTTACCTCCTTGAGGGCTTCCAGACGCCTGATAAGCTCATCCGATTCCTGGATCGGGCGAGCCGGGCTGAGGAAAACATCCCCCAGTATCTCCGCACCTGCCTTTTCAATCGCGTCTATAAAGCCGGCAAACAGACTTGCTATTACGATCAGCAGGGCACAGGCCAGAGTAACAGCGCCGATGCTCAGCAGAATTATCTTTCTCTTACGCAGGTACTTCAGCCATAGAAAAAACTTGAGCATATTATCCGCGGTCAGTCAGGAATTCGGTTTGAGTATAGGAAACAGGATAACGTCACGAATGCTCGTTACTCCGGTCAGCAGCATAATAAGACGATCGATTCCGATGCCGAGTCCTCCAGCAGGCGGCATGCCATACTTTAGCGCTGTTATAAAATCAGTATCCATTTTCGCCATCGATTCGTCCTGTCCGCGCAACTGGATCCTGAAGTTCTCTTCCTGTATTGCCGGGTCATTCAGCTCGGTGTAAGCGTTGGCAATCTCCATCTTCCCGATGTACAGCTCAAATCGCTCAGCATACTTCGGATCGGCCTTCTTCCGCCTGGTCAGCGGACACAGCGCCGCGGGGTAATCGCTCACAAAAGTCGGATTGACAAGTTTATCCTCTACGGTAATTTCAAATACCTCGTTAATCACGACCGGATCATCCATCTCTGCTTCATTAAGGTCAAGTCCCGCCGCTTTTACCCGGATTGCCGCCAGGTCATCAATGTCACAGCCGCTGCACTCTTTAAGCAGATCGGCATACGTTGCCCGCCGCCAGGGCCGCTTGTAGTTGATCATCATATCACCAAATGCAAGCTCATTGCCCGGACAGTGCTTCTCAACCAGCAGCGAAATAACCTCTTCGGTAAGATCCATCATGACGTTGTAGTCGGCATAAGCCTGATAAACCTCCATCATCGTAAACTCAGGATTGTGCCTGGTGCTCAGGCCCTCATTACGGAAATTCCGGCTGATCTCGAATACTTTTTCCATCCCGCCCACAAGAAGGCGCTTTAGAAACAACTCCGGCGCAATCCTCAAAAAAAGATCCATATCCAGGCTGTTGTGATGTGTAGTAAAGGGCCTTGCCGCCGCCCCGCCTGCAATAGCCTGCATCATCGGCGTCTCAACCTCAACGAATCCGCGCCCTGTCAGAAATTCGCGAATCGTTGCCAGAATCTCACTCCGTTTCCTGAAGCGCTCCATGACTTCAGGGTTTGCCCAGAGATCCACATATCGCTGCCTGTATCGCAGATCAGGATCCGCCAGGCCGTGCCATTTCTCAGGCGGCTGCAGCAGCGCCTTGCTCAGAAGAGTCAGTTGCTCAACCCAGATTGTTATCTCGCCGGTCCTGGTTTTTCCAACTTCACCACAAGCGCCTATAATATCCCCCAGTTCGAGAAGCTTGACGAGATGCCACTGATCGCCAAGAAGCTTATTGCTCAGACCCAGTTGAATCGTCCCGCCGGAATCACGAAGCGTAATAAAAATAAGTTTGCCGATATCGCGAAGCAGAACAATGCGGCCGGCACAGCATGCACGTTGTCCCTGCTTATTGTCCGCGAAGGATTCTTTTACCTCATTCGCACAGCTCACACCGTCAAATCTTGAACCATAAGGATCAATTCCCAGCTCCCTGATACGACGAAGCTTTTCCTGTCTTTGTCTTTCCAGCCTGCTTATGCTCTCTGCATTATCCAACGTGATTACCTTAACTCATCAAAATTCTGCCTTGGAATATACAGCCCCTGTTTCAAGTAGTTTGGTCTTAAGCACAAGTGTTGCAACAGCCAGTTGAGGATCCGCTTCAAGTGTCTCCTCGAGCGCATGTCGGCTCTGCTCAACATGGTTATCCGTTCCTGTCTTGGCAAGAACATCGTTGTCTCTCTGAATAGAGCGCATTTTAACATATTCGTCAGCAGTCAGTTCTATTGTAACATCCGGCGCTACTCCCCAGTCTTCCCTGCCGAGCTTTCTCATGGCATAACTGCTTTCAACTCTCTGGCCTGAAGGCAGATGATAGTAAGCCATCGTATATTTAAGTCTTCCCGCGCCCTGAGGATAATCCACAATTGTCTGCACACTTCCCTTGCCGAACGTTCTTTCTCCAATCAGAATGGCCCGCCTGTGCGTTTTGTCCTGCAGGGCTCCCGCGACGATTTCAGATGCACTTGCTGAGTACTGGTTAATAAGTACGACAAGCGGATAATTCGGATGGGTCCCTCTTTTTTTTGCTACCATATAATTCGGAAACCCGCCCTGCCGCGGCTGTGTACTGACAATCAGGCCTTCGTCGATAAATTTATCAGCAATATCCTTGGCAGTATCAAGATAGCCGCCGGAATTGTCACGCAGATCCAGAACCAGCGCCAAAAGCCCTTCTGCCTCGAGTTTTTGCAGAACGTTCTCAAAATCTTCGGATGTGGTGCCGGTAAAACCCGTTATTCCAATGTAACCGATTCTGTTTTCCTCATCGATCAGGTACTGCCAGTTGCCTTGCGCGTCACGTCGCCAGCCTCGAATCGTCGGAACAACAATTACCGCCCGCGTAATTGTAATGTCTTCGGTCTTTTCCTGACCCTGATGTTTTACTGTAAGCGTTACCTTTGTGCCGGCCGGGCCGGTTATTCTTTGAACGGCACAGCCGATCGGCATGTCCTTGCTGCGCATGCTTACTCCGTCAACTGCTTCGATCACATCGCCTGCATCAAGAGAGGAATTGTATGCCGGTGTGCCCGGAATAAGACTGACAACCTGCAGCGGGCCGTCCGGCTTGTCCTTTTGTATGTGAATACCGATGCCGGTGAACTCATTGGTCATGCTTTTGCTGAATTCTTCCACCTGCACCGGCCAGATAATGTTTGTATAAGGATCGAGATATTCCAGAGCGGTGCCGGAGAACTGTGCGATTAAGATTTCTTCAGGTATGGCTGCCGTTGATTTGTTGAGCTGCAGTATCTCTGCAAATAATGCTGTAAAATTATCCTTGGTTACTCCTGAAGGCGAAGCCTGCATCTTTTCAGTTATTTTGTCCAGCTCTGTCCTCCAGACAGGAACCAGATCGGCACAGATCGCCGGGAAATCGGTCTCCCACGTATCGGCGAATACCAGAACCTCAGCCAGCAGCTTGCACCTCTCGATTGCCTCAACAGCCATTTGACGATAGTCGATTATCGACACATACCCGGCATCTAAACGCCTAAGAGCCCACTCGAACAGCTCTTTATGCACCTTGTTGTATCGCTGCTGCCATGTCTCACAGGCACTGTCCTGAAGGGAGCTTTCTATCAGGGCTTTTTGCCTGAGTTTCTCCGAATATTCCTCGTAGGACTTATTGTCTTCATACAGATTCAGAAGCTGGCGATATATAAAGTACGCCTCGAGCCATTGACCTTTGGATTCAAATTCGGAACTTTTCTGCAGTGCTTTCTCAACAGCCCAGATTGTGATCGGTCGTTTCAAAAGATCAGCTTTTTGCTGCTCATCGGCATAGGCGTAAGTGTTGATTATTGCTGCCAGCACCTGCGCTACGTCATCCAGACGTATACTCTCAGCGGCGGCATCAATCGGGACTCGCCTGAGTTTGGCCTCGATGATCGCTTCCATATTCTCAACGAGATTGTTGACGTCTACTTCATTGGCCTCCTCTGTTATCTTGAAACCTTCGAGCCTGTTTTTGATCGAGGCAGACAGCACTGCCACAATGTTATTAACGTCATAACTGAAATCCCGCAGATCAATTGCTTCAAGTTTCGTCAGTTGTTCCTGGTATTTTTTCTGCTTCGCCTCATTTCGGCGGCGGTCAATAGCCTTGTATTCGCTGATTATGTCCCAGAGGGCTTGTGAACCTGTTCCGCTGACTTCCTGCAGCGCCTCATCAAAGTTGCCCTTGTAAATCTTCGCGGCAACAACTGCTACATCAATCGACTCAGCGGTTGTATCAGGCTTGATTTCACCGGCCTGTTCTGTATCCGGCAGGGCACCTTGAACAAGTGCAGCAGGCTCATTTACTTGTTCAATTTTCCCGATATCGACAGAAATTTCGGATGCGCCCAAATCTGCTTTGCTGCCGTATCTGCCTTGTTCGACAGGAGAATTGAGGTCGAGTACCGCTGCTGTCTGCTTTTCAACCGGCAAGGAGACCTGGCATCCAGCCGTCAGCAGAGCTGCATACAGCAGGAACAGCATTACATACGCGATACCCTTTTTATATTTACACACCATCATATCTCACAATACATCATAATAACCAGTTCCACAGGAAGTCGCCCGGCCGGCTCTTTCAGTTTGTTTTCTGTAATTGCTTTTTGGTTATCAGTTGCACTCAGCCGCTTTGCCCGCACAACCTAGAACCTGAAGCTTGTGCTTAACCATGCTCTTGATAGCCTCTCTGCCCGGCCCAAGGTATTTTCGAGGATCGAACTCACCGGGATTTTCTGCAAAAACCTGGCGAATTTTAGCGGTAAGAGCCATTCGAAGATCGGTGTCAATGTTGACCTTGCACACAGCCATTTTAGCAGCCTTGCTGATCGCTTCTTCCGGCACGCCCATAGCGTTGGGCATCTTGCCGCCATACTTGTTAATCAGGTCCCTGAACTCCCGGAGTACGCTGCTTGAGCCGTGCATGACAAGCGGAAAGCCGGGCAGCTTCTCAGCGACTTCAGCCACCACATCGAAAGCCAGCTTCGGTTCAGACTTGAATTTGTATGCCCCGTGGCTTGTCCCTATGGCAACTGCCAGCGAATCACAGCCTGTGCGATTCACAAATTCCACAACCTGGTCCGGGTCAGTCAGATGCTTTGAAATATCGTCCCCCGACACTCCGACAACATCCTCTTCAATGCCTCCCAGTTGCCCCAGCTCCGCTTCAACGACCACCCCTTGGGCGTGGGCGTATTCAACCACCTTCCTGGTCATCTCAACATTTTCTTCAAACGGCTGATGTGAAGCGTCAATCATTACCGAGGTAAAGCCGTCGTCTACACATTGCATACACGTCTCAACGCTGTCGCCATGGTCGAGATGCATTACAATGGGAATATCGGGATTTTCCTCAACTGCGACGTCTATTATCGCCCTGAGATAACTCATGCTGGCATATTTCCTGGCGCCCCTGGAAATCTGAAGTATCAATGGGGCTTTTTCCTCTGCAACAGCGGCTACTATCCCCTGCGTGATTTCCATATTGTTCACGTTGAAAGCGCCTATGGCATAGCCATTCCTGTAAGCCATCCCGAACATCTTTTTTGTATCCACCAAAGCCATCAATTACTCCTTAAATATACTTACAATATACCTACTCCGACAATATGCAGATGGTTCAATTTTGGCCCGGCTGTCTAGTAGTTCACCGTCGAACCTACAAGTCTGGCGTGCCTGACCGGACCGAACCCGATATCCGAAACTCCCTCTGCCCAGATGCTGAAAACAATTGACTGGCGTTCCCGTGTTTCATCATCCAGAAAAGTAAGGGCATAAAAGACCCGGTTATATTTTCGTATAAGATTTATCTCGGTTTCGATGAGGTCCGAATAATCGAAATCGTACGTGTTTGCAAGCGAAATTGAGTAGCGGGGATTGATCTGATAACTGAGTGAGACAGTTACCGGGTTTGCTCCCTTTTCGCCCAGCACGTTAATTCGCTTCAGGTACCGGCTTCCTATGTAATAACTCAGATTGGGCCAGACAAGCCGTGAAAAACCTATATCATACTGCTGGACCACGCCGCTTTGGATGTCGTAATTCAAATCACTGAGCACAGCAGTTGTATCGGAAATGCGCCACACATATTCGGCATCAAAGCTGTCGCGCCGAACACCGAATGTTTCCACCGTCGGCAGGCCCGTGATCAGGTCATTGTTAAAGAACGTCGGCGTGGAGAAATGCTTCATAGGCGTGAACGGACTGCTCCAGAGAAGTTTGTCCGGCCCGGCAGAAGCTCCGGCATCATCGCTTACCAATGTTACCCCTGTGAACAGGCGCATCCAGTCAACCGTTCGCCTGGCATCCGCAGGGCCGCGTTTCGTCTGCCACCGCTGAAGCAGCGACAGATTCACAAGATTGCGCTGCTTAACGACATCATCGCTTTCTTCAAACATAACCGCCAGTATGCTCGGGCGGATTATGTGCTTGATGCCATCAACGTCCCAGAGCTTCGACTTTATATCTGGATATAACTTCAGTAGCTGCGTCGAAGCCCGCAGGCCGAGTTCGCCAACCCAGACCTCTTTTTCACCAAACGTGCCTGTGCCGCTTCCATCAACAAGACCCCTGGCAAAGCCTGAGCGGTCGTCATATCCGAAGGTGCCGGCGATATAGGGAATCACTTTCGAAACGCCCAGCTTGATCGGCAGATCAAGCTCGGTTCGATTAAATGCGAAGGTGAAAAATTCCTCCGATATCATCAATGTGCTGTTGTTTGCGAATCTCTGCTTGTACCTGCTGATCTGCGAATCGCTGTAGAGCGTGAATTTATCGTCAAAAAGCGACTGGCCTGTCCTGTGGTATTCCAGGGTAGGCAGTTCCTGCAGCTTGTCGACGAAGTTGTTTATACGCCATTTGCCCAGGATCGACAGCCCCCAGTTATCACGGATGCGCTTGAGATGTACGATAGTTTCCTGCTCTTTTCCGACATCGAATTCGTTGCGGTAAAATCCTTCGATAAAGTGCTGATCGGAAGCATAGCTGGTTTCCAGCGTAAGCTGCCAGTCATAAGGCAGAAAGTGGCGATGCTGGAATCTGAAACGCCCGCGAGTCTTTCTCGGCGGGTCAATGTCCTTGCGGAAACTGGAGCGGCCAAGATCATCTTCGCCCGTGTCGCGCATCCCATAGCCGAGCACATTTCCGAAGTAATTGTCACTATGATATTGAATCTGGGCCCCGGTTCCCATCCCGCGTTTGCCGAAATAATCCAGAGCGAATGTGCTGTCTACCCCTTCAGGTTCGCGAAGACCCAGAAGCTTTGCAAGATACCATCTGGTCTCAACCGAGACGCCCCACTCGCTGTCATAGCTGGTGTGGGCGCTTTTTATGGGAATATCCGGGTTTTCAAAATTGCCTCTCATATAAGGCCAGTAAAAAAGGGTGGTTTTATCGAGCTTGAGCTTTACATCGCGCATCTGCACATCATAGCGGTCCTTTGAAAGCTTTTTTCCTTCCTCATCGACGTTTGTAGTATCAGTAATGATCACGCTTGAGGCGCCGAGGAACACCCTTGGCATGTAGAATTCACTGTTTGTCAGTATAATATTTTCTCCCGCGAATTTGTTTTGCGCAAGCTGCCTGAGTTTGGCGGCTCGTAAGTAAATTGGAACACCGCGAGTTATGTCGTAAGTTCGCATTACGCTGTTGACGGCAAGAGCCTGTCGCTTTTGAAAATCATAATACGCCTCATCGGCCCGTATTGTCCGTCTGCCTTCTGTGATAATAACGTCGCCGCTGAGATATATGGCCTGAACAGCACCGCTTGCAAGCAGGTCTTGCTCGCCAGTCTCGGCCTTGCCCATCTGGAGCTGGTCGGTAATGTAGAATATTACGGCGGTATCGGCCTGAAGCTCCAGCATGTTGCCCTGGTCGTCAAGCTTCTGCCACAGGTAAAACCGCCCGACGACGGTTGCGATGTGCGAATCGTCCGAAAGGCGGGTAGATTCGATATTTGGATCTGTCTGCCCCACGCCGGCAATGTTGACGGGATACTGATAGGTCGGGGCTTTTTCCTCGACAGCCGGCTGGGGCACTTCCTTTTTAGAAGGGAATATCTGCTCCAGCAGCCCGGGCTTTGGGGCGGCAAGGGCCTGTTCAACTGTGACAGGTTCGGGTTCGAACGCAGGCACCTGTGCCTGGGGTTGTATGACCGGCTGGGGCTGAGTAGCGCTGAGCGCGCTTAGATACTCCTGATATAGATTCAATCCTGCTGGATCAGCGGTTTTTCGCTCGTCAGCAGTAACGAAAACCTCGCCGGTTACCAGGAACTCGGCCAGGAGGGATTCGCCATTTTCAAGGATATTTTCCCGCAGGGCGGTGGTTTTTGCGGTTTTCCCTTTTTTGACCGAAACGTTGCCCTGCAGGAAAACCTCTGCTTTGTAATCCGCCCGTTCGGTGCCTCTATGGCTGCTGATGAGGCTGGTTAGGCGGACAACGGCCCGGTCGCCTGAAAGATGGTTGGCTCCGATGGACATCGAGAAGCCTTGCTCGAAGACAAGTACGTGCTGATCGGGGCCGGCCTGGTGGACGAGAACTTTTGGGCCGAGCAGATGCAGGTCCTGGCCTGACAATGTTTCCATGTTGCTGACCGTTGCCGCACAGGCAGATAAAGCACCTGCCAGTATTATAACCAAGGCAGCGTGTTGGAATTGTGCTGGTTTTTGCATTTCCTTAAGCCTCAAGAACGTAGAAATTTAATCGTCCGTGCATATTTGTGGCTGATTATAACTTCCAGCTCGGCTAAATCCAGCAAAAACCGCCATAATAATATTGCAGGAGCGGTTGGGTAGTGAATCAGGAATTAGAATTCATGGCCTTTTGTTGAAGAAAAAAGCTTTGGGGAAAAAAGAAATGGCAAAGGAGCAAGAATTGCGAGCTTCGCGAGGGGAGTTATGTGGAAAATCTGGTCGGGAATTGGGGGTTTTGGGGGAGTTTTTGAGGGGGGTAATGCTTGTTTTTGGGCTAATATCAAGGTTCGGGGAGTGAAAAAACGTGAATTTTTTTGGATTTTTGTGTCATTTTTTGCGAAAAGTGCGCATCTTTTTACCCAATTCTTACCCGGTTTTGTACTGCTTTTATACCATTTTTTCGTTTTTTTTCGTGTTAAGATATAGCGAGTTTAACGGTTGTAACGATTATGCGGACCTGCGGGAATGGTGCGAAAAGAGGAAGGGGGATTAGGGGCTGGGGCTTATCCCTTCCGGAGAGAATGAATAAGGGGATTGAGAGTCTCGGAGGTTTATTTGTATTTCGCTAGTGATTTTGGATTGATGAATTGCGTAATGGAGTTCTTCGGATATAATTTGGGTTCTAACTCATTCGACGTCGCTCAGAGCAGAATTTTGGATATAGTCGGCTGATGAAAAGGAGCGGAGAAAATGGGCGGTTCTCAAGTGTTTATCTGGGGGGTGGAACTTTTCTGCGAATGGCTTGTATCCAGAACAATCTGTATATGCAGCATACCCATGTTGTTGTTTATTCGAGGTAAGGGAAAATGAACAAGCTTATCAAAGAACCAGCGATTCTAATCGCTATAACTTCGTTTAACATTCTTTTTTTATTGAGTTCAATAATGATGTTTGTAATTGGAAAAATTCCAGCGGGTGTTATATTGTCTTTTCTATTTCTTGTCGGCATAATCCTGGTTGTGAAAGGTTATATTGAAAATCGTAGAGAATTAGTTGAAAACGTTGCGCATGACATTATTTATTCTTTAAAAGAATGCGGGCTGAACAAGTTTGCATTAGATGATTTTAAGACATATAGCAGTAAGTGTTTGACTGATGCATGTGAACGAGTCTATGAAAGATGTGCAATAAAAGCTTTACAGGACAATGTTATTACAGACAAAGAAAGACAAGCTTTGGCCACACTGGGGGATCGATTAGAGTTAACAAAAACACAAACAAGCCTGATTGAAAAAAGAATAAAACAAAATAAATACAAAAGTGAGCTAGATGTCAGGCTTGCAGATGGGATTATCACAAAGAGAGAAAACAGAGAATTACAAGAATTACGCAGAACAATGGGGCTGTCTGAAAAAGAGGCTCTTGATGCCACAGGGACAACGGTCATACAAGGTTACAACGCCTTGTTTAGGCGATTTGCACAAGATGGTATTTTAACAGATGAAGAATTCATTGAGTTAGAGAACTATGCGCAAGCTACGGGATTATCACCCGCTGAGGCAGCAAAAATATCAAATAAAGAGGCGAAGTCTCTGTACCATCGGACTGTAACAATGATCTGTCAAGATGGAGAAATTACAGATAAAGAAAAAGCAATTTTAAGGCGGCTGGAAAGATTATTAATGCTTTCCAAGGATGATATATCATGTTTTACAGAGGAGATCGAACGCACCATTACCCTATCCAATATAAGAAAGGGTAATTTACCACGCGTCCGAACCAATGCAATGCTTGATTCAACAGAGATTTGTCACTGGCAGAGTAGATGTATGTATAGATACATAACACCTTCAGGAGATTACAAAGATTTTCCGGGCGAATTATATGTAACAAATGAACGAATTATTTTTAATGCGCCAGAAAAAGCATTTGAGTTCAAACCCAGAAAAATTATTGGAATCACCGTTAGAAAAAAGTCAGTTGAATTAAATTGTTCCACACGTGTCGGACAAGGATATTATTTTTTAGAGGAATCGGAACTTCTTGGTGCAATTCTTGAGACGCTGATAAGGCGTTACAGCCGTGAACTACTACCAGAAGGTCAAGATAAATCCAGACATATTGCTGATTCTGTTAAAGTCGCCGTTTGGCAACGAGATGGGGGAAAATGTGTTAAGTGCAGGGCCAATGACTATCTTGAATTCGATCATATAATTCCATTTTCAAAAGGCGGAGCAAATACAGAAAAAAACATTCAGTTGCTTTGCCGAAGATGTAATCTGGAGAAAGGTGATGATTTGATATAGTGAGGTGCCAAATGATACGCAAGCGGACTTACGAAGTATTGGCAGTAGGCAGACCTAGCGACACTTTAAGCAGAGGATTTGATGTGTTTATTATCACCCTTATCGGTCTGAATGTCATAGCATTGGTACTGGAGTCGGTTGATAGTATTTACAATCTTATGCCATTGCTATTTCGTCGTTTTGAGTATGTATCCGTTGCAATATTTTCTATTGAATACATTCTTAGAATATGGTCGTGCGTTGAAAATCCGGCATATACCAAACCCTTAACAGGACGTTTACGGTTTTCAGTTACCCCATTAGCCTTAATTGATCTGCTTGCAATTCTTCCTTTTTATCTGCCTGTTATCGGGCTTGATTTGCGTTTTCTCCGAGCAGTACGTATGATGCGAATATTCCGAGTGGCCAAGATCGGAAGATATTCCCAGTCTTTGCAGTTGTTGCGACGAGTACTTGCCCAAAAGAAAGAACAACTGGTATGCTCGGTATTTATACTCTTGCTGCTTCTGGTTATAGCATCATGCATGATGTACTTTGTAGAGAACAGGGCTCAGCCGGATAATTTCTCAAGTATTCCAGCTACCATGTGGTGGGCTGTCGCAACACTAACAACTGTTGGATATGGTGATATTTATCCAATCACACAAGTCGGGAAGCTAATAGCTTCGGTAATTGCTATCCTTGGTATCGGAATGTTTGCACTGCCAACAGGTATTCTTGGTTCAGGATTTGTTGAAGAGCTGGACCGTTACAGACAAGCACCTACAAGATGCCCACACTGCGGCAAGGAGATAAACAGCGCGCAAAGCTAGCGGTATAGAATTTGTTCTCAGGTGAGGTGCATGCTGCGGTTATGAAAAAAATCGCAGGGGGCGATGTATTTTAGTTCTTCGGCGGTTATTTTGTCAAAACAATTCCAGTCAAAAAAACTCTTGCAGATGGCAGAGAAATGTCGATAATATAATCGGCGGAGAGACATCCGCCAATAAAATCTGAATCACTGAGATTTCAGACGTTTCGAGGAAAATCGGCAGTTTCCAGAATCGGGAGCGTTTGGAAGGCTCGGTGCTTTCTGTGTGTACGGAGTGCAGCGTTTGTTTTATGCTTAACTGACCTCGGCGGGTTTTAGCACGAAGCAGCGACACTACGTTTATCTGCAGAGAGCACCGTTTGCTTTTACGTCCCGACAGGCTCTGCCGAGCCTTCCTCGAGCGTGATTGCGGCGGTGCTCTTAATTTTGAGTCCTGCCTGATATAAGTTTCGATTGGTTAAGATTGCTGCGTCGCTGCGTTCCTCGCGATGACAAAAGGCGATGCGGAGAATGTATGCGCTTTATGGAAAGGGGTGCCTTTAGGCACGTAAGATAATGGCTGGCGAAGAAGATTTTGAAAGGCTTGATTTGTCGGGGGTTGGGACAATCGATAAAGCGGTGGAGAGCAGCAAGACATATATGAACAGATTGATTGTTGTGGCAATGGCTGCCAATGAACTGGTTGAAGGGGCAAAGAAAAGCGAGCGATATTACATTAAAGTTACCAAGCAGCGGTTCAATGTGCTCAGGCAGGCTTTGGAAATGTTAAGAAAACAGCGATAAGGAGAGGTCCCAGTGGATTGTTGTCAGAGGGATTATAAAGGGTATAAAGTAACAAGTACAAAGGAAAAAGCATTGAAGATTGCTTCAATCCTTCGACAAGCTCAGGACAAGGTTGATATTGGCGTAAAGGCAGAATAAAATCAGTGGAAATCGTGTTGAATGTTTTTTTGTTGGAAGTGGGGAAAGTATGGATAATGATATTGTTATTGCTCGAAATGAAGTGGTAACAGATGGTGAAATTGCCTTGCTGAGAACGGCTGTTGGTTGGGACAGTTGCGCAGGAGAATATGAGAAGATTTTGCCTCGGCTTTTCGCTTACTTTACTGCTCGGCAAAATGATGCGCTTGTTGGTTTTGTCTCGGTGATAAGCGATGGTGTTTCCGACGCATTTCTTGGAGACCTGATGGTCCACCCGGATTGCCGGCGGCGCGGCATCGGTTCTGCTCTAGTCAAGGCTGCAGTGCGTTATGTGATCGATCAGGGCATCAGATGCACCCAGGTTGCATTCTGCCCACCGGAGGAGCCGTTCTTTGAGCAACTCGGGTTCTATATTATGAGGGCCGGTGTTATTGACACGAAACACAATCCCCCGAGATTCTAAGAACGTATAACAAGACTTGGGTGGAAAGACAAGGGGCCGTTTTGCGGGGTTATTTTGACAGACCCCTCGACTTCGCTCGGGGTGACGAATTAAGGCGGAGAGGTGATGATGGTGAGGAAAGATTTTTCTGCCCTCCGGAAAACATGTAAAGAAAAAGACGGCGGGGGTTTAACACTACGGCGCCATTTGGTACGGTAAAATCAGGTTTTTCCGTTAAAATTCGAAGCACGAAGGTTTACTGATTTTTTTGCGGGGGTTGGCGGGATTCGGAGGGGTTGTTTTTTAGTTTTTTTTCCAGGGCTGTTAAGATGGCGGTTTGGAGTCTGGTTAGCTCGATGAGGTGGTATACCGAGGTGCGGATGGATTCTGTTTTTGATTCGACGGGGGGTTTTTTGGTTTTGCGTTTTGGTGGATTCATTTTTCTTTTTGGCTCCCGTTCAGCATTTTTTGAAAATTGTTTTGTCGAGTATATAGCGGCTGGTGGAGCGCAAGGAAAAAGAGCACCG
>JBDRHL010000195.1:0-2919 GCA_043816955.1 Planctomycetota bacterium | reverse complement strand
CCATCGAAGAACTTCCAAATATTCCCGACAGGCCTCTTCCGATGAAAACCGCTTTTCCAATTCCATCAATGTTCGCGGGTAATCTTCCATGATCGCAAATACTACCGATTGTATGTACTGGAGTCAAGGAGATACCCCCTACCACAAAAATTAGCCGAGGTATTGGTTACAGCTCATGAGATTGAATCCGAATGGCATGTGAAGCTCCAGGCCGCCTTTCAGGAAAACGTTAATAACGCCGTCTCTAAAACTGTTAATCTGCCACAGGATGCGACCATCGAGGATGTCGACAGAATACTTCAGCTTGCCTATGACCTCAAAACAAAAGGAATTACGGTCTATCGAGACAGATGCCGTGAAAAACAGGTTATGTCAGCAGTCAATGAACTACCCGACTTACCCGCAGATATAAATTCACCTCGTGCCCGACCGAGAAAAACAACAGGCACGACAATAAAGGCAAAGACAGGCTGCGGCAGCCTGTTTTGCACTCTGAATAGTGATGACAAAGGCCCGTTTGAGATATTCATAAATCTTGGACGTGCTGGAGGTTGTCCTTCATTAAGCGAGGCAACTGCACGAATACTATCAATTGCGCTTCGAAGCGGAATAAAACCCGAGATACTTATTGAACAACTCAAGGGTATCAGGTGCTTGTCAACAGTAGCCCGTAGAAATTCAAACAACGAAATAAATGTTCTGTCCTGTCCGGATGCAATCGCCAGGGCCTTGGAAGAAGCCATGGGCGATGTCTTTGTCCCCGCTGCAGAAACATTTATGCGAGTATGTCCCGAATGTAATTCTCCGCTGCGAAAAGAAGCAGGGTGCAATGTCTGCGACAACTGCGGCTTCAGCAAGTGTGGATAAAAGGAGCAGTTGAAAATGAGCATGAAATTCAAAAAAGCGGATGGCCAGGTAATTTATTTACCCATGAACATCAACTGCAATAAATTTCATACTGTGACTGGAGAGGACGGTTTTATTGAAAAGCTGATTTGCTCCGCCCGAAAGAGGAAGGCTGAATGTAAGACATGCAGTTTGAACACAAAAGATAAGCACCGAAAATTGAAACCCATAAAGTGATAAAGCCCCATTTGTAATATGAAAAAAAGTTGTGAAGAACATTTTGATTCTAAGTGGCCCGAGAGACCCAAAAACTTTGACAACCTAATGACACCAACTGAGGCTGCAATGTTTCTGCGTCTTGACCAGGTCGGCCATACCCCCAAATCTGCCAAAAGAACCTTGGATTACTGGCGGTTCCGTGGAGAGCTCAGAGCCACAAAATATGCAAGGCATCTCTGGTTCCTGCGGGAGGAATTGGAGGCATTTCTAAAGAGGAAAACCCAGTCATGAGGGGCTCAAAAAAGACCTTCGGATTATCTATTGCGCTCCTGTACCAGACCCTGTATAATGATGTCTCGTCAGTAGCAGTGGTACTGGGTTCCTTTACGAAAGGAGCAGTACCATGGCTCACACAAGAGTAAGTATTAACAGGAACTGGTATGGAAAAATACCTCTGGACAGAGATGGCAAACCTATCCCACGAAACTTATGGCCCAAACGCCGTAACTTTTCATGGGAGGTACGCTGGTATGATTCAGAGGGCAAACGTCTTTCCAAGAGTTTTAAAGACAGAAAGGAGGCAAGCGAATACGTACAAAAAATCCAAAATAAAGTGGACAGGGGCAAGGCGGATAGACCTCAAAAGATTAGTTTCGAGGAATTTATCAAGGAGCATAGTAAAGTAATGGTTGGCCAGATTGCTCATTCTACGCTGAAGGACCATATAAGAGCATTGAATTTGTTTGGCGATCATGTTGGTAAACAGATTCTCCTTGAGAGAATAATGCCCCGTGATGCCGAATCTTTTGTGGCCAAGAGGCTCTCTGATGGGCTTGCCACAGCTTCGGTCAACAAAGACATCAGAACTCTTAAAGGGATTTTCAACCTTGCGATAGAACCTCGTTCCTATCTGGCAGAAGGAACCAATCCATTCCGTAAGATCAGGGAAAGAAAATTAGCCCTAAATCCGCCTGAATACATTTCGCCTGAAGAGTTTGTCAAACTATTTGAAGCTGCAAATAGTTTATGGTGGAAAACGTTTATTTCTATGGCATACACAACAGCTGGACGTAGGGACGAATTACTGAATCTTACTTGGCAGAATGTCGATTTTGAAAATTGCACGATTAGCTTTTTCCCCAAGAAAGCTTCAAAAAAGATTCTGGCTTGGGAGCCCAAGACTCATGAGAGTAGAATAATTCCTGTTCCAGAGAGGACTATCCAGTTACTGGCGGATCTGCAGGTGCAATGTGACAATGGTAACCCATATGTATTTATTAGAACAAACCGCCTCAATACCATACTACATCGGAGACAAGCTGGTACCTGGCAACCCGACTATGAGATTGTCAATAATCTGATTCGGTCACTGAAGGGTATCTGTAAAAGAGCAAAGGTTGACTTCTTTACCCCACATGATTTTAGACGATCCTGCATTACCAACTGGGCGAAAAAGTTACCAATCCAAACTGTGCAGCATCTGGCTGGGCATTCAAACATCATGACCACGAAGAAGTACTACCTGTCGGTACAGAACAGTGATCTTGAGGAAGCAAGAAAGATTCAGTCCGAAGTTATGACCAAATTGACGAACTTTTGACGAACTCGAGGGTAAAATGACCATTTTTAAGGATATAACAAAAAAAGCTTCTATGCGTAAGTGCTTAGAAGCCAATGTGTTATCTAAAATACGCCCGACAGGATTCGAACCTGTGACCTACGGATTAGAAATCCGTTGCTCTATCCAGCTGAGCTACGGGCGCAACATCTTATTTTTCAAGAACTTGCAAGGATTTTCTGTTTAGATAGAATTTTTCAAATACAACCTTGACTACAACCAAATTGCAGTTTAGA
>JBDRHL010000194.1:0-2881 GCA_043816955.1 Planctomycetota bacterium | reverse complement strand
CCACAACGGGTTTAAGACAAGGTGAACTCCTGGGCCTGAAATGGATCGATATTGACTGGTTCAACAATCAGATTCATGTAAATCGAACATACAATCATTTTCGATTTTATGAACCAAAAACCAAGACATCAAAGCGCAAGGTTGATGTTCCACCACAAACGATCAAGCAGCTTAAAGAGTGGAAAATTGCCTGTCCCGCAAACGATCATAATCTCAGGACTCTTGATCTCCTCATAAGGCATTTAGGCAGCAAATCTGTCAGCAAATCATATAATTTCATATAGTTGAAGTTTTTTTCCGGATTAAAATAAGTTGTTGCAACCGGAAAATGAGCATGACACCTTTACCATCATAATTCAGCGAGAATATATGAAAGGAAAAAGGTGCCATGCCTCAGCAGATATTACCACTTATTCCACGCGGTGCAACCCAAATCAGCGGTCTGGTCAGTGTTTTTCGTGACGATGAGAGCTGGACATATTTTTTAGCAACTCACCCGATTTATTCTCATAGGAAGAACGATCAGCGAATGTTTCGGTTGATCACGTCTCAATTGATTGATTCCGGAGCCTGCCGCCAGGTTAATATACAAAACACTTTTGGAGTATCCAAGAGCAGTGTTATTCGGTCGTTGAATAAGCTTCGATCCGGTGGTCCCGAAGCATTTTTTGTTCAACGTCGAGGGCGACGCGGCGGCAAAGTGTTTACATCCGAGGTGCTTGAGAAAGCACAGCGGTTGTTGGATCAAGGATATACAAGAAACGATGCAGCAAAAGAGCTTGGCGTTAAATATGACACTTTTCGCAAGGCCATAAATAACGGCCGTCTAATGGAATACACGCACACTGAGGCAGCCATTACCAAGTCGTCACGTAACATGGTGGACGCGGCAGCTGCCGAAGGAATGGGAGTGGGTTGTATTAGGGTAACGGAACGAGTGCTCGCCTCATTGGGAAAATTGATCGGGGCCACGGTACGCTTTGAGACTTGTCTGGATGTTCCAAAAGCAGGTGTTCTATGCGCACTACCCGCGCTGTTGGCAAACGGGCTGTTCAATGGCGCCAAGCAGTTGCTCGGCACAGTCACAGGGTATTACACGACCTTTCATATACTGTTACTACTAGCCTTCATGGCTTTATGCAGGATCAAGACAGCCGAGAAGTTGCGAGGCCATGCTCCCGGCGAGTTTGGCAAGTTGCTGGGACTGGACCGTGCACCGGAGGTGCGCTGCTTGCGCCATAAGATGAATGAGCTAAGCGCAGACGATGGGGCAGAGCGTTGGGCCGCGCATCTTGGCAAATACTGGATGAAACAGGAACCTGAATCAGTCGGCGCCCTTTACGTTGACGGTCATGTGCGTGTTTATCATGGACGGTTGACCAAATTGCCGCGCCGATATGTGTCCCGGGAGCGATTGTGCTTGAGGGGTATCACCGACTACTGGGTCAATGATGCGATTGGCCGGCCTTTTTTTGTAATTGAAAAAGAGATCGATCCGGGATTGCTGAACACCTTGAGGCACGATATTGTTCCGAGGTTGCTTGAGGAAGTTCCCGATCAACCCAGCTGTGAGCAACTGGGCCAAGACCCTTACCTGTGCCGATTTATCCTGGTTTTCGACAGAGAAGGCTACAGCCCGGCGTTTTTTTACGAAATGTGGAGCAAACATCGCGTTGCCTGCCTGACGTATCATAAGCATCCAGGCAAGCCATGGCCGGAGCAATGGTTCACCGAGCATGAAGTGACAATGCCTGGAGGCGAGGTGGTAACGATGCAGCTTTGTGAAATGGGCAGTTACGTCGGATCTGGAAAAGATGCGATCTGGATGCGAGAAGTGCGTAAGCTTACCGATTCAGGCCATCAGACCAGCCTGATAAGCACTGCCCTTGACCTGCCTCACACGCAACTAGCGGCGCGTATGTTCAGCAGATGGTGTCAGGAAAACTTTTTTAATTACATGATGCAGCACTTTGATATTGATGTGCTTTTAGAGTATGGTGGCACTCAATTTCCTGACACCGAAAAGGTGGTAAATCCCACTTGGCGGCAATTGAATCGGTCACGCAACTCATTGCAAAACAAGCTTCGATATCGCCGTGCCCATTTTGCTGAAATGACAATGCATCCTGAAATCGAAGATAAACCGGCCAAATATCGTAACTGGCTGAAGAAAAAAGCCGATCTGTTAGAGGAAATCGAAAATTTCGAGTATCAGCTGAAAAAGTTGAAAGCGAAACTGAAAGACACAAGCAAACATATTAGCTGGGGACAACTTGATGAAAAAGATAAGTTTTTGCGTTTGCTTCCGGGAAGAAAACGCCTGATGGATACCATCCGTATGATTGCGTATCGTGCGGAAACAGCTATGGTTGGGTTGATAACCGGTCTGGCTGTGGACTCGTCAGATGCACGACGTCTACTCCAGGATCTTTTCGTAACCGAAGCTGACATCCTGCCCGACCCTGAAAACAAGCAGTTGAATATACGCGTACACAGTGCTTCCAGGCCGGCTGCTAATCGGGCTCTTGTACAACTATTTGAGCATATCAACAAAGCCGAAGTAAAATATCCCGGAACAGAAATGCGATTGGCCTACGAACTCAGTGGATATACCTACCCCAATTACGCCAAAGGTTTCAGATAACCTTCCCAGGGGTAAGGTGTCCTGAATCTTGTTTTTCCAAATGAAGACGACGGGCCGATGTCGGCAATAAACATGTATAACAGAAAATTTTTGCCAGCTTTAAAGAAGGCGGGAATTTTACATTTCCGTTTTCACGACTTACGCCATACATGGGTAAGCCTCTTAATCGATCAGGGGGAAAACATCAAATACATT
Source organism: Planctomycetota bacterium (assembly GCA_043816955.1). Lineage (GTDB taxonomy): Bacteria > Planctomycetota > Phycisphaerae > Sedimentisphaerales > CAYZTY01 > JBDRHL01. Next base: position 42 of record JBDRHL010000194.1, on the reverse strand, counting down.
CAAAGGCAGGCAGGGCATTCTTCAGTTAAAACAACTTTGGAT
>JBDRHL010000193.1:0-2311 GCA_043816955.1 Planctomycetota bacterium | reverse complement strand
TAGGCATTGGGGAAGAAATGAAAAACTTAGACAGGTTGCAGCAGATATTGTTTCTGTAAAAAATAATGATGGTTCGTGGGCAGTGGCTGAATGGGATAATATGGCAACAATATCTGCTGTTTATGTATGGGTTGATAAAAGATTAGATATACCACTGACCCTATCACGAAGGATGTATGGGAAAATCCTTTCCAGACATTGAAACTAAAAATAGCAGATTGTGATGGATATTTGATTTTAATTGGGTCTCTATTGGAATGAAAGGAGAAAGATGGGAAAGCCAGGTTTAACCTTTGTAATTGTTCTAATAGTTTCTGCTACTACAGGCAGCAGTCTATTTGCAGGTGGTGACCCTCTTACTAGTGACAGTATCGTATTCCAGGCCTTTTACTGGGATGTACCGGGGGCAGGCACGTGGTACAATACCATTAAGAATGAAGCTCCCGGACTAAAATCTGCCGGCTTCACACATTTTTGGTTCCCCCCTCCGACAAAGGGCGCAAGTGGTGGTTACTCAATGGGCTATGACTTATATGACAATTACGACCTGGGCAACTATAACCAGAAAGGCACGGTTGAGACTCGTTTTGGAAGTCTCTCAGAGCTGCAGGCAGCCGCCGCGGCTTGTGGTAATGTTCTTCTGGACCTCGTAGCAAACCATATGACGGGCGCAACATCAACGTGTATTGACCCAGGGAATGGACAAACATATTGGCAACGGTTTCAATACGTCCATCACACCTTCGAGAAGGATTGCTCCTGCTTTCATCCAGGTGACCCGGCGGATAGTGATGGCTATCCCTACCTTATGTTCGAGGATGTAGCTCATATGAACCCCTATGTGTTTAACGGCCAGAGGGACTGGGCGATTTGGATGAAAAGTACAGTGGGAAATGTGTCGGGATTTCGGCTGGATGCAGTCAAGCATTACAGCTGGGATATGGCCAAGGAATTCGGCACTATCGGCAGTTGCATAGGAGAATACTGGGACAGCAAGAGCAATATTCTGAGTTGGATGAGTTATACGGGTAATTACGCATGGGATTTTCCGCTTTATTATTCAATGCAGGGTAATGCTGCGGACATGGATGGGGCTGGTCTTTGCTCGAACAAGGGAGTAAGTTTTGTTGCCAACCATGACACGGATGATATTAGTCAGAAATCCAGGGCTTACGGCTATATTATGTATATTACCCCGACTCCTTGTGTATTTTGGCCTCACTGGTTTGACAGTTCATTATATCCTGATATCCGGCGTGCTCTGGAGGCGAGAAAGATTTATAATTTTAGCGGTACCGGGACCGTTTATAAGACAACAAATCTCATTATTTTTAATAACAACGGGCTGGTTTATGGCTGTTTCAACAGCGCTGGCACTACGGGCAGCGGAACGATAACAGCAAGTCCAAACACAACATACCGTGCAATAGCATGGGGTCCTGGCGATCGGCCGTCCAACGTCACCTCTAACGGAAGCGGCAGCGTAACGCTTACTGTTCCTGCCAAAGGATATTGTTACTGGTATGGTGGTAGCATTGGAACAAAGGCCGCCGTCCCGGATCCGGTTAATGGGGCAACTAACGTCAGTCCTAATGTAGACTTAAGCTGGCTCGCCGGGGACGGTGCAGTATCTCACGATGTGTACTTCGGCACCGATTACAACGACGTCAACGACGCCGCTGACCCCAATGTGCTGCCTGGCAGAGGCAACCAGACAGCTACAACCTTTGACCCCGGCGTTTTAGATAACGACACAACCTACTACTGGCGGATTAATGAAGTTGGTACTGGTGGTACGACAACTGGCATCGTCTGGAGCTTCACAACAACCAGAGGCCTTTTGAGCGCGTATGACACTGTGCACGTCCCGGGCGATAAGACAGCAGTGTTCGGAAGCTCTTGGAACCCCGCCGGTGCCGAGAATGAAATGACGCTCATTGCCGACTATACCTGGCGATGGGAAAGTGATATCTCTACGGCAACAAGTGTTGAATACAAGTTTGCAATGAATGGCTCCTGGGGTATAAACAGGGGTTTGGGAAGCACTTCCGGCACCAATTTACCACAAGAGAACTGGAGCCTCGCACAGGACGGTGGTAATATCCACGCAAATCTTCCTGCGGCAACTTGTGTTTGGGAGTATTACGAAAACACTGAGACCAGTAAATTGTATGTGAACGTTGATTTTGACATCGACGGTGATGTGGACTTCGATGACTACGCCATTTTTACCTCACACTGGATGGACGAAAATTGCACCGAACCTGACTTCTGTGATGGTACCGACCTCAACAAGAGCGGTTCTGTGGAC
>JBDRHL010000192.1:0-2054 GCA_043816955.1 Planctomycetota bacterium | reverse complement strand
TCCTTTTCGTTTCATTCCGACTTTCCCCGGTCCCGAAAAAGGCATAGGTATAATATCGAGCAGATGCAGCCCCACCACAAAGAATATCAAGGCTACGAAGTAGTTGCCGTATTTTCCGACATCGCCCATCATTCTGCCTGCGGCGGCAGTAATTGCCCCGATAGCTCCGATGGTTATAAGGATACCAATAGCAAACAATGTAGATATCCAGAATGCTCGTTTGGTAGAGATCTTACCCTGTTCATCAATAAACCCGACAATCAGAGGGATGCTGGCAAGGTGGCAGGGACTCAGCAATATGCTCAAGATGCCCCAGATAAAAGAGGCTGCAACAGCTATAAACCATGTCCCCTCAACCGCACGAGTCAATTGTGTAAATAATTCCTGCATATTATTGAACTCCTACTCATTTTATTTCGGTGAACATTCGCCGATTTTACAGGCTCCCTGTATCTGTGCCGAAGATAGTTTCATTTTATCAGCCAGGGCCTGATGGATGCTGATCAGTTTTCCTGTTTCATACGGGTTCTGCTCGACCCATTGTTTCAGAGTCTCAGCGCTGGTAAAGAAGCCCTGATGAAAGCAACCTGCCGAGCTGCTCCATGTTCCATCTTGTTTTTGACGCTGACCGAACCAGGCAACAGCGGTTGTCGGCTCAAGCGAGGCTATGCTGCCGTTAATCGTCTTAACGACAATCGGCTCACCGGTTAGGCGGTCTTTTTCATGAACTTCGATATCTTTTCCCGTTCTTGCAGCGACGCCGAGTGCGCAATGCGAACAACAGCCCCATGTTTGGATACCACCGTCCACAATAACCTCCGCTGCATCTTGTGGATAGCATGCCCGATCACAGAAACCACAACGATGAGATAGTTCACTTTGCTTAAGTGCCTCCAAGCCGATCACATTGCCGCCGGAGGTCTGTTTGGCCTGATTGGCCGCATCAGCAGTGGCAAAGGCATGAATGACCGGACGCCCCTGTTTGTCGATGCTCGACAGAAAAAATGCATCCGTCAGTGTAGCGGAATCTCCGGAGATAAAATCCGTCACCGTTACTTTCTTTTCAAAATCGGTCTTGTCCTCTGTCAGACAGGAATACATAATGAAATAACAATGGAGACCGCAAAGCCGCACATCGCCTTTCTCTGTTTTTACCGTTACCATTGTTTTGGGGTTGATGTCCCCATCACACATATAGCAAACCCGGTCTTTGGGGCGAGTGTCCTTCATGGCTGGTTCAAACTTCTCAAATACAGGCAGCATACTCATCGGTCCAGAAAGGTTAACTCCAAACTCTTTCCATTTGGCCAGTATATCTTCTTTAGAGAAGAAGCCTTCATGTCGGAACAGCTCTTTACCCGAGGAATCATAAAAAATCTGCGTAGGGATCATTTTTATGCCATATTTTTTGGCTTCATCCGGGTTTTCCCAAACATCTATAAAGGTGACATTCAATCTGCCCTGATATTCCGTCTTTAACTCTTCAAGAATAGGGGTCATCATTTTACATGGAATGCATTTACCAGCCCCTAAATCCACAAGCTTAGGAATGCTTTGTGCCTCAGGAGAAACCTGTGAGTGGTCAAAGGCATCTTTGGGTGTAGCAACTGATTCTGAGTTTGCCACCGTAGCTTGCTCTGAAATTGGTGTTTTTCCTTGTTGTTTAATGGCAATCACGATGCCGACAATCACAATTAGAGCGACAACAATAATAATTTTCATTGCCTTATTCATAAACGAGACTCCTTTAGATTTTATTAACGTTTTTATCCAGTTAAACAAAAGCCATGCTCCTGCAAATACGGCAAGTAGTAATAACGGATTAGCGCCGCCGTCGCCGCTACAGGGACACTGCATTAACATTTCAATATTCAAATTATTCATTCAGAAATTCTTTTACCTCGGTTTGCACGTATTCATCAAACTTCACAGGGACGCCGATTAGGTCCCACACCTTTTCGAGCTTTTTGTATTTTGAATTATTGCTGTCTTCCATTTTTGACAATACCAAAGTACTGACAGATACATCAAATTCCTTTTCAAAATCCTTACCT
>JBDRHL010000191.1:0-4439 GCA_043816955.1 Planctomycetota bacterium | reverse complement strand
ACTGACACAAACGATGTATGAGCTGCGTTTTGAATTACCAAATGATCCGGAGGTGCAGCATGTTTTGCTGAAAATGGATGCTGAGCAACAAATGCTCTACGACCTGCTGTATTGACTGGGTGTCCCAATGTTGAAGTCAGGTGGGAGTCAAATGCTATAATTTCCCGTCTCCTTTCGAGAAAAATGCCTTTTTAGCGGGTATTCTACCCGCAGGGAGACGCACTTTCATATAATCAAGTTGAGTAAAAAGCTGATTACTCACTTTCTGCAGGTCGCGGCATGTGAGGAGTGTTCGCGTCGGGTTCGGTTTGGGGGGAGGCTGATTTATTCAGCACCAGTTCGGCCTGGTCGAGGTAGACGAAGTTGTAGGTTAGATTGTTGTCGTCCTTGATTTCGATGAAATACTCGTTGGGTGCGACGTTGTTAAATTTTTTGTTCGCATATAGCTGGACCCAGGTCCAGCCTGCATAGCCTACCCAGGTGCCTTTGGCTTTGTTTCCCATTCGGACGGCGGTCCAGTTGCGAAGCGGTATGACAGAGCCTTTTGCGTTTTCGATCAGGCCATCTCGCCACTGGAATGTGGTTGTGTGCTTTTCGTTTGGGTATTGAAGGCGGAGCCTGAGGGCATAGCTGCCGTTTTCGATGGCGTTTGGGAAAGTGAATCGTACGGTGCCGGTTGCGTTGATACCGGTAACGACGGCAACCATTTTGCCCTGCTGTCCCCAGCTCTGAAGTCCGATTTCAGAGTCGAGTATTTCCATGTCACCGCTGCCGGAAAGTTTTACAGGATTCATGTCTTCTGCCTCGATAATTATGCCGTGTTTTTCCGGTTTTTTGCGGGCTTCATGAAAAGGGATATAATCATGCTTATGTGGGAGTTTTGCTCTTGTGATAGCGGTTTTATATTTTTGTGAGAGATTGAAATTGTGAAATACCGGGGTGCCGCCGAGATATATCCAGACCAGGCCGTCTGATTCTTCGAGAGCAAAGCTTACAGCATGTTCGATATCTTTCGGGGTGAATGTGTTTTTGAGTACATTTTGCTGATTGAATTTTGCCTGATCTTCTGATGCGGCAGGCCAGATTCCGAAAGCGGTTTTTAGTTTTTCATAGTTTTTAGTGTCGTTGCTGAGACGTGCGCCAGTGTTTTTGATAATCTGCCTTGCCTCTGCAAATTGTTTGTGAGTCATGTAGGTGTAGGACCTTTCGTAGCCGTCGTAGATGTTGGCGTTAATATTGGGTGCGAGGAGGCCGTCAACGAAAGCGGGCATGAAGGGCATTGAGCTTGCCGTGAGGGGCAGTTGTCCTTTGTGTCCTATTTCATGGCTGACTGCGCTGGTAGCGAAAGTAAGGACGATGTTTATGCCCGGACATGCTGCTGCGAAAGTGTTAATCAGTTGTGCTGCCCGTTCTTTAACCTTCTGCTGGTATTGTTCGAAGGTATGCTGATTCTGCTGCTTCTGGGCATTATATGAAAACGGGGCGATTCCACTGGCGGAAAGGTACTGTTCTGTATCGAGGAAGATTCCGGCGAGCCTGCCCTGGTGGACAATTGTGGCGGCGATTTGCGCATTGTTTAGTATCGCAGCCCAGGAGTCGTCATCGAACCAGTCGACATCTGCGGGCAGAGTGTTGAGGCGGAGGTAGTTGGCGGTGAATTTTTGCGGTTTTGTGTCCTGAAGGAGTTTGATGAGCGGCTCGAAATCCGTAAGAGAAAATTTTCGGGAGCCGAACCAGGCATCTGCCCAGTAGATGTACGTGCCATCTATTGTAGGATTTGCGCTGATGAGGATGCCGTCAACGGGCAGGGCAGTTTCCATTTTTGTAATATTGTCGTGAAGGAAAGCTATATCGGGTATTCCGCCCGGGCCTCCTCCGCCGAAGGCTATTATCTTTTTGTCCTTGAGGGAGGGAGGTTCAGCGAGGCAGAAGGTTGAAAGTGTAAACAGAACCACAGTTGTTAGAAGAAATTTTTTCATTGGTCAGCTCCTGCCAAGGCGGATGATTATGAATGATATGATGACAGGTTCAGGCAAATAAGTCAAAACAAATTCCAGGCTAGATCTAAAGGCTATCGGCCTGCTGGTGTTTACTGAGGACTTCAGCGCTTATTTTTCTGTTTACGGCTCTTGCGTCGAGTACGCCGAGCAGCGTGTCATTTTCGATTGCCTGGACGACGGGGATTGTCTCGATGTTCAGCTTAGTCATTTTTTCAAGTATATGTTCGAGCGATTCTGCGGGGACAGTTTTGTCGGTTGGCAGATCCATTATGTCACAGGCAAGCAGCCAGCCTGCGAATTCCTGGTTTGCCATTGTTTCCTTAATGCCTTTGATTGTAATATCCCCGACGATTTTGTTTTCACTGTCGACCACCGGATAGTAGCTGTCCTGTGTGGAACTGAAGACATCAAGAATTTGTTTTAGAGAGTAATCGTGAGGGATAGTAGGGGGCTTTTTCTGCATGACATCTCCGACTGAGAGATTTTTTATGAGGTCTTCCTCGGTAATGTTCAGGCCGATTTCACCTGCGTACCTTACACCGAGCTTGACCAGAGGCGGTCCGAGGACTTCCATGAGGAAAGTTCCGGACATGACGATAAGGATAATCATGTGTCCGCTTTCGGAGTTGAACTGCTGGCCGGCGAGGATAGCCAGTCCGATTGCTACACCGGCTTGTGGCAGGAGGCATATTCCGAGGAATTTTCTGACAGTCTGCGGGGCTTTGGAATATGCTGCACCGAACCATGCTCCGAAGATTTTCCCGGCGGCACGAGAGAGGGAGTAAAGTGCGACCATTGCAATCAGCCAGGCGTTGAGGCGTGCAAATTCCATGTGGGCGCCCGCAAGGACAAAAAAAACGATGTAGATAGGCGGAGAGAATTTGTCAATAAGCCCGAAGACGGTTTTGCTCCTTCTGGGAGCAAGGTTGGCAATTGTGATTCCAAAAGTCATTGCGGGCAGTATCGGGTCTATGTCAGGTATCATTGTGATGCCGACGACGAGGAGCAAGGCAGCGATGGTGAATGTAAGCGCTATATCTTCCGCTTTTACGATTTTGAGAAGATAAAAAAGGACGACAGCAGTTACCAGTCCGAGCAGGACGGAGCCGATTATTTCACCTGCGAGGATTGCAGTAGTAGTAAGAAAGGGACCATTGCCTGTTCCGAGGATAGCCTGGGCGGTGGTAGCTGCGGCGCGATAGAGCAGCAGAGCCAAGCCATCGTCCAAAGCGACAATAGCGAGTACCGCTGCGGTAAGAGGCCCCTTGGTTTTGTATTCCCACAGTACATTTGCAGTTGCGGCAGGAGCCGTAGCGGAGGCTATCGCACCAAGAACGAGGGCTACGGCTATGGCGGGTCGCAACTGGCTGGTGAAAAACCATCCTGCCAGGGCAGCAGTAATCGCGACAAGGAAAAATGCAGCAAGTCCCTGCGAGAAAAGAATGATGAAAAACTGCCTGCCGTATTTTTTGAAGACCTCGTATCGCAGTTCACCTCCGATCATAAATCCTATGATTCCAAGGGCAAACATTGTGAACGGCTTGAGTGATTTGACCATTTCCAGTGGGACGAGATTCAACCCGGAGTTGCCGACAAGTATGCCGACGATGACGTATCCGACGACGCGTGGAAAGTGAAATACCTTGCAGATCCTGGCCGCGGCTGTTCCGCCCAGAACGAGGATTCCGAGGACCAGAACAATGTTCAGGTGCATCGGGGTGCCTGATATTGAAAAGTCGAGGTTATCGAACATAATCTTATCCGTATGGTACCGGATAGATAAGAGAACAGATTTGAGTGTTTTTTGCAATATTTTATTTTCCGGCTGTCAGTGATGTTCTTGACATTTCCACAGGTGCGTGATGAAATCTGATGAGTATGAGTTATATTATGATCTGTAAGTGATACAGAAAACGGTTGTGGCAGGTGAAGTAGTTGATCTGTGCCAAAAGCTGGTGAGAATTCCAAGCGTTGATCCCCAGGATAAAGCAGTGCTTGAATCTCCATATGGGCAAGAGCGTATAGACAGATTTGTGTTCGGTTGGCTCGTATAGGGAGTATCTTGGGGGCGATTGGGGGATTTAACAGGGCAGGATGAAATTATCATAAAAGAACAGAACTTTTTCCGAGGGGGCAGGTTTTCTTACCGGTATTTTTGGCGCAGGAAAAAGGTGCCTGCAGCTATCATCACCAGTGTGAGGGGTTCTGGGATCGGCTTGAGCAGAAACGCTTCGGTTTTGCCTGCCGGATTAGATCCTGCGCCCACTATCCAGCCGGAGTCATTTATTGCTGTTGCCATGAGAAGTTCCCAGCCAAGTGAAGGATCTATGAGGGTGTTAAGATCGATATTATTACCCGCTCCTGTCGGGTCAAACAGGGTCGCATGCCATTGCTCTGATGCCGTATAAGCATATCCCACAATCTGGCCGAGATTATTTA
>JBDRHL010000190.1:0-74244 GCA_043816955.1 Planctomycetota bacterium | reverse complement strand
TAATCCGGTTTTACCGTTTTTATGTACGTGGGTTTTTTTGGCTAAAATTGGGTGGGGGTATTCAACCTTTTTGGGTTTTGGTTTTTTGTTTTTTGTTTTGGGCTAAACGTGGGGGGGGTTTGGGGGTTTGGGGCCGGGGGTTTGGAGTCGGGAGTCTGTAGGTGATGTAGTTCTTTGTTTTTGGTCAGGATAAGAGTTTTAAAAACAGGCAGCTTTGGATAAAATAGCAGCCGCTTTTTCAGGGCCAAATAAAAACAATGGGTTCAATAACCAGACAACAGGCTGTTAAAGAAAAAACAGGCAAAATCGTTGGGCTTATATTTTTTGCCATCTTCGCCATTGTTGGCGCTGTGCTGCTATATGTATTTGGTATTCGACCAATTATAAAAGTGATAACTGCCCAAAACTGGCCTCAGGCACCTTGCAAGATTGTCTCTGCAGAGGTCAGCAGTCATGAAGGCGGTGACTCGATAACCTACAGTATTGATATTGTTTATCAGTACGAGTTTGATGGGAAAACATACGAGTCTGATCGATATGATTTCACGGGTGGGTCATCAAGTGGCTATGAAAGCAAGGCAAAGGTGGTCAGGCAGTATAAAAAGGCACAAAATCCAGTATGTTTTGTAAATCCTGAGAATCCATCAGAAGCAGTTCTTCACAAAGGGCTTCATTATGGGTTCTTTTGGGCGTTATTTCCTTTGCCATTTGTGGCTATAGGCATAGGCGGGCTTATCTGGGTAATTAAGAACTGGTCAAAGGATAAATCAACAGCAGTAAATTGGTTGCCCAAGCCCAAAACTAAGAGGATGACGCGCGTTATACCTGTTTCAAACACGCCTGCGGGAGCGGTAGTTATAAAGTCGAAATCGCCATGGGCAGGACTTGTGTTTAGTATAGCTGCTGCAGCATTCTGGAATGGAATAGTTTCGGTATTCATCTTTGACATCATTAAGGAATGGCAGAATGGAACGGGCAATTTGTTCAAAACTTTATTTTTTGTCCCATTTATGATCATAGGCGCCGGCCTTATTTGGCTGGTCTTTCTTTGTCTGCTTGCGCTGTTTAATCCGAGGCCAACACTTACCCTGAGCAGTGCTGTAATACCGCTTGGTGGTACTGTGCTATTGAAATGGAACTTTAGCGGCAGAACCAGTTTGATCCGGTATCTTGAAATTTTCTTAAAAGGCATTGAAACAGCAAGGAATCGGGAGAAGGAAAAATATCCCGACGAAAACACATTTTTTAAGATGGGAATTTATTCGACACAGAATAAGCGGGAGATTCCTTCTGGTGAAGTTGGTTTTGCCATTCCAAGTAATTCAATGCACTCTTTTGAAGCAGAAAACAATAAGGTTATATGGGAAGTAGAGGTTCACGGCGTTATTGATTCGCGGCCTGATGTAAAAGAAAATTTTAAGCTAACCGTAGCACCAGCCCAGATTGAATAGAAATGAGCAATCTCAATATCAAATTAAGGGACGATAGAACGGCTTTTAAGCCCTGCGAAGAAATACAGGGCCAAGTGGAATGGCAATTAGACAGCAATTCTGATTTTCTTGAACTATCATTGTTCTGGCGAACTGAAGGAAAGGGGACAAAAGATACTGGCATCGTTGAGACTTTGAGATTTGACAATCCAGGTTCATTTGGAAATAGTGATTTTCGTGTCAAGCTTCCAAATGGTCCTTATTCATTTTCAGGCAAACTTATTTCGATTATCTGGAATGTTGAGTTAGCGGTGTCAAAGGGGAAAGATGCAGTACAAAGGAGGATAATTATATCCCCAACGGAGCAAGAAATAATTTGCACGGACTTAATCTCCGATTCGAATGATGATGAACCCAAAAACATCTTGCAGAGTTTAATTAAGAAGTTCAAGTTTGGCAGCAGCAGATTTTAGATATGGTCGGCATTCGGGTGAACGTGCGCCGGATGAAAACGGCTATTCAGGGCACAGATCGATAGCTTTATTGTCTTTATGATTTGAAGCGAAAAAACTTCAATTTGACATGAATCGGATGTATCAGGTATAAAGATAAATTATGACACGGATAATAGAACAGAACAGGGACAGGCTGATAGAGCTTTGTAAGCAGTACAGGGTTGCGGAACTTGATGTTTTCGGCTCGGCGGCGATGGATAATTTTGACGAAGACAGAAGCGATATTGATTTTCTTGTGCATTTTGATGAGACGGTAAAGGAAGACCGGTTTGACAATTTTTTCGCGTTGCTTGAGGAATTGAAAAAGCTTTTCGGCAGGCCTGTTGATCTTGTCGAGCCCGGGGGTCTTAGAAACCCTTATTTTATAAAAAGGGTGAATCAGACAAGAAGGAGGGTTTATGCCGTTTCATGATCCGCAGAAGTATCTGTATGATATTATCGACTGCTGTGAGTTTCTGCTCGATTTTACAAAGGGTAAAACAGTAGAAAATTATAAAAATGACAGGGCCTTTCGTTCGGCAGTTGAAAGGGAACTGCAAATAATCGGAGAGGCGATAGCTCAGCTTGACAGGATAAATCCTGCTATGGCGGAGAAAATATCTGAGCACAGGAACATAATAGGCTTTCGCAACGTTCTTGTGCACGGGTATGACAGTCTTGACCCTTATACAGTGTGGAATGTTATTGAAGTTAAGTTAAACCGGCTGTTTGTTCAGGCTAAGGGGATGTTGTGAGGGGAACACAAAGCAAAAAATAGCACAAAAAGATTGTGCGAAGGGAAATCGATAGTTCTCAAGTATTTGTCCAAGTGCCGGCATAAAATTAGTCTTTGGGGCAGAGTCAAGAGTCTGGAGGTTGACTTTTCTGAAAAAATCGTGAGTAATTCCATCTGCCTGCGCATAATAATAGTGAAAGCTGGTACCAGAAAAGGATATCCCGAAAATTGTTAGACAACACGGCAAAACAAGAGTGGCAAAAAATTGCACAAGGCTGTCCTGACGCATGGCGTAACCTTCTCGACGAGCAGATTCCAATACTGTACGCCATGTTTATGAAACGCCGGCCCAACTTTTCACTGGCGGAAGAACTGACGCAAAAAACGATCTTCGACGCTGTAAAAGCCAAGGCAGGATACGACCCGTCGCGAGGCAGCCCCCAGCAGTGGCTCTTTGGAATAGCGAAAAACAACCTGGCGCTGGAAGCAAGAAAACGAGCAGCGGCCCCGAAGCTCGACGGAGACATAACAACATACCTCCATGCCATAGACAAACAACCTCTGCCCGATGAAATACTTGAGCGAAAGGAGACGGCTGTAATGGTCCGGGCTGCGTTAAACCGGCTTGATGCCGCTGACCAGGCAGTCCTGAGGGCAAAATATCTCGACGACCTTTCCGCAAGAGACATTGCTGGGAAAATGGGAAAAACCGAAAAGGCTGTGCACAGCCTGCTGTACCGTGCGAGATCTGCCCTGAAAAGGCAGTTATTGAATATAGAGCCTCCTCAAATCAGAGGTAATGAAAATGAAACGCAAAAATAAAAATCTTGAAAAGAATATCTCCCGGCTGATAAAGCAGCTAGGCGATTCAGACGAACCGTGCCAGAACTTCAGGAATTCACTGATAGACAGCGCCCTGAATCAACTCCAACACACCCAGCCCGGAGAAGAAAGGGATAATGCCATGAAATTCAACTGGAAAACTACTTTTGCTCTTGCTGCATCGATCCTCATCATCGCAGCAGTAGCGGTATTCTTCACTCTGACGCACCTTAATAAAACCCAAAGCACAACACCAATAATAGTTGCCAGCGGCAAAACCGCAGATACACCGTCTGCTGGAAACCTCCGGCCTTGTGAACTACAGTACACTCAAAGAGAAGCAGAATTAGTTGCTAAAGCGCCACCCGCCTCGGTGCCGGCGCCGGAAAGACCCCAAATCATTGAAGATGCCAAAAAACAAGTGCTGGCATTAGGAGGAGATAAATCAGAAGCTAAGATAGCAGGCAGAGCAGGAAATGCTGACATGTATAAACTCGGCTACGAAGTTGCCGCTGATGCTACTTTGAGTGAAGCCATGTCCCGCGGCAAAGCCCTGTCATCTAATTTGTGTTTGCAGCCTGCGGAACCCGGGCAATACCCGATGGCACACGGCGGGACAACGCCACCCAATGACGAGGCTGTTGACGCGATGTTCTTCAAAAACTACGGCGTAAACCCATTTATCGATACCGAGGACGATCATCTTTCAACCTTCGCTACGGATGTTGACACCGGCAGCTATACCGTCGCCAGGCAATATCTTAACCAAGGCAATCTGCCTCCGAACGACGCGGTGCGTGTTGAGGAATTCGTCAATTATTTCGATTATGGTTATCCTGCTCCCCAGAAGGACACATTTGCGGTTTATACCGAAGCTGCGCCGTGGCAATTTGACAGCAGCCGTAAAAACTCCCACCTGCTCCGCGTTGCCTTAAAGGCCCAGAAAATCGCGGAAGAGAATCGCAAGCCTGCTGTTCTGACCTTTGTCATCGATGTATCCGGCTCGATGAGCCGCGAAAACCGCCTTGGGCTGGTCAAGAAATCGCTGCGAATGCTCGTCGAAAGGCTTAAAGCAAACGACAGGATCGGCATTGCTGTTTACGGCACACAGGGAAGAAAAATCCTCGATCATAAAGGGCTTGACCAGAAAGACCAGATCATTGCCGCTATCGAATCACTGCATCCGGAAGGCTCAACCAATGCCGAAGAAGGCATCCGCATCGGCTACGACATGGCTGATGCCGTCTATACCGCTGGTTCCATCAATCGCGTCATACTCTGCTCGGACGGCGTGGCGAACGTCGGCAGGACCGGGCCTGAGAGCATCTTCGAGATGATCAAAGAAAAGGCGGAAAAAGGCGTAACACTTTCAACGCTCGGCTTCGGGATGGGCAACTACAACGACGTCCTCATGGAACGCCTCGGCGACAAGGGCAACGGCAGCTATGCCTATATCGACAATATCACCGCTGCCGAGCGATTGTTTAAGGATAACCTTACCGGCACGCTCCAGGTCGTCGCCCGCGATGTCAAAATTCAGGTCGATTTCAACCCGGATGTCGTCAGGAGCTACCGCCTGATCGGCTATGAGAACCGCGATGTGCCCGACGACAAGTTCCGCGACGACAAATGGGACGGCGGTGAAATAGGCGCGGGCCATTCGGCGACAGCACTTTACGAAATAAAGCTCTGGCCTGATAAGACAGGCACGGTGGCGACGACATACGTTCGCTATAAGCATCCGGAAACACGACAGGTAACCGAATTCAAGAGCAGCTTTTCAACAAAGGATTTCAGCAAAGATTTGGCTGAATCAAGCGACAGCTTCAAGCTTGCCGCTGTAGTCGGCGAATTTGCGGAAATACTACGCAAAAGCTACTGGGCCAAAGATGCGAAACTTGAAACAGTCCTTGAGCATGCGGGTGCCTTCAGCGGTGAAATTAAAAATCAGCCTGATGTAATTGAACTGACAGGCCTGATCTCAAAGGCTGCGCAACTGGAAAAACAGCAAAAACCAAGCGAGACTGCCGGTAACGACCTTGAGCCTGCTCCTTTGGAGTACACCCAGCCATAAACAACAATTAGCGGCGCACACAAAGGCCCGCCTCACAGCGGGCCTTTTACGTTTACTTTTTGATATTGTTGTTATTTAGAAATTGTTGCTTCCAGTTCCGTCAATTGTTCTATTGGAATATTTTCTGTCGTCAAATTGCCATATATTACCCTGTACTGATTTTTAGAGATTCTCCAGCGAATCAGGATGGTATCGCTGTCTTCAACTTTGACCTTATTGCCGTAATAAACCACGTCTTTTTTTTCTCTTGCCAGTTTTTTATAAAAGGCTGACGCAAAAAAGAGGTCGTGAATTTTTCCCCTGGTTTCCCCGCTTTGTGGTGACCAGCCTTTTTTCTTTGCTAACTTGTCTGATTCCATAAGCACTGTTTTGGTGTCCAGGCTGTTCGGATAATATCCATCTGAAAGCTCAAGGAATATGCCCAGCCCTTTGAGTAAGTCTTTTTCGTTCAGACTAAACATTCTTGATATAGCATCTTGCTCATCAGCAGATAAATTCTGGCCGCTTAATTTGATTGCCATATCCAAAAGCTTCCCTTTATCGTTGTCAGTATGCTTATTGGGGAGATCACTCGAGTCCACTTCCCCTGTGGCAGGTAAGGCTGTATCTGCGGAAGGGTTGGATTTACAACCAGAGAAGACTAACGTTATTAGCGTCAACACCAAAACCCGCTGGCTTCTTAACTTCATAGTTTGCTTTCTTATCAGTTATCACTTTTTATATTCTTTTGCTGGAACTAGGCTTTCAACAGCATCAAAGAGTTCGTCATCACTGATAGGACCATTGATAGCAATAAGTATTACTGCACCGGAAGGTGATTCAATAGCACATCCTGTGCGATCTGGCGATGGTTTATCAGGTAGTATATTACCTACACTTTCCAGCAGAATATTGGAATACCATTTTTCAGGTCCGCCTCTATAAACTTTCAATCCATTACTCGAAGTGTAAACCAACTCACCGGTCCTTATTTTGCTTAAAAGCATTTTGCTCATCATTTGCGACTGCATTAAAACAACATGGCGGCCATCATCGGCAACAGCAAAGGTCATATAGATATCGTCACCAATACCCATTACATTCGACACTTCCATAACACGCGGTTCTTTTGTCCAGGTTGGTCTGGTTGAAAGAACATAAGCCTCAAAGTCTGCTTTTTCAGCAAGATCCTCCTGTTTGATTAAAGACTCTTTTCCTGCCATCTCAACCCTATCCGCGGCATAATCTTCCGGCGCGGTCGTTTCGAAAAGCGATTCATCAAACTCAACATCAAACTCAAATTCTTCCATGATAATCATTCTGTTGGATGTTGGCTGTCGAATCTCTACCCGCTCCGGCAGAGAGGTTTTAACATCTATCCAGACAGTGAATTCGTTGTATTTATCTGGTGAATGAAATACTCTGACCGTTTTTCCGTCAATCTTAGCTAAACCGAGATCTTCTTCAGTTCCATTCTGACGTCCTGCAATTATTCGCAACATATCCGGATCTTTTGTGGGGCCTCTATCAAGCAGCAATGTTTCCCTGGCAAATTTCTGTTCAGGGTAAAGAGTGAGGATCCTTACCGGTCTTTGAGACATATCAAAAACCTGGATCAACCTGCCTTCATCCCTGATTTCCCGCCGTCTGGAACGTGACATATACATAACAGTGTATATATCACTGGGTCTGTCACCATCATAATCAAAAGTCATTTTGCAAACATAAGGCCTGAATTCGCTAATTTGTTTAAGAACATCCGCCCAAACAACCGAACCTCCACCAATCGAGCCACCAAACTGATTTATGCCGATAAGTATTGCAATAATTATTACTGCTGCTGCGGCAAGTTTGGTTATCCTGCTTTTCATAATTGTTCTCCATATATTCGGCTTTGAACCAGCCGGCTTTGTCTTTTTCCATTTTTCCAGTGCTTTCGTGATACGGATATGAACTTTCCTATCCATGTCAAGGCCTGGTTCAATCTGTAATTTCTTAATCAACTTATGTATGTTGTCAGCCGGTTTCATTTTTTACCCTGCTATTTAACAGGAAGCGCAACTTATCTAATCCATACCGGTATCGACCCTTTAGGGTGTTAATTGACTCTCCGCTTAACTTTGCAATTTCCCCAAATTTCATTCCGGTATGCACATGCAAAAGCAATATTTCCCGCTGCTGATAAGGCAGTTGAGTGAGTGCCCACGCCAATCGCTGCAAATCTTCACTGAACATCGCAGAAAAATCCGGCCTTTCTGAATCTGAGACAGCAGGCTCTACCTCATCCAGCCCAACACTTTGATGTCGCTGCCTTGCTTTATTCCTATTACGCACATTGTTGGCAACACAAACCGCCAAATAGCCTTTTAGAGTTCCGGTAAGCCGAAATTTTTCAGCGGATTCAATAAAAGAGGCAAAAACGTCCTGCACAACATCTTCAGCAGCATTTCTATCATATAAAAGAACAGCAGCTAATGTCAGCAAGTCTTTTTTGTACTTTTCATAGACTTGCCGCAGCACTTCCCTGTTACCACGATTGAACTGGTATATGATTAGCTTGTCTTCCAACATCAATAAGCTACTTTCCTCAATACAAAACAATCGATTGTTACTTATACAACAACCAAGCTGTATATTGGGGTATAAAGAAAATCAAAATTTATTGTAATTTTAGTGGCTTTTTGTGGAAAAGATATGAAAAGGGTCGAGCTAAAAAACCCGGCCTCTGTAATAAATTTTGATGCTTCGTTGACTGATTTACTCCGGCAAATCCTCTGGTGCAACATCCTTAACAAAACTGAGATCGCCGTAGATAACACGATATGTTTGTGAGCCTTGGGGACGATACCAGCAAATTGCAGTATCAGCATCTCCAAGTTCTACGCCATCACCGGCGTAATGCCAGTCATTCTCCGGCTTCATCATCATCACAAACTGTATTCCACGAGTCAATTTCATCATCTGTTGCATTTTCTCATCTTTCGGTCCCCCAAACTCCGATACTTTGCCCTCTTTTTTCATCTCACTGCCTACTTTTGCAAACTCTGCCGGTTCAAGACTTGGAGGAAACACTCCCCCCTCGACATTTGTTGCCCACCATCGCAATAAGTTTATTAAGTCTTGACAGTTAACCTCAGATCTGTCAATTTTTGGTGGTTCTTTGGATGTATAACCATCAGGGGGTGTAAGGCTAAAAATCGCATCGTCTAGCTCAACATCAAACTTGAAATCCTTCCCTACAATGCGAGTGTTTGGAGCATTTGGGAATTGGCCTTCCACGCGGACCAAATCACCCGTTTGGATGTCAACCCAGAAAGTGGCATCAATCCCGTGTTCAATTACGCGGAAGCCCTGGACCATTCGACCATCCATTTCCCTCTTTGTAAGTACTTCGTTTGCTTTGCCTGGAAGTGTCCTCATATGTTCAAAGAAGTCCTGTGTCTGATCGGCTGGTGCATTTTCAAGGTTTCTTTCAGTATATTGTTTTTCCTGGTGGTTGATAGATATTGCCTTTTTTTGAGTCAAATCGCTTATTAAAATTAAACCACCGGGCATAACCGTTCGCGTAAGTCCGGGCTCCTTGCGAGCATTTTCTATCTGCACAGTTTGCTGTCCCATTTGAACCTCTGTGGTGAATGTTACTGTACGGGAATTGCGGATTTGCTGAATGACACTAGCAAAGACGCGGCCAGACTTGTTCGGACCACCAATAATGTTCAATCCTAAAATCACAGCAATTATTATCACCAATGCAGTAGCAAATTGTGTTATTCTACTTTTCATAATTGTTCTCCATATATTCGGCTGAAGTTTAGCGAAATCGGTTTTCTCGTGTTTTTCGAATGCCAGAAGAGCAGCGGTCATGATTCTGTCATCCAGTTCTGAATCGACTGTGACATTTGATTTAACGAATAGCTTTTTTATTTTTTTTGCCGGCCTCATTTGTCTGCCTCAATATTCAATATGGACCGCAGTTTATTGATTCCATACCTGTATCTGCCCCTGACAGTATTTACAGACACATCCAATGATCTGGCAATAGCCCTGAAACGCATCTGCCCATAGATACGCAGTGCAATCACTTCTCTCTGCTCATAAGGCAGTTCGGATAATACCGAACTCAGTTGCTGCAGCTGCTCGTTATATATGATCCTGCGGCCTGGTTCGGGTGAAGGTGATACTGCCCAGCAATCCTGATCAAGGCAAAGGTCTTTATTCTGGCGTCTGCGCATCAGATCACGAGTTCGGTTTGCAACACATGTTGCCAAGTAGGCCCGGAGACTGCCGGTCAGCTCAAATTTATCCTGCCTTTCAGCGAAGCTGACAAAGACATCGTGAACGGCATCTTCACCCAGATTTACATCATGCGAAAGAGCGACGGCCAGGATAAGCAAATAATCCCGGTACTTTTCGTATATGCGGCGCAGGGCTTCTTTGTTTCCTTGCCTGCATCTCAATACAAGTAACCTGTCCTGCATCAAGCCGATCCTTTTCCAACGCGCGCCGGTCATTTATATAACGTTTGAGACAGCCATTGTGGTATAAGAAATATTTTTTTTTGTGATTTTAGCGGTTTTTTGACCGAGAAGAATCATTTTTGAGGTTATATTACATGAAGAACAGGCGGCGGGTTGATCCTGTCGTTTGCGCGGGGGCTTGTTGAGGGTTGGTTAATCATTCTTTTGTTCTTTCGGCCTGGTTTTCCATCTTCGATGCAGCCACCAGTATTGTGTGGGGTCCCGGCGAATCCCTTCTTCAATGGCCTTGTTATATTCCTGCGTGACATAACCGAGGGGGTCTTCTTTGTCTGTCCATTCTTCGTGCAGGATTATTCGATTAACTTCAATATCAAAAAAGAATTTTCCATACTCCTGCCTGCATGTGCCTACACCTATCGGCATGTTGTTGGTTATTGCCAGCAGGCCGATACTCTTATAAGTGCTTGCCTTTCGGCCAAAGAAATCGACGAAGATGCCTTTTTTCCCGGCGTCCTGATCTGCGATGAAGCAAATCGTCGCGCCTTTATTGACAAGATTACCCATAATTTCCGCTGCGCCTTTTTTCTCGATAATTTTCTGGCCTTTTCGCTGGCGCACGCCAAGTATATAGCGGTTTATAAAACGATTGTCCAAAGGCCTGGCGATGCTATAGACATTAAAGCCGAACAGGCCCAGCATATAGCCCACAATCTCGAAGTTTCCGTAATGCCCGGTCAGCATTATTAAACCACGGCCTTCTTTCATCATCCACTTGGCCCGCTCGCAGTTGGTAAATCGTGAGTAGCGTCGCCAGTTGTCCTTTTTGACAAGGCCTGGCGTCAGGATCATATCCATAGCCAGCATGGCAATATGCTCGAAGCTCCTTTGCCCGACATGCTCATGCCATGCCCGGTCTTTGTCCGGATAGCTTGCGCGAAGGTTGTCGATGGCACGCTTTCTGCCGCGATGATAATGGTTCCACAAAACCCTGCCCAGGAAACAGGCTGTTTTCATATTGCGATCGACGCTGAACATGCCAATCACCAACAGCAGAACGCGAAGCGCAGCATACAGCAGCCAGTCTGTAACAACATTACCCTTTTTCTTTTTCCTCTTTTTTGCTTCATGTGAAGCCATGTCTCGACATTGTAGAGGCTTATCACAGCCTGTCAAGCTCTCGTGCCGATGTTCCCGTTGACACACACCGCCTCTGTGCTTATAATGGCAGGCACAGTTTAACGCAAAATCCTTATTTGAAAGGCGGCAAAATGGATTACAATGAACAAAACGGCCTGACAAATGAATCCCAGGGCGCCCCGCGGGATGAGCAGGGCGGGGCAGGCAACATACCGCGAAAGAAAATATCCATCTGGAAAATACTCGGCAGAATCATTTTTGCCTTGTCGGTACTAGCCAATATCGTTCTGCTGTTTGCGCTTTTTGCGCTGGCAGCGGTTTTTCTCACAGGCAAAGCAGGCACTTTGATTGAAGAGGTCATCCAGCCGGGTCCGTCATCAGCGAAGATCGCTGTGATTAATGTTGCCGGAGTACTTGACGACGAGAACGCCGATAAAATCATAAAGCAAATCAAGGCCTCGGAAAAAGACGGCAGTGTAAAAGCGCTTATACTTCGTGTAAACTCGCCGGGAGGGGGAATCGCGGCAAGTGACCGGATATATAATGAAGCGGTGCAGTACCGCAGGAAGATGAACAGGCCGGTTGTTGCTTTTATGCAGCAGGTGGCTGCCTCGGGCGGTTATTACGTTTCGGTAGCTGCCGATGAGATAATTGCTGAGCCGACGGCGATTACCGGCTCGATCGGTGTTATCGCCCAGATGTTTGTACTGAAGGAACTGCTGGAAAACAAACTTGGTATTCAGCCGGTAACTATGATCGTAGGGGACAAAAAAGCCTGGCCGAATCCATTTGCTCCTATAACCGAGGAGCAGAAAAAGTATCTCGACGAGAGGATATTGACCCCTGCCTATAACAGGTTTGTAGGTATTGTAGCCGAGCGAAGGAAAATGATCGACCCGAATGACATTAAACGGCTTGCGGACGGCAGCATCTATAACGCGGATTCGGCGGTCCAGGAAAAACTTATTGATGAGATCGGGTATATCGCTGATGCTGTCGTAAAGGCCAAAGAACTAGCGGGGATTAAAGATGCCAGGGTTATCGAGTACCAGAAGCCTTTTTCGATGGCAAGGCTGCTCGGTTCTGAGACATCGAGCCTGTTCAGGTTCACCAGAAATTCACTCAACGAGCTTAACTGCCCGCAGGTTATGTACTTGTGGTCTGTTTACCAGTAGCCGGGTAAAAGGAAAGGCTATTTCCTGATATAGAACACATACAGTGGCTTTATCGCGCAGATTATTAATAGCGCAACGAACCACCAGATACTTAAATCCATTATCCGCGGCATGAGCTTTGCTATGATAAAAGCCAGGGACATTGCAGCAGCCTGAGCCAGTTTTTCATCCACAATGGTAAACTTTTTTATTCGCTGATTCATGTTTTCCCATAATCCCATTTTCATAACCTCCTTTTCAGCAATTATCATCCGTTTCCCAGTGGCAGAGCATTTTCAGGTTTCGTTGTAATATTGCCTGGCTTTTTCAGTAACACAGACAATGAAATCGGTTTTGCCTTTTGTATATGTGACCCTGTCATTGGGGTATTTTTCTGCAAGGGCCCGTTTTAGTTTGTTATAACGTCTGGCTTCCTCAGGAAACCGGCACAGATAATCTCTGAAATAAAGCCTGTTCCAGAGTTTTGAGTCTGCTTCGATCATGTGAATATGGTGTGTGCGTTTGCCTTGTGAATCGCGTTTTATAAACCAGGCGTACACGGGCGGCCCATCGAATAACTCAGGCCGCCAGAAGTAATCGTAACCCTGCGATTCAAGTATCGGCACAACCTGTTTTTTTGTTTCCTCGAGACTGCTGACCTCGACAAGCATATCGATAATCGGCTTTGCAGCAAGACCCGGTACAGCGGTGCTTCCGAAATGTTCAATCCTGATGATTATCGACTTTGGCAGTTTGGCGCGAAGTGAATTTGCCTCATCTTCAAACAATTTCGGCCATTCGGGATTGTACGGGACAATCGCTACTTCCTCCCGAACGGCTTGTTCGATACGTTGCTGTAAGGTTTTCTTCAGGTTTGCTGTCATTGTTTCTGCCTGGACGAGAGGCTGATGTTTTTACCGGAAGGAATCTGTCGCGGGAACGCCGCCCTCCACAGGCCTTCGAAAAAGGCTCTTGCATTTGAGCCTATGGAGCGGTTGTTGTATCCGCCTTCCTGAACGACGAGTGTCGGCAGTTCCATTGAGCCTATTGTTTTTCCTATTTCCGTGAAGTCTTTGCTTAGCAGACTCCATGAGCCGGTTGGGTCGCCTTTTGCGGTGTCCAGGCCGAGGCAGACGATCAGGAAACGGGGTTTGAAACGGCGGATGTTAGCGAGGGCTTTATCCAGAACAGGCATATATGCCCGGCCGTCGATGTTTTCGCCTAAAGGATAGTTCACATTATAGCCCATGCCGGGGCCTTCGCCTCGTTCGTCGGCAAAACCGCTGAAGTAGGGATACGCGATCGCCGGCCTGCCATGGATGGAGACTGTCAGGACATCGGAGCGGCTGTAGAATATCATCTGCCCGCCGTTTCCGTGGTGGTAATCTATATCCAGAATTGCGACCGAACCATAGTCGCAGAGATATTGAGCAGCAACAGCAGCGTTGTTGAAATAGCAGAATCCCCCGAAAGCGCAGCGTTCGGCGTGATGGCCGGGCGGTCTGACGAGGGCGTATGCCAGGCGCATTCCTTCGAGTATTTTCGAGGCAGCGGTGAGGGCGCAATCGACGGCTCTTTTGGCGGCCAGGTACGCGTTCCGGCTCAATGGGGTAAAGGTGTCAATACAGTAGTAGCCTGCCCGCACAACCAGTTCCAACGGCGGGCGAGCCTGGTTTCTGATCGGAAAGACATAGGGATACACGGAAGAATCCGCCCCGAGCTTTTCACAGACACGCTTGAAATAGCGAACATAAGCAGGGTCATGTACCGAGGTGAGATATTTTTCGGGGAAATCCATGGGGCAGGCAGGCTCAAAGATATTTGTTCGCTTTAGAGTCTCAAGAATAGATTTGATCCGAACCGGCGCCTCGACGTATCCCCTGTCCCGCACATGATGAATGGAGTGTCGGTCCGTAACAATTAAAGCAATTTTCGAAAGGCGATCGGATACCGTATAAGAATTCTGGTCGGCGGTTTTGATATAGCCTGGTTTGCGGAACCGGACAGGGTCATCCCGGAATGATTCAATTACTTTTCGTATGTATTGCGGGGTGCATACTTTTCTGTATTTTTTTTCCAGGATTGCTTTGGCGACACTGCGGGCATAATCACGGCTGAGGGGGAACTGCCGTCCAAGATCATCGAACATGAGGTACGGCGGATTGTCTGAGGCCGGATTTATCGGGGTTTCGTATGCAGTGTTATCGATCATTTGTGCGCCGAATGATTCATAGAACTTGAGGCGTGCCTTGTTCTGTTTGAGTATTTCAGGATCCGGGCACAGAGCGGGATCATCGGGCAGGCACTCGAAGAAGATTCCTGTAACGTTCAGCAGTGATGCTTCCTCCCGAACCCGCTGGTAGAGCGCGCCTCCAATGCCTCTGCCGGGAATCTTTTGGCTCGTGGCCAGGTAGTCGAGGTAGCAGAACTGCAGCTTTGGTTCATGAGATAACAGAGCAAATCCCTGGACTGTGCCGCTTGAACCCTCCGCGACATACAGTATGGAACGGAAGTCGTACCTGAACGGATTGCGGAGCAGATCGGGAATCCTGTCGATTTTGTTTTGACTCAGGCCTCTGAACTGCGAAGCAAGTATTGCCTGGACCTGCTGCAGAGCGAGCCGGTTCTTGTCCAGAACATCATCGAAAATTCGTCTGATGCGAAACATACAATGTACAATTTACGGCATTGGGGGATAATTTCAAGCAGAAAAGATATACAGCTATACGGATAGAGAATGTGCAGCAGGGACTTTTGTAGCAACAGTTTTGGTGTGTTTTCCGGCAAATAAACAGGCGTCTTCGGTCATTGTACATATTTACAGCATAATA
The DNA here is from genome assembly GCA_043816955.1 of Planctomycetota bacterium. Taxonomy (GTDB): domain Bacteria; phylum Planctomycetota; class Phycisphaerae; order Sedimentisphaerales; family CAYZTY01; genus JBDRHL01. The sequence continues at coordinate 59,109 of JBDRHL010000190.1, read as the reverse complement.
ATAAATTTTCAAGTGAAAAAACAAGAGAAAAGATGTACAAACAGGACACAGGCGGCAATGGTGGTTCTTGACATGGGATATTAATGTCTTATAGTAAGTGCGCAGGCGGGTAAATTCTTTCAGGAGTATGGAAATGACGGAACCTAAGAAGAGCTGGGAAAACCGGCTTGGGGGCAGGACTGATGAGCTTGCCGTGGATTTTGTTGAATCGCTGTCATTCGACAAAAGATTGTACAAGTATGACATCGTCGGTTCGATAGCACACGCGCAGATGCTTGCAGAGCAGAAGCTGATAAGCAAAGATGAGTTCAGGCAGATTCGGGATGCTCTTGTGGAAATCTCCGAAGAGATAGCGGCAGGCAGGTTCAGGTTCGATAAGATATACGAGGATATTCACATGGCGATAGAAGCTGCGCTTGTGGATAAGACAGGCGAGGCGGGCATGAAGCTTCACACGGGAAGGAGCAGAAATGACCAGGTGGCGACGGACATGCGGCTCTGGATGCGCGATGAGATCGAGCTGCTTCAAGCCAAATTGACTTTGCTTCAAAAGGCGCTGCTCCGGCTGGCGGCTAAATATACCGATGCCGTCATGCCAGCTTATACGCACTTTCAGCGTGCTCAGCCGATAGTCATAGCCTGCTACCTGCTGAGTTTTGTTGAACAGATACAAAGAGATTACACGCGGCTGGGGAACTGTCGAAGGCTGTTAAATATTTCTCCCCTGGGAAGCGGTGCGGTTGCAGGCTCTACTTTGCCGCTGGACAGGGAAAGCACCGCCAGACAGCTTGGCTTTGCGGATATCAACTACAACAGTATCGACGCGGTAAGCGACCGGGATTTCTGTGCGGAGTTTATTTTTGACTGCAGCCTGATCGCAGCGCACCTGTCAAGACTTGCCGAGGACTGGATTATTTATTGTTCGACGGAATTCGGATTTGTTCAGGTTGATGACGCATACTGCACATCGTCGAGCATGATGCCGCAGAAACGCAATCCCGATACGCTGGAACTGATTCGCGGCAAAACAGGCAGGGTTTATGGGGCGTTGACGGCGATACTGACAATACTGAAGGCACAGCCTTCGACATATAATCGCGACCTGCAGGAGGACAAGGTGGCTGTTTTTGATGCTGCTGATACGAGTTGTGCCTGTGTCGATATGGCAGAAGCGATTGTTTCACATACTCAGTTCGATGTCAAAAAAATAACAGATGGTATTGATAAAGGCTTTCCTGACGCAACCTGCCTGGCGGAATACCTGGTCCGGAAAGGGATCGCTTTCCGTCAAGCCCATCAGGTAGTCGGCACGATCGTTGCTGAGTGTGAGAAACAGGGTAAAAAACTCAGTGAAGTTGCGATAGATGATTTCAGGAGATTCTGCGGGGTGATCGAACAGGACGTCTATGAAAATCTCGGTTCTGTCAACGTCGTCAGCAAATATGTTACCGAAGGATCAGCCGGTACCGACCAGGCCCGTAAACAGGTAGCTTACTGGGACAAGGTATTGGCAGAACGATGAACAACACCGAAGATTTTATAACAGCGTGGTTCGCAAGCCAAAGCAGGCTGGATGAACAGCGGTTTCCAATCGGCATCGGGGATGATATGGCTGAAGTCCGTATCGCAGGCAGCACGGTTCTTATCACTACGGACATGCTGCTGGACGGCGTGCATTTCGATCTGCGTAAGGTCGGCCCGGCCCAGGCAGGGTATAAAGCAATGGCGGCGAGTCTGAGTGACTGTGCTGCTATGGCAACCAGGCCTTTGTGTGCGGTTGTTTCGGTGGCCCTGCCGAAAGAATTTGGTGCCGGGCAGTTGAAGGAACTGCATCATGGTATCATCTGTGCGGGTAAGCCGTTCGGCTGTGAGCTTGTCGGGGGTGATATTACCCGGTGGAAAGTACGGTCAGGCAGATTCGCTGTAAATGTCGCCATGCTGAGCGAACGTGTTGGAAATCGCGCGATAAGGCGAAATGGCGCAAAAGCAGGTGATCTGATTTGTGTTACAGGTGCACTTGGGGCAGCTTCGGCAGGCAGACATCTCAGTTTCACGCCGAGGGTGGAAGAGGCGATCAGGCTTGCTGCAGTGGTTGAGATTCATTCGATGATTGATATAAGCGACGGCTTGAGCACGGACCTGAACCGTATCTGCAAAGCCAGCGGCGTGGGTGCTGTAATTGAGGCTTCGAAAATACCAATTAGCACCGAGGCGATGAAAAGCAAAAATCCTCTTGATAGCGCACTAAATGACGGCGAGGATTTTGAGCTTCTGTTTACGGTTAGTGCTGAAACGCAGAGGGTTCCTGAGACCCTGGATATCGGGGGCGTGAAAATTACAGTAATTGGAAATATTCGCCAAGGCGATGAAGTTGGAATTAAGATGGAAGACGGCCAAGTCAGGGCGCTGGAGCCGGAAGGGTACGATCATCTGGGCTGATCATGTTTTGGGCTTGTGAATGGCTTTTGAAATTGTCTCACATAGTGTCGATGAAACAATATCGCTGGGCAGGCGAATCGGCGAGCAGTTAAAAGGCGGGGAGATTATCGGCCTGGTGGGGACACTGGGTACAGGCAAGACACACCTTATAAAGGGAATTGCCGCGGGTTTGGGCTCGGTGGATTTGCGCAATGTCAACAGTCCCACTTTTGTCATAATCAATGAATACCGGGGCGGCAGGCTGGATGTATTTCACATCGACGCTTATCGTCTGGAATCCATTGCGGAATTTGAGATGCTCGGATTCGATGATTACTGTTATGCCGATTCGGTTGTGATGATCGAATGGGCCGATAAAATCGAGAGGGCTCTAGCAGGACTGGAAATAATCCGGATAGAGCTGTCACATTGCGGTCCTAATGACCGCACAATTCGTATAACATCATTGCCTGTTTATATCGGACTTTAGAGCAAAAAGGTTGTTCACCGGGCGGAGCGGGGGTATTTGGCAGATCATTCAGGATTTTTTTCTCATCAAATTTGCCACACGCTGAGTTGTTTTCTATATTTTGCTTAGAGAACGATATTCAATTTCTAAATGGGAGATTAAAAATGGGGACGAAAATAGGCTTTACAATGACCGAGATACTGATAATTGTCGTGGTAATGGGCATTATCGCGGCAATTGCGATACCTCAGTTTACAAACGCCAGCAATGAAGCGAAAATATCAGACCTTGCAGCCGGGCTTCAAACGATCCGTTCACAACTTGAATTGTACAAGATTCAGCATTGTCATAATCTTCCTTCTGCAAGAAGTTTCGAGGAATTTGAGGCGGCAATGACCGGCACGATCGATGGGTACGGCCCTTATGTGCAGCGGATACCTGTCAATCCCTTCAACGGCCTGAATACCGTTCGGTTTGACGGGCCTGCTGCGCCTGCAAATACGCATGGCTGGCGGCTCGATACAGTCAGCGGACTCTTTCAGGCTGATAGTCCCGGACATGCGGGTCTTTGATCGGACAGATCGTCCGATAAAGGCAGCTATGAAGGGTTTTTGAAAACTTCTCGCCTCAGCCGTTAAATTGACCGGGATCGATGGGAAATCGATTCCCGGTCCTTTTTTGCGCGCGTAAAATCCGCAAGGTCTTCGCAGTATGATGATAAATGTACGCAGATGGTCCGAAAATGCGGACAGCCTTTCGCAAATTTAATCTATTCAAGGAGTTAACGGGGAAAAGGCAACTAAAGACCACCCTGCTTACAGACGAAAAAACTCATGGACGGAATTTAGAATCTCTAAGGGTGTTTCTTAAGGAGTCGCATGTTTAATGTAAAACTTACCAGGGAATTCGAGAGCCTGATTCAAGATACCCTGCTGCTCAAGGTAATCATCATAATCACTGCGCTGCTTATCGCAGCGGTATTGATGGAGCCCCGATGCGCGTACTGACTCAAACACAAAACAGAACAAGACAAAGGGCACTGCTAAGCCCGTGGCAGATCGGAATTACCGCGGTGGTTCTGCTGGTTGTGGGCTTGCTGGTTCAGCCGATGTTCAGCTCCGCATCAAGTATGCGACTTTATCGTGCGGCAAGTATCCTGGCAACAGATATCGAATATGCCCAGAGCCTGGCTATGAGCCGGCAGCAAAGGCACGCCATAGTTTTTGATGAAGAACGGATACATTACTGGATCGAAGACGCGTCAGGCCGGGCAATCGGCCACCCGGTGCAGGACGGCATAGCTTATGTTGTGGATTTAGGGGCACTACGCCACCTCAGAAAAGTGCAAATCAGTGAGGTTGATTTTGATTCGGCAATGCGACTCGAGTTCGATTATCTTGGGTGTCCCTGGAACGAGCAGGGTAGACAGTTGCGCAACGGGCGCATCAAGCTGAGCAACTCCGGCCACAGCCTGGTTGTTGAAGTTGAGCCTACGACAGGCTTCATAAATATTCGCTAGAGGTTTACAACGATGTATGGTTTTTTGCTGCATAAAGTCAGCCCCATCGGGCTGGATATAGGCCACGACTCGGTTAAGATGGTTCAACTGGTTTTCAGTCGCGGGCGCATCAGTGTTCTGGCCGCAGATAAGGTCGCTTTCGATTATTCACTTCGTAATGGCAGAAATGGGCAGCTTGCCTTTGCCAGTTCGGCAATTAACTCGATGCTTGCAACAGGCGGCTTTCGCGGTCGCGAGGTTGTTTCCTGCCTGTCAAACGATGATCTCAGGGTGAAGATTCTGCGTATCGATCCAGTCGACACCTTTGAACAAGGCGATGAAATCCCACAGGAAACTCTGGCTCGGCTCGGCATAGACGGAGCGGTGAATACCGTCAAATACATCGCCGCAGGCAATATCGGCTATGGGGGACAAAAAAAACAGGAATTGATAGTCTTTGCGGCAGGCAATGAAGCCATAGGAAGCCATATTGAATTTCTTGAGAAATGCGGGTTGTCTCCGGTGGGCATAGACAGTGTCCCATGCGCGTTGTTTCGGAATTTCCAGAGGTCTTTGCGGCGGCAGAACGATAAAGAGACGGTGAATGTTTTTGTCGATATCGGCAGTTGCTATACAACTGTGGTGATAACTCAAGGCAGGCACATCGGGTTTGTCAGGCAGATACGCGGCGGCGGCGGCGAGAAAATCGATGCTGCAATCTCGGCAAAGGTGCAGGTTAATCCCGAAGAGGCTGCACTGTTGCGGACCCAGATCAGGACAGGTGCGAGTTCGGAGACAATCGACGCCCAGATGCAACAGATAATAAACGATGTAACACAGGAGGTCATCGAAGAACTTGTCAGCCAGATATCGATGTGTGTGCGTTATTACGCGGTAACGTTCCGCGGACAAAGGCCGGCTGAGATGATCCTGAGCGGGGGCGAGGTCTGCGACAGCCGTTTTGCAGAGACCTGCTGCCGGAGACTTGCTTTGCCGGTGACGGTTGCTGAACCTCTGAAGGATTTTTCTGCAGGCAGCATGGAAACCCAACGGAATGGGCAGGACAAGTTCAGTGAGCTTGCTGTAGCTGCCGGGTCATGCCTGAAGGGATGGAAACCAGCAGTGGTGGAGGAAACTGAATATGTATGAAATAGATTTTCTTCCTGACTGGTACAGGTGTAACCGGCGAAACCGTCGGTTCTATCATACTCAGTGTATTGTGATGAGCTGTGTTTTTATTGTGATGGTTACATGGGGCTTCTGCAGCAGATTGACTCTTTCGAATCTTGAGGCACGGACGAACCGGCTGGTTGCGGAAGAGAAAATCACCGGACCGGTGCTGACGGATATTGCGGCAGGCAGAAACGAGCTTGTTTCATTATACGAAAACGCCGCAATTCTGGAAAAGTATGGCTCGCCAATAAATGTTTCCGAGCTGCTCAGCGGGATAAAGTCCCTGTCCTCCACGGATGTCGGGCTGGGCATAATCATGATCGATTCTATTCCGATAGACAGGCAGAATCCGGGCAGCAAATACACGGTCCTGATAAAAGGCACCGTCCGAAGCTGCGATGAGGTTACATGTTTTGTGAAAAAGCTGGCTGGGTTCAGGCTTTTCGATACGGTCGAGCCGCGATTACTCAAAAGAATCCACGATCCGGCGCTTGTAGAGTTTGAAATCATCTGCTGTTGTACAAGTGATCCCGGCAAAGTGAAGGAGGCTGTTCGATGAGATTCCGGAATCGCAGAGATCTTATTGTGATTATCATGTTCCTGATAACCTCAGCAGCATTTCTGCTGTTGAAATGCCTGCCACTTCAAAGGCGCGTCGAAGCAGCAAGTGAGGCAAAATTGAAGCATGAATTTGCGATTGCAACAAAAATTGCCAATCTGGAACAACTACCCATCGTTCGAGCCGAGCTTCGGAAGCAGCGGGAGATAGTCGGAAATTTCGATGCGAAAATCCCGATGCACAGGGACCTGGGGCCTTTTTCTGAGCAGTTGTTAAAGGCGATTGATGAACACAGCCTCAAAGCAGAAGCGATTATTTTCGGCAATGAGATTCCCTCAGAAGATGATGATATTGTGCAGGTCCCCGTCAGTATCCGATGTACGGGCAGCTTTCAGCAGATACTCGGACTTGTTGAGTCGCTGGAGCACTGTGAGAGGCTGGTACGGATCGGCCATTCGTGCCTATCATCCGCATCGGATTATCCTGATAATATGGAAATGGCAATGGAGATTTATGTTTATTACAGAAACAGCGAGCTGAAACACCAATCGAATCAGCAGGCATTGATAAAGCAGATGGCTAATCAGGGCGTAAAGTAAAAGAAAGAAGGTGCTGAATTGAACCGGCAAAGAAAACTGTATCTGGTTGTTCTTGCGGCAGCGGCGGCGAGCCTGGCTGTATATGTATGTTTTTATACCTCATGGGAATCAGCCGCTCCAACTGCATGGGTATTGCTGTGTCTGGCTTTTATCGGAATCCTCTTGCTTGGCTGGTATGGATTGAAATTCCACAACTGTATCACAAATACCATCGAAAAATTAAAAGACAACCGGGCAGTATCAGGCCAGCTACACACTCCCACAACAGCAGGGATGCTGGATGAAGCGATAGATACGTGGTCGAAGCACTGCGCAGGCCGGATTCATGCACTGGAGAATGAGACAAAAGAGCTTCGCCTCAAGGTTCAGTTGTGCCAGAATCGCAAATCCTGGTTCGAATCGGTAATCAACAGCCTTTGCGACGCGGTCTTTGTCACCGATGATTCAGACTGTGTTCTGGCTGCCAACAGGGCAGCTGGCAGGCTTTTCGGATTTGATGCGGAAAAGATTGAGCACCGCAATATATCCGTTCTTGTTGGCAGGGAAGAACTCACAGCTTTGATTCGCCAGGCCAGGCAAAGAGGGCTTGTAAATGCCAGAGGGGAGATAGAATTATCATCCGCAGGTCGGCAGCGCACTTTTGACTGCACCGCTTCATGTATTTTTGACGAGTCAGGACAGTTTTGGGCGGTAGTTTCATCCCTGCATGACATAACGCGCGAAAAAGAAATATCCAGACTGAAAAATGAATTTGTCAATCATGTTTCACACGAATTGAAGACGCCGCTGGCATCGATAACCGCTTGTGCGGAGATGCTTGCCGACGGCGAGGTACAAGACGAGCAGGGTTGCCGGGAATTCTACGATGTTATCCAGAAACAGAGCAAAAGGCTTTGTCATTTAATCGACGATATTCTGAATCTTTCCCGGATCGAGTCGGGACTTATAAAGGTAAACAAAGAGCCGGTCAGCATTTTAATGATGATTAAAGAAGCAGTAAATATCGTCCAAAGCCGGGCGCAGGAAAAAGGCATACAGATAGTGGAACATTTACCGGCGGTTTTCGGCAGTGTATATGCAGATAAGGATATGCTTGTGCAGGTAATTGTCAATCTTCTGGGTAACGCGGTCAAGTACACGCCGCAGGGGGGGACTATCAGCGTCGAGAGCGAAGTCAATGAAGCAGACGGCATTGTTAACGTAGCTGTCTGTGATACGGGTGTCGGTATTCCTGAAGATGAGATTAAACATATTTTTGATAAGTTTTACAGAGTTGAAGCAAACAAAAGCTGCGCCGAGGGGACCGGACTTGGCTTGAGTCTGGTCAGACAGATAGTGGAAAAGGTCCACCATGGACGGGTATTCGCCGACAGCAGAGCAGGACAGGGCAGCCGAATCGGCTTTGAGCTTGCCCTGCACAGCGGGCAGGAGGCAGCAATAAGCTGTTAAAGAATTATTTGGAGACATCAAAATGCCAGGCAGAAAGATTCTTGTAATAGATGATGAGATTCATATTGTCCACGTTGTTTCGGTAAAGTTCCGAAATAACGGCTATAGCGTAATTACAGCGGAAAACGGTGATGACGGCTACTCGCTGGCCTGCCGTGAGAAACCTGATATTATCGTGACAGACTTCCAGATGCCAGGCATGACGGGCCTGGAATTTGTGGAAAAACTGCGGGTGAATAAAAAAACGCTCGACATCCCGGTGATAATGCTGACTGCCAGAGGTTTTGCAGTTGCCGACGAAGAAAAAGAGCACCTGCACATTAACGGGGTTCTGAGCAAGCCTTTCAGCCCTCGTGAATTGCTCCATGCTGTTGAGGATGTGCTACATGAAAGTGAGGTGCTGAAATAAAAATGTCTGAAATCCATGGTAATTTATTCATGCCGGCAGGCACACAATGCGGCTTCACTGCCGTGCAATTCACGCTGATCGAGCAGTTCGCTCAAAAACTGCAAAAGTTCGGCGTCAATTTTATGGTCTGCGACTGTAATGCGGAAACAGTGTTATATCTGGACGGCGGGGCTTTCACAAGCGATCAGGCAAAACTGTCGGACCTGGCACGTCAGATTCTGAACGAGGAGCATGAAACGGCAGGCACAGGCGCCGGAGGCGAAAACGGGGCAATCTCACAGGTTCTCTGTTTTTCCAAAAAAACTGTCGGCGTTGCGATAATCGATGCCGGAGCGCCGCAGAAGGCAAATTATGATTATTTGAAATGTTTTTGCTCTCAGCATGAGATCGATTACAGGCAAATTTTAAATGCCTGTGCAACGGCGCCGGCGCGGGACTGTGAATATCTGCAGGAGCTTCTTTCGCTCTTCGCTGATTATTTTGAATCGACCGCTAATTCCGGGAAAGAAATCGATATATTGAGTAATGAGCTGGCGCAGACATACGAAGAACTGGTCGTGCTTTACAAGATGATCAGAAATATGAAGATTAGTGAACCAGATTCCAATTACCTTCAGATGGCGTGTGACAGTATCACAGAACTTGTCAATGTTGAAGGCATAGCGGTTTTACTGGGGAAAAAGATCGGATATGAGCACCAGCATGCTCTTGCCGCAGGAGCAGGGCTGATCGAGATCGATGAACACTTCGCCGATCTTCTCTACAGCCGGGTGCAGCAGGAAGTCAGCTCAGGCAAAGAGGCACTACTTGACAGCGAGGTGGATGCGCCGTTCCGCTATGCCTGGCCGGAGTGGATAAGAAATATTATTGCAGTGCCGCTGCTAAGCAACAACAAAATCACAGGAATAATGGTTGCGGTAAACAGGATAGACAAGAGCGATTTCGACAGCATCGACGTAAAGATGTTCACTTCCATAGCTGACGAATGTGTGGTTTTTGTCGAAAACGGCAGGTTATTCAGGGAACTCAAGGACCTGTTCATAGGATCACTCAAGGCACTTACGAAAAGCATCGATGCAAAGGATGAATATACCAGGGGCCATTCCGAACGGGTTGCACTGATTTCACAGTGGATAGCACATCGCTATGCCGAGCAGAAGCCGCTGGAGGAAGATGTGATACACAAGATTTATCTGACAGGGCTGCTGCACGATATAGGCAAAATCGGGGTCAACGACGCGGTATTGACCAAGAAAGGAAAGCTCAGCGCAGAAGAACTCAATCGCATCAAGTCACATCCCCTGATAGGAGCCAATATACTTTCCGAGATAAAATTGATGCGGGATATAACCTCCGGCGTGCTCTGCCATCACGAACATGTGGATGGAACCGGATACCCTAACGGCCTGCGCGGAGATGAGATTCCTCTGATCGGCAAAATAGTGATGCTTGCCGACTGCTTTGACGCGATGACCTCACGACGCAGCTACCGCGATGCAATGTCCATTGATAAGGCCATCGAGGAAATCAAAAGCAAGCTGGGGACCCATTTCGATGAGGAAATCGGCCAAATCTTTATTGAGAGTAACGTACACAAGCTCTGGGAGATACTGCAGGACGGCACGATCGAAAACACGTTCCGGGACGGCTTTTCGGAATATGAAAGTAATGCTGTTGGAGCGCTGATACGATGAGAATGAAGGCGCAGGAATATGACGGTGTGGTTGTGGTGGATCTGCAAGGCGATCTGCGGAACGATTTGCTCGACATTCTTCGCAGGACAACCGGCGGGCTGCTCGCCAAGGACAAAAATGGTGTCATTTTTGATATGAGTCATGTCGGTTTTATCAGCAGTGAGGGTCTTGAGCAGCTGCTTTCCGTTCGGGATCACTTCTACGAGAATAACTGCTGGATGAAGCTGGCATGTCCGGACGATAACTGTGCTAAAATTCTGGAGATCACAAGGCTCAATACCGAATTCGACTGCTATGAAAGCGTGGAGCAGGCGATTAAAAGCTATGTTTAACATGAAATTACCCGGATCAATTTGATATGACTCAGCAGGTTACATCAAACAAACTACAGCTCGGTCAGGTTCTTCAACTGCAAGGCCTTGTAAATGCCGAGCAGATAGATGAGGCACTTTCGATGCAGGCAGGCAGCAGCACGCGCAAACTGCTGGGTGAAATTCTCGTTGAAAGGGGTATCTGCAGCGAAGAGGAAATAGCGTGGGCACTGGCCCAGTCCTGCGGGGTTCCATTCGCACGTATCTGTCCCAGGATATCCGATGCCGGCGTTATATCGATCCTGCCAAGAGAGTTTCTCGAAGAATATACGGTAATGCCCCTGTTCAAGGTTTACAACGTTCTGACCGTTGCGGTAAGTGAGCCGACGAATGTTTTTGTGATCGAGGAAATAGAGCGTCTGACAGGCTGTAAAGTCCAGATCGTATGCGCGACCGGCGGTGATATAAGATCGACGCTGCAGAGCTACCTTCCGGCAGCCAATGTATTCGTGCTGGATGAAATAATCAGTGAGCAGGACATCGAAGAATTCAGTCTGATTGACAGGGTTGCTGAAGATTCGGCAAATCTTTGTGAAGTCGCCGCCCAGATGCCCGTGGTACGCTTCGTAAATTACCTTCTTTGCAGCGCGATCAGAGAAAACGTCAGCGACATTCACATAGAGCCCGATGACCGGCAGCTGCGGATCAGGTATCGGGCGGACGGCAGATTGTATGAGAAGATGCGGCCGCCCTACCAGATGCATTCTGCAATTGTCTCCCGGATCAAGATTATGGCTCAGCTGGATGTGGGACGGCGGGATATTCCACAGGACGGTGAGATTCACGTCATGGTCAAAGACCGCCCGATAGACCTTCGTGTCTCCATGATACCCGGCAACTATTACGAAAAGGTGGTAATAACCATTGCCGATCCCCGAAGGGTCATTCTGAACACGGAGTCGCTGGGTTTCAGCTATGACAATCTCGAATTATTCAGAAAAAAAATTCATTCCACAAGCGGATTGATTCTCGTAACCGGGCCGGCAGAATCGGGCAAAAGTACCACGCTTTACGCAGCCCTTTCAGAATTAAGGAACGATTCAAAAAATATATGCACTATTGAAAACCCCGTCAAATGCAATATCGAAGGGGTTAATCAGTTCCAGGTCGGCAAAGACAGCGGTTTTGGTTTTGCTGCTGCGATGCAGAAAGTCCTGCAGCAGGATCCAGATGTGATAATGATAGGGCAAATTCCGGATCAGCAGACTGCCAGTCTCGCGGTCCACGGGGCACTTTCGGGACGCCTTATTCTTTCAACTATGTGCACACATGATGCAGTCGGGGCTGTCAGCGCATTGCTGGACATGGGGGTCAGGCCTTATCTGCTCAGCGAAGCGCTGATTGCCGTCCTGGCTCAGCGATTGGTGGGCAGGATATGCCCGAACTGCAGGAAAAAAAATACCGGAGGTCCGGACATGCCGAGGCTGCTTGACAAAACCGGGTTCACCGCAAAAAAGTCTTATCAAGCGGTCGGGTGCGAAAAGTGTCGTAACACCGGCTATCTCGGGCGGATTGCTATCCACGAATTGTTTGTTCCCGACGACAACATTATGCATTTAATCAGCACAGGCGCCGATTCGAGAACCCTGCGCAAAGCCGCTGCTCAAAACGGGCTGATCACCATGAAGCAAGATGCCATGCACAAGGTCGAGGGGGCAATTACCACAATCGAAGAGGTATCGCGAGTGATCGGCTAGCGCACATCCGACCGCCTGCCGGGAGTACCTATTCGGAACCCCCGGCAGGGTCTCTGCTGGTTCCGTCCTGGCGGGACGCCAGGAAAATCCCGATATTATTTTTCCGGAAAAAAAGCTTGCATATACCGTCTGAGCAGGTATAATTCATGTTTTGAAGAAGTTGAAAGGTATGTACAGGAAATGCTGACAAAAGAAACTAAAAGCACAATTATAAAGGATTTCAAGCTCCATGAAGCTGATACCGGCTCGCCCGAGGTGCAGATTGCAATATTGACCAAAAGGATCAACGAACTTACCGAGCATCTTAAGCTGCACAAGAAAGACCACGCCTCACGGCGCGGCCTGCTCAAAATGGTGGGGACACGTTCGGCATTGCTAAAATATGTCAGTAACAAAGATATCAACAGGTACCGGCAGATAATATCGAGGCTGGGCTTGCGGAAGTAGATGCCGAGACTTAATGATATGGGATTTAATTTCGGGGATTACTCAGGTGTCATCGAAATAGGTGTTTTAAGTTTAAGTTTTTTTTATTAGTGTGTAAAATGAGGTAGTTAATGTTTGATGTGTACAGAGTAGAACGACAAATTGGGGGCAAAACTTTATCAATCGAGACGGGGAAAATTGCAAAACAGGCCGACGGCGCCGTTATCGTTACCTGCGGTGAGACGATGGTCCTGGTAACGGCGGTAAGTGCGCCCTGCACCTCTGCAGAAATGGACTATTTTCCCCTCAGCGTGGATTATCGGGAGAAGCTAAGCGCTGCGGGCAAGTTCCCTGGAGGTTTTATGAAGCGTGAGGGACGGCCCAGCACCAAGGAAGTCCTTACAGCACGAATGATAGATCGTCCGATCCGGCCCTTGTTTCCCGATGGGTATTTTAATGAGGTGCAGATTCTGGTAAATGTTCTAAGTGCCGACCAGGCCAATGATCCTGATGTTCTTGCGATGGTCGGCGCCAGTGCTGCGCTGACGATCAGCAGGATACCGTTCCAGGGGCCGACAGGGGCGTGCAGGCTCAGCAGGGTCGGCGGAGAATTTGTCATTAATCCCTCCTACAAGCAGCGTGAGCAGAGTGATTTCAACATGATTCTCGGCGGACACGCCCAGGCAATCAACATGATTGAAGTGGACGCCAAACAGGTATCCGAAGAGGTCATTGCGGAGGGCGTGGCATTTGCGCACAAGGCCGTTTGCCAGGTATGTGAAATGATTGAGGAACTGCGAAGCAAATGTGGCACAGAAAAAGAAACGCCGCTCATCGAAATGGATGAGCAACTCGCAGCAGAAATCGATGAAAAAATACATGACCGCCTTTACGAAGCCTGCCGGATACACCGCAAGGCCGAGCGAAGACAGGCTGTCGATACAATCATTGATGAAATTACACAGGAATACTGCACTGTCGAAGATGGTGAGCCACGCTGCAGCACAAAAATGCTGCAGCGGATACTTTACAAGGTTCAACAAAGCGTTGTCCGTACGCTTATACTCGAGGGCAAACGTCTTGACGGCCGGGGTTATACTGATATTCGGCCAATCAGTTGCGAGGTCGGTCTGCTGCCCAGGGCACACGGCTCGGCACTTTTTACCAGGGGTGAAACCCAGGCGCTGGTTTCAGTAACCCTCGGTACAAGCAGAGATGAGCAGACGGTTGACGGTTTACTGGAAGAATACGGGCAGAAGTTTATGCTGCATTATAACTTCCCCCCTTCTTCGGTTGGTGAGGTTCGTTTTATACGTGGGCCTGGCAGGCGTGAGATTGGCCACGGCGCCCTTGCCGAGAAGGCCCTGGAACAGGTAAGACCCAATATCGAAGATTTCGCCTACACCATAAAGATTGTCTCGGATATCACCGAATCAAACGGCTCCAGTTCGATGGCAACGGTTTGTGGCGGCACTCTGGCATTGATGGACGCAGGTGTGCCCATTGAAAAACCTGTTGCGGGTATTTCGATAGGGATGGTCGCTGAAAAGGGCAGGTGTGAACTTCTGACTGATATTCTCGGTGATGAAGACCATTTCGGCGATATGGATTTCAAGGTCGCAGGCACCGTTGACGGGGTTACGGCAATTCAGCTTGATATTAAGGCAGAAGGTCTTGCCCATGACATTATGGTTAAAGCACTGCAGCGAGCCAGAACCGCCCGCCTTGATATTCTCAAAAAAATAACCGATGTCATCGACAAGCCCAGACCGCAGCTAAGCGTTTACGCACCGAAGCTGCTGAGCATAAATATCGATCCGGAGTTCATCGGAAAAATTATCGGCCCGGGCGGCGCTATGATCAAGAGTATCCAGGAGCAGTCGAACTCCAAAATTGAGATCGAAGAAGACGGGACGATTTACATAAGCTGTGTCGGAGGCGACGGACATCTGGTTGCCAAGGAAATAATCGAGGCAATGACCCGCCCGCCGGAAGTGGGTCGTATTTATCAAAAGGCCAAGGTTGTTTCGGTGAAGGATTTCGGAGTTTTCGTGGAAATTATTCCCGGAGTCGAAGGGCTTTGCCATATCAGCGAACTCAGTAACGGTTTCGTAAAAACCCCCGGCGATGTTTGTAAGATGGGTGATATTATCCCGGTAAAACTGGTATCAATCGACGAACAGGGCAGACTGAAGCTTTCCAGAAAAGCTGCCCTGGCTGATATTAAAAAGACCGCCGAAGCAGACAGCAAGACATAACAGCGATAAGTATTAGCCAAAAGAATTTCGTCGCCGAACAGAGAGGTTCTTCGGCGAAGGAGATAGAGTATGCCGGCTTATTTGACTCGATGGATATTCAGATGAGTTCTGCAAAATTGAAGTCAGGCATACTTTCAAAAAGGAAAAAACTTTTTCTACGATTTTTTCTTTTTGAAACAAAACATATAAGCTTTAGCCCGGCAAAGAGTTACAATGCTGGTGCTGATTATTTAAGAAAATCGTGAGACCGATTTTCTTAAATAATATATGCCTGACTTCAATTTTGCAGAAGCCTTGAAGGGCATTTAAGGATAAGGAGAAGCTTTATGGTTCGTGGTAGTGTGAAGTGGTTTGATACGAAGAAGGGCTATGGGTTTGCTGTAAACGAAAAGGGCAAGGACGTATTTATCCATTACAGCAGTATCGAGGGAGACGGTTTCCGTTGCCTTAAAGACGGCCAGGCGATCGAGTACGAGGAATTCGATTCGGAAAAAGGATTGGCTGCCAGAAACGTACGAATTATCGAAGGGGCCGAATCAAGCCAAGCTGGTGTCTGAGAACATGTCGGTTTTCAGCAGGTATTCTTCCAGTGGTTGCGCCTGGACATTCGACAGGGCCCCCTGAAAAACCAATCAAACCGTGTGAACGGCATTGGGTGACAGCCTTCGAAAAGGCTTGATCGAACGTTGATCTCCGGTTTTTCAGGGAACCCGATAAGCAGTTCTAAAGCAATGCTTCAGGCAAGGCAGTGGAATACCAAACCATTTTGAAGTGCATAGAAATTCGAGGGAAGAGGTTTTGCTGCTGTTTCTGGCTGGATTTTGTATTGCCTTGGCGGTCCTGACGCCCGTTTGCTGGTTAATCAGGCGCACAGGCCGGGGCAGGGATAACGCTGTTCAAAAACAGTCGGGGCCTGACCAACTGGAGGAACTGAGCCTGGTTACAGGGGGCCTGGCTCATGAGATCAAAAACCCTCTTTCCACTATCAAAGTCAATCTCAAGCTGGCTGCGGAAGATATTGGCGGACGTGAGCATAATTCGGCGAGGGCCTTGCGGAAAATTTCGGTTATCCAGAAAGAAACAGACCGGATCGAGAAAATTCTCGATGATTTTCTTCGCTATGTCGGCAAGACGGAGTTAAACAGCAGCAGCGTGGATATAAATGAACTCATGAGCGATATGATTGATTTTTACTCGGCGCAAGCCGCTGAACATTCGATAACAATCCGCCAGGGGCCGGCCGTACAGCCGCTTATTTGCAAAGCTGATCCGGTTATGTTAAAACAGGTGATATTAAACCTGTTTATCAACGCTCAGCAGGCGATGCCGAACGGCGGAGAATTAATAATAAGGACATCCAGACAGGCCGACGACATCGTAATTGAAATCAGTGATACCGGTGTCGGCATTGACAAAGATAAGCTGGGCCTGATATTCAAGGCTTATTATTCCACTCGCCTCTCAGGGAGCGGACTGGGACTTTCGACGGCGAAAAAAATCGTGGAAGCCCACGGAGGTGCGATGACGGTCAATAGTGAACCAGGAAAAGGAACGTCGTTTTTGATAAAACTGCCTTTGCAGCCGGTGTGAGGTTTGTTAATTGGGTAAAGAAACTGTAGTACTTGTGGTTGATGATGAGCGCGACCATGCCGACGGAATGGTCGAGGCGCTGGAGAGACTCTCCGGCAAGGCAATAGCTGTATATAACGGAAAAGATGCGCTCGAAGTAATAAATACCCAGAATATCGATGTGGTAGTAACGGACCTGAAACTTGGGGGCAGAATCAGCGGACTTGATCTGCTGGCAAAGGTAAACGAGCAGCATACTTCTACTCAGGTAATCCTGATAACCGCTTATGCCACTATCGAGAGCTGCAAAGATGTGATCCGGCAGGGTGCATATGATTACCTCGTCAAGCCCATTAACATTGACGAATTGCGGGCTATGGTAGAAACGGCATCACGCACAGCGGCAAAGAAATCAATGGGAGCAGGAAAAACCGCCGCTGTTACCGGGGAAAAGTTCAGATTTGACGGCATTTGGGGAAATCATCCGACTATGCACGGCGTTTCCGAAGTCTTGCGGCGTGTCAGTCCTACAAATATAACTGTGCTGATCGAGGGTGAAAGCGGTACGGGAAAAGAGCTGCTGGCCCACGCTATTCACGATAATTCCCCACGCAGCAGCCACTCTTTTGTTCCGGTCAACTGTGCCGGCCTTACCGAGTCCCTGCTCGAAAGTGAATTATTCGGCCATGCCAAAGGCGCCTTTACAGGCGCAGAGACGGAGCGAAAAGGCCTGTTTGAAATCGCAGACAACGGCACGTTATTCCTCGATGAGATCGGTGATATGCCTCTGAACATGCAGGCCAAGCTGCTTCGCGTTCTTGAGGACGGTGTTGTTACTCCTGTGGGCTCTGCCAGGCGCGTGGTAGTTGATGTGCGGCTGATCAGTGCAACCAATCATGACCTGGCAATGCTTATCGAAGAAAAAAAATTCCGGCAAGATTTGTATTTCCGCATCAAGGGCGTCAGCATCACCGTCCCGCCGCTTCGAGATCGTACCGAGGATATCCCTGTCCTGGCGGAGTTTTTCCTGAAGCAGGCATGTGACGAACTGGGCAGGACAATTGCCGGAATAACAGATGGGGCAATCGAGATACTCAAGGCATATCCCTGGCCTGGAAACGTTCGGCAGCTTCGAAACTGTATACGCACAATGGTTGTGATGTGCGATAAAGACAGGATCGATGTGAGGGATATTCCGCCGGAAATCCATTCGATCCGGCAACTGATTTCAGGCAATCAACATCTCCTGCAGGCAGGCACGCTTGACGAGCTGGAACGACAGGCTATCGCCGATACGCTTGCTAAAGTGGGGGGAAATCGCGAGAGGGCAGCGAAAATCCTGGGGATCGGCGAGCGTACACTGTATCGCAAGGTCAAGGAATACAATCTGTAAGCCGAATGGGTGGCAATCGCAAAACCAACACCGGGTTTTTCCTTTACTCTATGGCTATAATAGGCAATAATACCGCTGTATGAAGAAATCCCTTTCACATCTGCCAGAGCACAAGCAGCAGGAGCTAAAGCTCATAACAGATACTATCGTCAAGTCATACCCCGGCGTACAGATGCTGATCCTGTTCGGCAGCTATGCACGCGGCAACTGGGTCGAAGATATATACAAACAAGGCCATATCACCTACGAATACAAATCAGATTACGACATCCTCGTAATAACAGAGACCAAAAGACAGGCCAACGACGACGGCCTCCAGAGAAAACTAAATGACAAGCTAAAAGGTGCCCCAACCGATGTAAACCTGATTTACCACCACATCATTCAGATAAATACCAACCTCGAAAATGGCTGGTACTTCTTCAGCGATATCAAGAAGGAGGGCATCGTCCTCTACGATTCCGGCAAATACAAACTCGCCAAAATCAAAAAACTCTCCCCCAGACAACGCGCTGAACTCGCAAAAACAGATTTCAATATGTGGTTCAAAAGTGCTAAAGAGTTTTATGATAACTATGTTATTAACTTCGATAAGAGAAGATATAAGAACGCAGCTTTTCAATTACACCAAGCCACAGAGCGATTTTATATTGCTGTTATGTTGGTCTTTACTAATTATAAGCCGAAGACCCACGATATAGAGAAATTAGGCCGAAAGGCTGCGAGCTTCGACCCGCGATTTTTGAAGGCCTTCCCAAGAGCGACGAAGAGCGAGGAACAAGCCTTTAATTTATTGAAAAAGGCCTATATCGACGCCCGCTACAGGGCCTCGTACAGAATCACAAAAAAACAGCTTGAATACTTGGCTAAACGAGTAAAAATATTACAGAAACTGACAAAAAAGGTCTGCAGGGAGAAAATAGAATCCTATGCTTAGGCCAGCTAACCCTGAGCGGTTCGGATGAGCTCACCGTCGAAGCCTTGTCGAATGGGCTGGCCGGGAGGGTGAAGGTATTATAAAAGCTGACAAAGAAGATATAAATACAGGCTGGGAACGGAGATAGACAACTGGTGGAAACAGTTTGTGTTTACCGTTTTATACAGACTGTATAATCATTGTTAGGTTGATAAAATGGAACCAGTAAAAGTGATTGTCGAAAACTGGCCAAAAGCAGCACCATTCTTATTGGAATGGGCACCCACAATAATTGCTCTTGTAGCCGTCATTGTTGCTATATACTCAATGCGAGTGTCGATAAGGGATACTATTGCTTCACACAGACCTTATGTCTGTGCACTAACCTTTGCTTATCTAGAAAATAGTAAAATTGCTATTGACATAAAAACACTTATGAAATTGTGTATAAATGCACCTGCGGAAATAGTTAAAGAAGAATATACCTATATCGCAATCAAAAAAAATGCTACCGGACATAAAACTTCTGAAATATTAAAAACTGACATACTTGAGAAAAAACAATTGATTTATCCCCTTGACCCAAAAACAAATCAAGTAACATATACAATAGACTATGATTTAAAGACAATAATAGACAATCCAGAAGTACAATTATTAAGAAAAGTGAGAATAGATTATAAAGAAATCTCCAGCAACAGGAAATATTTCTTCGAGGGGGAATGGGAATACAATAGACCAGGTAAGACATGGAAGCCTATAGCTTTAATCGGAAATTAATGACAACTCATTTTTCCGGTGAATTCCGAGCAAATAGTCCCCGCGGTGAATTAGTCGCTCGTCGCTAGTATATCGTATTGCATATCACCCCAGTGAATAGATTCCTGCATTCGCAGGAATGACAAATAATAAAATCCGCAAAAATCTGTGTTAATCTGTGGTTACAATACAACTGAAACCATATTTGACGGCATACTTGCCTTCAATTCTCACCAAACACAAGCCGGAAATTCATTAACCCCGCGAGATGACCTTGTCTATCTCACCGGGGATTCTGCGAGTCAATCGAAAAAAAACCCGAGACTGTTACAGGACAAAAGGGGCTGTATCGATTTGCAGGCAGATTAGTATTGTAAAATGGGCTTTTGCGGGTATATTTTAGGCTATGCAGGTACGTGATGCAACAATAGCTGATGTCGAGGGTGTCTTTTCACTGATAACATACTATGGTGAGCTGGACCGGATGCTGTTCCGGACAAAAGCGGACATCTATGAGAGGCTCCAGACTTTCAAAGTTGCTGAAGACGACGGGCGCATCATCGGATGCTGCTCACTGCAGATTATCTGGTCCGATCTTGCGGAGATTAAGTCTCTTGCTATCGACAAAGACTGCACCGGAAAGGGCATCGGCAGGGCGCTGGTTGACGCCGCAGTGAATCAGGCAAAGGAAATCGGCTTGACAAGGGTTTTTGCGCTTACCCTTGAGCCGCAGTTTTTCGAAAAGCTGGGCTTTGATGTCATTCAAAAAGAGCAATTGCCCATGAAGGTCTGGAGCGACTGCGCAAGGTGTCCAAAACAGGATCGATGTGACGAGACGGCAGTCATTCGCAATTTGACATAAGCAGGGACAATCAAAACGTTACCAGAAAAACAGACCAGCCGGGCGGTCATCGCCTGACCAGATAAAGTCAGGCCCAAGTGTTAAACGGCAACCCATAACAATAAAGTGCTATAATGTCATTAACTGCAATATGTTATAACAATCGAGCTAGCCAACCTGCCGGCGCTGGAACAGGGCGATCGACAAAAAGATGATTCCTGTGGCATAACAAGCTGCATAAGAGGTACTTATAAGAAGGTATTTACTTGGTATCTCACTGCCTTCATATATAGCGTCGCTAATCCAGAAAACCTGTAAATTCGGCAATATTGCCCTTCCGATTTTCGCCCACATATACACATCGGCGAATCTGCCGAACAGGTAATCATTAACAAGCCCCAGCAGGAAGATACCAATGCAAAAGGTCAGCGTTACTATAATGTTGAAGCGGGTTGACAGCGCAACTGCCACAGCGACGAATATCACAAGCCCCAGCAGCAGCAGGATTGAGCCGTATACGTTAAAAATACTGATAGCATTGCCGGCGGGATTAAATCTCCAATTACGGTCAATAAAATACAGAAACACAATTGCCACTGTTACGGTAACAGCTCCGGTAACTATTGCGGTCGATGAGAACTTCCAGTCATAAAAGTAGTTAAGAAAAGCAGTTAGAAACACGGTAATCAGTATGCAGACTCCCCCGGCACTTATAACCGTCCAGTCATGTGTATCCGAAGCCGATTCCAGGACACCGTGGCGGAGCATCATCAGCAAGGCTATGCTGCAGATATAGTGTTCGAGAACCAATGCTGCAGTTACACCGAAAAATTTGCCGATAATAAAGACCGGACGCTGCACTGGTTTGGCAAGAACCGTGGATATAGTTTTGCTCTCAATTTCTTCACTTACAGCCTTGGAAGCGGTAAAAATTGCTATGAACAACCCTGCTAAGAATAGCGTAGATAACCCTATCTCCTGCAACAGCTTATTGTCGTCTTTTAATGTAAACATAGTCAGCGAGGGGCTGATGATGAAAATCAGCACTGTTGCGACAATGATGACGGCATAAACCGGCTGCCGCAGCGTTTCTGTGAACGTGTTTTTTGCGATTGTAAGAAGTTTGTTAATCATGGTTTTCACAAATTTTATTGTACACTATTTAACTTTGTACTGTTATAGTACCAAATCTGTGATTTGTAAAGTACTTAGCAGTCAATACTACTGTACCGGCAATTCTGTTATTCACTGGCTGGGATTAGGAAATTGAACATGAGAATCTCGCAAAAGCGGGCAGAACATACAGCAGTAACCGGTCTGGTTATCAGCACCGTGTTCACCATTGTCAGTTTTATCCTCAGCCGCTGGAGCGGTTCGGTGTCGGTTTTTGATCTGGGCTGGCTGCTGCTGGCTACGCTGCTTATCTGGTTTGTGCTCTGGGTTCAGTTCCACCAGAGAAGCCTGGCAGAGCGTGAAAAGCTTGATATCGCCCAGCTCGCCAAAAGCCCCGAGGGCATGACAATATTTCAGACACATGCCGAAAGCGGTGAACTCTTCGCAACCGCACAGCGCCGGCTGCAACTGCTGGAAAAGTGGTTCATTCCCGTTTTCGCCGGCATCATAGCCGTCTATATGATAACCATCGGGCTGTATCTTTTCAGGCTCGCTGCACTGCCGGAGGAACTGGCAATAAAGCAGCCTCTTGTAAATGCCGTTTATATGACGGCTATTGCGTTTGTCAGTTTCATTATTTCAAGATACACACTTGGCATGTCCGCACAGACCGGCTGGAAACCGTTACGCTCCGGTGCAAGCTATATGCTTTGCTGTGCCGTGCTGGCTTTCCTGCTGGCAATTGGACTAGCCTTGTTTCAGTTTAAGTTTGCAATCATCCTGGCCGTGCTGCGATACGCAATACCGGTACTTTTGATC
Organism: Planctomycetota bacterium; assembly: GCA_043816955.1. Classification (GTDB taxonomy): domain Bacteria; phylum Planctomycetota; class Phycisphaerae; order Sedimentisphaerales; family CAYZTY01; genus JBDRHL01. Next base: position 36,679 of record JBDRHL010000190.1, on the reverse strand, counting down.
ATTCTGGGCGTTGAGACAGCCCTGAATATCGTTCTGGACATTTACAGACCCAGGGCCGGGGAACAATACGCTCGGGCTGCATTTGACAGCAGGCTGCTGGGAATGGTCTGTGAGCCTGGACAGATAATCCACACCGCTGCCGGCGCCCTGGATTACCAGTTCGGTTTCAAGGTATCCCAGACATGGTTTTACAAGCTCATAGCACAAGCCATTGTTCCGCTAGTGCTCTTTTCCGTAGTCGTGCTTTACCTGCTCAGCGCCCTCTTCGTAGTAAGACCTGATGAAGAGGCAATCCTGGAGCGGTTCGGCAAAGCGGTGCAATGCCGGCAGACAGGCAGTATCGGGCCGGGATTGCATTTGAAATTTCCCTGGCCGATTGACATCGTTTACAAGTACCCTGTTAAAAAGATCAGGCAGATAAATATAGGCTTTGTACCCAAAGACCGTGATGGTGATCAGAATGAACCTCTCCTTTGGGATGTCGAGCATTATCAGCAGGAATACAATATCATGGTGGCGACGGGCACTGAAGAAGCCTACAGCGGGGAAGTTGCCGTCCCCGTCAGCCTGGTTCGCGCCGCTGTGCCCGTGCAATATCACGTGAAAGATCTTTACTCGTTCCTGTACAATCACGAGGATTCCGAAAAAGTCCTCGAAGCTATCTGTTATCGTCAGCTTGTGCAGTTAGCAGCCAGCGCAAAAATCGAATCGGAGCTGGATGAGCAGAGTTCTTCGAACCCTGCTTCTCAGGATCGCGGCGAGAGCCTTCTCGGCGCAGGACGGGGAGCAGCCGCCGGGGTGCTTGTTGAACGTATCCAGGCCGCCGCAGACAAGGCAGGCCTGGGCGTGGAAATCATCTTTGTCGGTTTGCAGGGTGTCCACCCGCCGCCGAAAGTTGCCGGGGATTATCAGGCGGTAATCGCGTCTGTGCAGCAAAAACAGGCCAGGATCCTTGATGCACAGGGTTACAGCAAGAAAACATTAAGTTCACTGGCAGGTTCTGTCGAGGCGGCGGACAAGCTGTGCGAACTTTACCAGCGGCATAAAGACCTCGAACAGGCTGACAGCACTTCTGCTGCGACGGCCCGGGCCGGGCAGGAACTTGAAAAAGCCTTCAATAATGCCAGCGGGAAGGTTTTTGCCCAGTTGAGCGAGGCGCAAAGCTATGCGTGGGAAAAATCAACGCTTGCAAAGGCAACCGGCCTGCGTTTTGCCGAGCAGCTTAAGGCTTATCAGGCCGCTGAGAAAATCTACAAACAACAGCTGCGATTAGCCATGCTGGAAGGAACCCTCGCGTCGATCAGGAAGTATGTGGTCATTGCCGACGAAAATGACCTGCAGATATTTGAAGTCGATGTCAAAGAGAAACTGACACCCAGTTTGTATGAGCTGTCGGGCATTGAAAAGGAAACCAAGAAATGAAAAACCTAGCTGTTACAGTTTTTGTAGTTCTGGTCGTAGCTATTCTTATACTTTTGGCTGTCTCGTTCCAGGTGCGTGAAACCCAATCGGTGGTCGTTACCCGATTCGGCGAACCGAAAAGGCCTCTGACCGAACCCGGACTTTACTGGAAATTACCCTGGCCGATCGAAAGGATCCACGTCTTTGACTCCAGGCTGCGGCTCTACGAAGGCGTCCTGGAAGAGACCACCACGAGAGGCGGTGCATCAATAGTTGTAACTTCTTATGTGGTCTGGAAGATCGGCGATCCCCGCATATTTCTCGAAAAAGTCGGGACGGTCAGGGACGCAGAAAAGCACCTTTACAGTCTTCTCCGCGCCGCTCAGAACAACGTCGTCGGCAGGCATCATTTCGGAGATTTTGTCAACGCCAACCCTGAAAAAATCAAATTTGACCAGATAGAAGCCGAGATGGCTGAGGCGCTCAGACAGCAGGTTGAAAAAACCTTCGGTATCGAAATAAAAACCGTCGGAATCAAACAGCTTGGTGTAAGCGAAAAGGTTACCGAGGCTGTTTTCGCCAGAATCCGCGCCGACCGCAAGGCAATTGCCGACGCCATCATCGCCGAAGGTCAGGCCGAAGAAGTCTTCATCAAAGGCCAGGCGGATAGAAAGAAGAGTATCCTTGTTGCTGCCGCTGAGGCACGCGCAAAGGCGATACGCGGCTCCGGAGATGCTGAAGCTGCTAAATACTACAAAATGCTCAAAGATGATGAGGACCTGGCGATCTTCCTGAGAAACATTGAGGCGCTGGAGAAAATACTGGCGGAAAGATCGACTATTGTTCTAAGCGGGCAAAGTGAGCCGTTCAATCTGCTCAAGGAAATGCCGCAACTACAGCCGAAATAGTATTTCATACGAGATAATAATATGGCCGACCAGAACAGGAAAAATACCGGATCATTGCTGACAACGCTGCCAAAAGAAGCCGGCACAGAACAGCTCGATACTGCCGGCAAATCGCTCGCAGACGCCCTGAAAGTCAGCTTCACCATACTTAAAATTATAATGGTCGTCCTGGTGCTCTTTTTCATGGCTTCCGGGTTTTTTATCATCGCACCCGAAGAGCAGGGGCTGGTACTGCGCTTCGGCAGAATTTGCGGGCTGGGCGAGCAGCGGCTGCGAGGCCCGGGCGCATTTCACTGGGCTTTCCCGTATCCCATCGACGAAATCATCAAGATCCCCGTAAAAAAGGTAATGTCGGTACCCATAGAATCGTTCTGGTATGAGGAAACTGATCTGGAAAAGCTGGGCATTGCCCCCAATCAGAGGCCTTTCATACGAAAAACGCTTGATCCCCGGCGAGACGGATACTGCCTTACGCGCAATGAAAACATCGCCGGCGTAAGCGGCAATGATTACAATATCGTCCATACAAAATGGCGCCTCACATACGTCATCGGCGATCCCGAACTTTTCTTCAAAAACATATATGTTCGCGATGTAAAGCCGGGCGAAAGCTACGCCGATGTGATACCGCAAAGCGCAACATCTTTGCTGCGGGCATTGGCGCGAGACGCCATCGTCGCCACAATGGTCAACTTCAGCATCGATGAAGCCATACGAAGCGAAGCCGATATTGCCGCCAGGGCAAAAATCCTCCTTCAGCAAAAGCTCGATGCCATAGATAGCGGAATCGAGGTAAAATCCATGGAGCTTTATCAAAGCAACCCCCCTCGCCAGGTCGCTGATGACTTCCGCAGATCCACTGAAGCACGCCAGGAAAAACAGACACTCAAACGCGAAGCCGAAAGCTACGCCAGGAACCTCCTGATCGATGCCGGAGGCAGTATGGTTGACGAATTGCTCAGCACCCTGCAGAGTAAAAATACTAACGAGGAACATATCGAACTTCTATGGTCCGGACTCACCGGCACCGCAAGAGAGATTATCAATCAGGCACAGACCTACAGAACTCAGGTCGTCCAGTCGGCAAAGGCTAACTCCGATTACTTCAAAGCCATCCTGCCTGAATATCGCCAAAGACCAAAACTTGTCATACAGAAGATATATCAGCAAGCCGTTGAAGAAGTGCTCGAAAAAGCCGATGAAAAAATAATTATCGAACCTTCTATACAGGGCCAGAAACGCCAGCTTCGGATACAGCTTAACAGGGACCCTGCCGCCAAACCGAAAAAACAATAGTAACCTGATAGAGGAAAATAGAAACCGAAAAGACAATGGCGCATAAACACCTACATCTTAAAGACCACGAGTTGGATACCAGCCATACACACGCAAAGCAGATGCGCGTAAGCCTGGCACTGCTGGCCACCATGGCAGGCGGAGTCCTCCTGATTAACAGTTTAATCGCACCTGTCTTCTATGGCAAAGATAGTGAAGTTGTACAATTGCTTGCCATGCTGGCTTCTATTCTGCTTGGTGCGCCCATTGTCATTCACGCTATCGAAGGTATTATCCACAAGCATCTTCACATGGATGAGCTGGCAGCACTTGCAATCATAGCCGCCTTTGCCACCGGCGAGTACCTGACCGCAGGAATAGTCGCATTCTTCATGCTTCTGGGAGAGCTTGTTGAAACCAGAACTGCCCTGGGGGCACGGGCCTCGATTGAGTCGCTGATAAGACTTACGCCTACAACAGCCCTGCTTGTTACCGCCGACGGCCCGGAGAAGGAAACAAACGTAAGCCAATTAAAACCCGGCAATATTATCCGTGTTCGCCCCGGCGACAATATCCCTGCTGACGGCGAAGTTGTTACAGGACTAAGCTCAGTAAACGAAGCGACAATTACCGGCGAATCACTGCCCGTCGATAAGGTCCCCGGTATGCAGGTTTTTGCCGGGACAACCAATCTGACGGGAGCTTTGGATATAAACGTCGTCAAGGCGGGAAAAGACACGACCCTTGGAAAAGTCCAGTCGTTGATAATAATGGCAGAAAAAACCCGAATTCCGATCATGAGAATAATTGATAAATACGTCAGGTGGTATCTGCCGACCATCCTTATGATTGCGGGCATCGTGCTGTTTTTCAGAAGAGAGATGAACAGCACAATTGCGGTACTTATTGTCTCGTGTCCGTGCGCGCTGATACTTGCCACCCCGACGGCAATGGTAGCTGCGCTTTCGGCAGCTGCCAGGGTGGGCATACTTATCAAGACAGTCGCCGACCTGGAGGTCGCGGGAAAAATGACAGCCATCGTTTTTGACAAAACAGGAACCCTGACAACAGGACGTTTGTACGTTACAAAGCTCACCCCTGCACAGAATGTGGAACCTTCCGATTTGCTCAGCCTGGCAGCATCTGCCGAGCACATGAGCAAGCACCCTGCCGCAAGAGCACTACTTGAAGTTGCCAAAGAAGCCAGGCTGGACCTTGCCGAGTCCGATCAGTTCAGGGAAACACCGGGAAAAGGTGTAACCGCTTCGGTAAACGGATCACGCGTTATCGTGGGCAGAGACACATTTCTGCAGGAAAACGGCATCGACGTTGCGACCGTGCCGGATCCCGCACTCCATGAAGAGCAGGGCTTCAGCACTTTATATGTTGCCAAAGACTCAACCTGCATCGGCTGGATAGGCTTACAGGATAAAACCAGGCCGGAGGCAAGCCACGCTGTCAGAGACCTGCTCGATATGGGCGTCAAAAGAGTAACAATGCTTACAGGTGACAGGCCCGAAGTTGCCCACAGGGTCGCCTCCGAACTGGGTTGTACTGATGTAAAAGCCAACTGTCTGCCCCAGGACAAGCTCAGCATAGTTGAGCAGCTTAAAAAGGACGGCCATTTCGTTGTTGTCGTCGGCGACGGAATAAATGATGCACCGGCACTAGCTGCTGGTGATCTTGGAATCGCCATGGGAGCAGCGGGAAGCGATGTCGCGATCAACTCCGCCTCGATTGCATTGATGAGCGATGACCTCAAACGATTGCCCTTCCTTATGCGTCTTTCGCGCAAAACCAGGGCGGTCATTAATCAGAACCTGATCTTTGGTGTGCTGTTCATCATTCTTGGTGTCGCCGCTGCTGCTGCCGACTGGCTTCCGCCCATGCTCGCTGCTGCCCTTCACTTCGCAGGATCACTTATCGTTGTCTTCAACAGCGCAAGGCTTGTCAGATTCGGCGAAGAATTAAGACCACACGAACAACCTGCCGGCCAGCCTGATGTGTGAAAAGAATCATTCAGAGAAAAACAGTGATTGCTGAAAACAAAAAATACGCTGTCGAGACGTTTGGCTTGACGAAAACCTTCTGTGACTGGTGGGGCCGTCATAAAGTTATTGCCGTCGATGATCTGAGTCTGAAAATCAAATACAATGAGGTTTTCGGCCTTTTAGGGCCGAACGGCTCCGGAAAAACCACCACTATAAAAGTGCTTCTGTCCCTTCTGCATCCTACAAGGGGTAAAGCCATCGTTCTGGGCGGGGACAGCAGCTCACCGAAAATAAACAGCAGAATAGGCTTTCTGCCAGAGGAATCTTACCTGTACAGGTATTTAAGCGCTGTCGAAACGCTCGACTTTTACGGCAGACTCTTCGGGCTAAGAGCCAAGGTTCGCAAAATGCGAATTGAAGCGCTGCTTCAAATGGTCGGACTCGAAGCTATGGCTAACAGGCCTGTCGGGACCTTTTCGAAAGGCATGGCAAGGCGTATCGGGCTCGCCCAGGCACTGATCAACGATCCCGATCTGCTCATCCTCGATGAACCTACAACCGGGCTCGACCCCATAGGCACAAGGCAGATAAAGGACCTTATCAGGCAGCTTGCAAAGCGGGGCAAAACAATCCTTCTTTGCAGCCACCTCCTCGCCGATGTGGAGGACATCTGCGACAGAATCGCCATATTATATGGCGGCAGGCTCCAGAGCCAGGGCTATGTAAAAGAGCTTTTACAGAGAACCGAAAAATGCCAGATCACAACCGGCAATCTCAGCTCCGAAGCGATGCAGAAAATATCACAGATCATCCGGGCGGAACAGGAACAATACCAGCTGGCGGCTCCTATGGAAAAGCTCGAAGCCTTCTTCGTCAGGATTGTCGAAGAAGCACAAAAACAGGCCCGCCCCACCAGCGGAGCGGTCAGCAAGACCGCTATCAGTAATTTTCTCGCTGTTCCCCCAGCTTCGGAAATACTCGACAAACTTGTTTCGGCGCCTGCCTCCCGGCCGGTAGTTGAACCTGAGCCCGCTTCTGCCGAACCAGCCGAGCCGCGAAAGCCTCAGCCGGACAGGGAGCTTCTTCAGGAGTTGACACAAGCCCCCGGGCCCGTGAGAACCGAACCTGTGACTTCATCAGAGCCTGCTGAGATAGAAACCGAATCCGCTCAGGACGCCAAAGACATTCTAAGCAGGCTTACTGATCAGAACATCGATACTGTCCGACAGGCTGATAAAGACAGGCCTGGGAAAAACAGCGAGGCTGAAAATGCATAGCGTTTGGGCTGTCGCAAGGAATACCGTTGCCCAGGCGGTGAGAATGAAAACGGCTGTTGTTTTTGCCGTTCTCCTGAGTATCGCTCTGCCGATTATGGGCATCACAATTACGGGGGACAGCACTCTCAAGGGGAAATTGCAGACGTTCGTAAGCTATAGCATGTCGCTGACAAGCCTGCTGCTCTGTTTGCTCACAATAGTTGTCTCCACCTACTCGCTCACAAGCGATATCACCCAAAAACAGATCTTCACCGTTGTCACAAAACCTGTAAGACGCTATCAACTGCTGCTCGGAAAATTGCTTGGCGTTGTCCTGCTGGACACAGCCCTTCTGGTCACTTTCACAGTGATTATTTATTGTTTTACAATCGGAATACGAAAATTGACCGATGTGCCTGCCGACCAGATCATCCAGGCCGATAATGAATTCTTTACCGCAAGAGCCAGCCTCGTACCCCCGGTTATGGATGTTACAGCAGAAGCAATGGAAGAATACCATAAACTTCAACGGGCAGGACAATTGCCCGAAAATATGACGCGCATGCAGGTCCTTTCATACCTTAAGATGCATAAACAACTGGAAAAACGCGCCGCTGCACCCGGCACTGAGATAGCCTGGCAATTCGATAACATCAAGCCCCTTGGACCCGATGACATGCTGTTCGTAAGATTCAAATATGACGTTTCGGTTACACCGATTGATAAAAGTGTCTACAGCAGATGGTATATTGGTGACGACAGACAGATTCGGCTGGGTCTTGCCCGCAGCAAGGCTCCGCTATACCAGTTTGATCGCAAAGACCTGATAAAAGCCTTTCATGAAATTGTTGTGCCCGGCGATGCCGTATCACCCGACGGGTATCTGGCGGTCGTGTTTCAAAATATCCCGCAGATGAATAACACCGTCGTGGTCTTTCCTTTCGAGGACGGCCTGGAAATACTTTACAAGGCTGATTCATTCACGGCAAATTATATAAGGGCTGTTCTGCTGATTCTGGTCCGATTGATCTTCCTGGCAGCATTGGGAATCTTTGCAGCAACCTGGCTGTCGTTTCCTGTCGCTGTCCTGATCTGCCTTGTTGTGTTCCTGATCGCGGTAATGAGCGGCTTCATCACCGACTCTTTCACGTTCATGAACATCACATGGAACAATGTTTTTGATTTCACTGTCCGACCGCTGATAGCATTCCTGCCGAAATTCAACCAGTCAAATCCTTCCGAATATCTTGTACCAGGAAGACTAATAACCTGGTCTGCCCTCAGCAGAATCGTTGCTGTGATGATTGCCGTCAAATCACTTATTCTTTTTCTTGTGGGAATTGTCTTTTTCAGTTTCAGAGAAATTGCAAAAATTACCGTCTGATAGTTAAACGCTTATGCGCCTCCGCGACACGTTAATTTGTTTATTATGTATTGCCCTGACAGCCGCTCTGCTTGCTGCTGCCGCTTCACAGCTTGATTACATCAACCAGGCCAGAAAGGACATGAAACTGATAAGCAACGAGCCTCTTGAGAATGCTCCGCCTTCACTGGCCTTTGTTACTGTTGCAATGGGCGCCTTTCGAGGGCTTGTTGTCGACATACTCTGGCTCAGAGCTGAAAATCTCAAGGAGCAGGGCCAGTTCTTCGATGCCCGCCAGCTTGCCGAGTGGATCACAATGCTCCAGCCGAGATTCATCTCCGTCTGGGACTTTCATGCCTGGAACATGGCTTACAACATCTCAGTAACAATGCCTGCTTCTCAGCCGTATGAGCGATGGCGGTGGATAAAGAACGGCATGGAGCTGCTCCGTGATCAAGGCATACCCAAAAACCCCAATGCCATAATTTTATACCGTTCACTGGCCTGGATATTTCAACATAAAATGGGCGGTATCACCGACGATGCCCACAGATACTATAAGCTCCAGATGTCACAGGCAATGAAGCCGCTGCTCGGCCCGCAGACCAATGAGTATTTCGACAAATTGGCAGCCGCGCCCGGAAAACTGGAGGAATTGCTCAAAAACCCGTCCGTACAACAAATCGTGGATATGCTTGGTGCCGCAGATGAAAGGTTTAAGGACAAAAACAGCTTCATTGAAAACTACGTTACTCTGCGAACCAACCCCATGCTGTTTGACTCCAACGAAGCTTTTGCTGTAATCGACCACTTCCGCGGGACCGATCAACTCGAAATGCTCGACGTTTTTGCAAATGCCTACCAACTGCGAAACACATGGAAACTCGACCTGAACCTTATGATCGAAATCAACAAAAAATACGGTCCGGTTAACCTGAAAGACCCCAATGAACATTTACCTCTCAACTGGGAACATCCGGACTCTCATGCTATCTACTGGGCTGTCAAGGGCCTGCAGGTCGCCTCCAAAGAAGAATACTCCATTGAGGAACTCAACACGGACAGGATTATAATACACAGTCTGCAGAACCTTTTCCGCCAGGGGAAAATCATCATCGAAACCATACCTGTTGAACCGCCGTCCGATGAGACTTTCCAGTCTGATAAAAAAAGTTCTCCCCTGTTTGCAAATATGGTCTTTCTCCATCCCGATCTGCGGATCTTCGAGTCTTATAATAAAGTCGCACTGGATTTAATCGAGAAATACGAACAACTCAAAGGCAATGTCGAGGCCCTGCAGCACGGCCACCGCAATATGCTGAAAAATGCTGTCGTGCTCTTTTACCAGGCAAATCACAAGCAATACGCCCAGAAAATTTATAACGAACTTCGCGAACTTTATCCCAGGGAGGATGTCAACCTCCCGCTTGAGCAGTTTGTCAGGAACAAACTCATCGACGAACTTGAAAGTCTTGACATAAAAGACGCCAAAGAAATCATCCTTGCTGTGCTCTCTGAGGCTTACTACTACTACACTCTTCACCAGGACGATGAGGCTTTCGGACGCGAGAACATGGCCATGGAAATCTATGAAAATTATCAGGCTGAATGGGCCGACGAGGATGTGCCCAGAGTCAATCTGCCCGCCTTTTCTCTGCTCAGATACATCGCGCTCGACAGTTTCCTTCAGGATGATCTTTACCCATTGGAATTGCGGCAGGCCCTGCTTAACAGAATAAGAGTTGAGCGGCCGAAATTGTACGACGAACTGCATGCCCTGTATCAGTCGGATATGGAAAAACAACAACAACAGCAGGAATAGCCGCTTGTTTGCCGCATGGATCAATTAATGAGTCACTCTTCACTGCCATTACAGATAATCGATAAACTCACGCCTTCACAGAGAAAAGCTGTTTGCCACATCCAAGGCCCTCTTCTCGTCCTTGCCGGGCCGGGAAGCGGGAAAACACGCGTAATTACAAACAGGATCGCGGCGCTTATATATGCCGGTGTTTCCCCCTGTAATATTTGCGCCATTACCTTCACCAACCGCGCTGCTGACGAGATGCGCCGCAGAGTCATGGATATAGGCACTGCCCACGGCACACACATAAGCACTTTTCACTCACTCTGCGTCAGGATTCTTCGCACTTACGGCCAATACGCAGGCTTGAATAGCAGTTTTTCCATCTACGATGAAAGCGACCAGCTTCGATGCGCCAAAGAGGCGATAAAAAGATGCGATATGGACTCGGCCTCCTTCACACCAGCTAAAATGCTGGCTGCAATATCACTGCTTAAAAACGATCTGGAAGACGTCGACTCTGTAGCCGAGCGAGCCGATGACTACTTCACTAAAATGCTCAGCAGGGTCTACAAACAGTATCAGCAGGTCCTGGCTGAGAATAATGCCCTGGACTTCGATGATCTGCTCTGCAAAACCGCCTGGCTGATGAGAGATTACCCGGACGTCCGATCAGAGCTTGGCAGCCGATACAGGTTTCTTCTGATCGACGAATATCAGGACACAAATCATGCCCAGTACCAGATCGCAAAAGGAATCGCCCTGGAGCATGGAAATATCTGCGTAACCGGCGACCCCGATCAATCGATCTATCGCTGGCGGGGAGCTGACATAGCAAACATCCTTATCTTCGAAAAAGACTGGCCGAACGCTACAGTCGTCAAGCTGGAGGAGAATTTCCGCTCTGCCGCCAATATCCTCACCCTCGCTGATAAGCTTATTGCAAATAACAGAAAGCGAAAAGCGAAAATACTCATACCCACAAAACCCGCCGACGCACAGATCGCCGTCGAAGGCTTCACCGACGAACAGCAGGAAGTTATCTCTGTTGCCGAGCGGATAAAAAAACTGATCGGCTCCGCAAGCCCCGCCAATCAGATCGCTGTCTTCTACCGGGTCAACTCAATGAGCAGGGGGCTTGAAGAAGTTCTTATCCGCTCACGGATTCCGTATCGAATAGTAAGAGGTATAGAGTTCTACAACAGAAAAGAGATTCGTGACTGCATCGCGTATCTAAAGGTGATAGCCAATCCCGCCGATACCATTTCGTTAATCAGGATCATCAATTCCCCGGCGCGAGGCATAGGAAAAAGAACCCTTGAAAGGCTTTCTGCCTTTGCCCATGCCGATCATCTCACACTGTACCAGGCCTTATCAAAAGCCCGGCAGATCGAATCTCTTTCATCTGCCGTTCAATCAAAAGTTGCCGCCTTTGTTCATATGATGGAGCATTTCAAACAGGACTCAACCGGCAAGGTCGCCCCCCTTATCGAAAAAATCTTCACTGAATCGGGTCTCCATAGCGCCTTTATCGCCGAAGATTCCGGGCAGGAATCTGCCCTGGAAAACGTAAACGAGCTTATAAACGGCGCTACCCTCTACGATAGCAGCACCGAAAACCCCTCACTTCTCGACTATCTCCAGCAGATCGCCCTCTACAGCGATTCGGACGCCTATGATCCGCAGTCAGATGCGGTCGCATTGATGACTCTTCATGCTGCAAAAGGGCTTGAATTTGACAATGTCTTCATCATAGGCCTTGAAGAAGGGCTGCTGCCTCACCAAAGAAGCTCTGGTAATAATGATGAGCTGGAAGAGGAACGAAGACTGTTTTTCGTCGGCATAACAAGAGCCAGGAAAAACCTCTACATAAGCTACTGTCAGTATCGAACCATGAGGGGCGCTCTGACAAGAACCATACCTTCCCAGTTTCTCTATGAGCTGGGTTATGATCTTGACAGCCAGATACAAAATCACGAGCATCATTATGAATATGATACAAGCTCATCACAGATTCCTGTCTCGGTGAATGACTCGCCATTCAAAAAATATGACGTTGTTCTGCACAACTGCTTCGGAGTCGGAACTGTACGGTCCTTTACTGATATGGGAGAAAACAGCACGGTAACCGTAAGATTTAATTCGGGTAAAACAAAAACATTGATGTTAAAATACGCCGGACTGGCTAAAATAACAACAGATGACTAAAATGCAGAGGAACCGGAAAATGAGCGGTTCAAAACTGACCTTGTATTACAAAAATGTTACCGCTGAGATAATCGGCACAGAGCACGGCATAGCTACCGAACAGTTTCGAAGCCTGGCTGAAAAAACCACGCCGTTAATTGCAGAGCTGAACAAACAGCGGCAGGCAGGCCGGACGCCGTATCGAGATCTGCCCTGCGATTCCGAGAATCCCGAACTTGTAAAAAAGTTTGCAGATGACATTAAAAACCGCTGCGAAAACTTCGTCGTCCTTGGAATCGGAGGTTCGGCACTGGGCAACATCGCTTTACAAACTGCCCTGAATTCATATATGTACAACATGGACTCCACGCAGCGAAAGGGGCCGCGATTGTTCGTTTTCGATAACATCGACCCCACCCAACTGGCTGCGTTTATCGACTATATCAGCGACAAGCTCGAAACCACCATTTTTAACGTCATAAGTAAGTCAGGCCAAACAGCCGAGACAGCCGCTCAATTCCTTGTCATCAAAAAACTCATCGAACAGACACTCGGTACCAATGCCCTCAAAGACCGCATTATTGCTACTACTGATCCCAAAGACGGCACCTTGCGCAAGATCGCCAAAGAAGCCGGCTTTCAGACCCTGCCTGTTCCCGCCGGAGTCGGGGGAAGATTCAGCGTCCTCAGCCCTGTCGGCCTTCTAAGCGCCGCCGTTTGTGGAATTGATATCGACGACCTGCTCGCCGGTGCCCGTGATATGGACCGCCGCGTGAGCCGGCAGGATTTCTACAAAAACCCTGCTGCCATCAACGCCGCGATCAACTGGCACTATTACAATCGCGGCAAAAAAATCTCTGTTATGATGCCCTACGCCTATGCCCTTAAGGATTTCGCCGACTGGCACAGGCAGCTCTGGGCTGAAAGCCTCGGTAAAGCCGATGATCTTGCAGGCTCCAGGGTCAATGTAGGCCCTACACCCGTCAAAGCCCTGGGAACCACCGACCAGCACAGCCAGGTCCAGTTGTACCGACACGGCCCCAATGACAAACTCTTCACATTCCTCCAGGTAAATAACTTCGATCGCGATCTCGAAATAGGTGCTGCTCCTGCCTGTGCACCGGAACTTGACTATCTCGCCGGCGCAAAAATGTCCTCGTTACTGAACAATGAGAAAATCGCCACTGAATATGCGCTTCTGCAAGATCATCGCCCGTGTCTGACCGTTAATTTTGACACCATCAATGCCCATGCGGTCGGCCAATTCATATATCTATTCGAAACAACCACTTCAATCGCAGGCTTGTTATTCAATATCAACACCTATGACCAGCCCGCGGTCGAACTGGGAAAAGAGGCCGCTTTCGCACTGATGAATCGCCCGGGCTATGAGGATCTCGCCGCAAAGATCCAACCCGTGAAAAATATCGACGAGAATTTTCTGATCTGAAAGAAATCATTTGAGAGGACAGGATTATGGACTATGCGGTCATTATGGCGGGAGGAACCGGAAAAAGGCTTTGGCCGCTGAGCAGACAGGATCGCCCAAAACAGGTCCTCAAACTGCTCGAAGGACAGACCCTCCTGCGAAAATGTTATCAGCGGCTTGCCCCCGTCTTTGACAACAGAAATATTATCATCCTCACAAATGCAGGCTATGTCGATCTCATCCGCGAAGATCTGCCCGAACTTCCCCCCGGCAATGTCATTGCCGAGCCGGCGGTGAGAGATACTGCAGCAGCCATAGGCCTGGCCGCCGCAGTACTTGCAAAGTACGACCCACACGCCGTCATGGTCGTTCTTAGCGCAGACCATGTCATTGAACCTGCCGAAACTCTCCAACAGGCCATAAAAGACGCAATCACATTCATAAACAAAAACCCCCAGGCCTTGATAACATTCGGTATTAAACCTGCCTTCCCAAGCACCCAGCTTGGATACCTTCAACTGGCGGAACCGCAGAGTTTCGACCAATGCGAAAACAGAATTTACACCGTGAGCAATTTCAGGGAAAAACCGGATAGCCAAACCGCTCAGCAATATCTCCGGACGGATAAATACTGCTGGAATTCCGGTATATTTGTCTGGAAGGCCCGGAACATACTTGACAATCTGTTCAACTATCTTCCAGGAAGCAAAGAACCACTGACAAAAATCCAGGCCGCATGGGAAACTCCGCAGCAGAATCAGCTTCTAAACGAATGGTTCCCCAAAATACCCAAAATAAGCATTGATTTTGCTGTCATGGAAAAAGCAAAACACGTCCACGCCATAAAACTCAACTGTCGATGGCTCGATATAGGCTCGTTTGTGGCACTCGCTGATCTGATCGCCGCCGACAAAAACAACAACGTCATCGTCGGCTCCAGTGAAATGCTCGACTCAACCGGCAATGTTATCGTTACCGAAGACCAGGGGCATCTTATTGCCTGCATCAGCCTACAGAATATGATTGTTGCTCACAGCAGTGACGCCACACTTGTCTGCCCTGTTGATCAGACAGAAAAACTCAAGCAACTGCTTGAACAGATAAAACAAAACAGCGGCGAAAAATTTCTCTAGCACGGGAAAAATATGCGCATCCTTTCAATCGATCTGGGACAGAAACGCACCGGCCTTGCAGTCTGCGATCCCGGCGAAACCTTTGTCTCTCCCCTTGCCGTGCTGGAAAACAAGCCGGATATTATGGGCAAAATATTCGCTGTCATCCGCGCAGAAAATATCCAGGCGGTTGTCGTCGGATTGGCCATTAACATGGACGGCACCGAAGGGCCGCAGGCCGCAAAAGCCCGCAGATTCGCAGAGCAGTTAAAAGAGCAAATCGACCTGCCTGTATATCTCCACGACGAAAGACTAAGCTCCTATGATGCCGAACGGAAATTACTTGATGCTGATCTGACCAGAAAGAAAATGAAAAAACGGCTCGACGCCCTGGCTGCCGCCGCCATACTCCAGGACTTTCTGGACTCCGGGAAAAAACAATAATGTATTAAAAAAACAGGCTCTGCACCCGACGGCGCCAAGCCTGCTTTCAAGACCTTCATATATTCCTGCCGGATCACTTCATAAACAGCATCTCCGCATAGCAGGGCAGAGGCCAGAGCTCCGCATCTACGATCCCCTCCAGCTCGTCAGCATATCTCCGCAGCGACTGCATCGCGGGTATGACCTCATCACGACAGCTTTCTGCACGAATAGTCAGATCATCAATTTTAACCGTTTTTTCTCTGATTTTTTCAAGCTCCTCGATCGATCTCTCAAGCGATTTCATTAACCCGCATACCTTATTGAGCATCTTCAGTTGAGTCTCAGCAGCGCCGCCTGCGCTCTTAACTGCTGCCGCTGCGCTTCCGACCTCGCCGGCATATTTGCTCACCGCAGGCAGAATCTGACGCTTCGCGATCATCAGCATCGTCAATGCCTCAATGTTGACCGTCATATTATAAGCCTCTATCAGAATCTCTGTTCTGGCCGCCAGTTCCGCTTTGCTCAATACACCGTGTCTCTCAAACAACTCGACATTCTCGTCATCCATTATTGTCTTGAGGCTCTCAACCGTCGAGCGAATGTTAGGCAGCCCTCGCTTCTTCGCTTCTGCTGCCCACTCTTGGGTGTAGTTATCACCGTTGAACACCACTCTGTTGTGCTCCCTGGCAATTCTCCCAAGAATCTTCTGCGCCGCAGCTCGTACATCGTCAGCCCCTTCAAGTTCATCGGCAATTTCCCGGAGAATCTCCGCAACTATCGTGTTAAGCACAAAACTCGAACCAGCCGTCGACTGACTCGATCCGACCATACGGAATTCAAACTTGTTGCCTGTAAATGCAAAAGGCGAAGTCCGGTTCCGATCCGTAAAATCTTTTGGCAAAGGCGCCAGCGTCGATATACCAAGTTTCAGTTCGCCGCCTTGCTTCGAAGACTTCGCTTCGCCGGCTGCAAGCTGCTCGAATATGTCCGTCAACTGTTCACCGAGAAAGATCGAAATTATTGCGGGAGGCGCCTCATGCGACCCCAGGCGATGATCATTGCCTGCCGTCGCCACACTCGCACGCAAAAGCTTCGCGTATTCGTCAACTCCCCGAATAACTGCGCACAGCATCACCAGAAATACCATATTGTCATGCGGTGTATTTCCCGGATCGAGAAGATTTATCCCGTCATCCGTCATGATACTCCAGTTGCTGTGTTTACCTGAACCGTTTACGCCTGCAAACGGCTTCTCATTCAAAAGACATACAAAGTTGTGACGGGTCGCAACTTTCTGCAGCGTCTCCATCGTCAGCTGGTTATGGTCCGTTGCCACGTTAACCGTCGTAAATATCGGCGCCAGTTCATACTGTGCCGGCGAAACCTCATTATGCTGCGTCTTCGCGGAAACACCCAGCCGCCAAAGCTCCGTGTTAACCTCATGCATAAAAGACGCGATCCGCTCATGAAGCGTCCCGAAATAATGGTCGTTCATCTCCTGGCCTCTCGGGGGAGCAGCACCAAAAAGCGTACGGCCTGTCAGCACAAGGTCCAGCCGCTTCTCATAAAAACTCCTGTCAATAAGAAAATACTCCTGCTCCGGCCCCAGCGTTGCTATCACCCGTTGTGACATCCTGTTTCCAAATATCCTCAGAACTCGAATCGCCTGCCTGCTGAGCGCATCCATCGAACGAAGCAAAGGCGTCTTCTTGTCAAGCGCCATCCCCGTGTACGAACAGAAAGCGCTGGGGATATACAGGGTAATGTTGTCGCCGTCTTTCTTGATAAACACCGGTGAGGTGCAGTCCCATGCTGTGTATCCTCGCGCCTCGAACGTCGCTCGCAAACCGCCCGAAGGAAAAGAAGACGCGTCAGGCTCGCCGCGGATCAGCTCCCTGCCGCTGAACTCCATGATCGTACTGCCCTCAGATGTCGGCGATATGAACGAATCGTGCTTTTCAGCCGTCAGGCCCGTCATCGGCTGAAACCAGTGACTGAAATGCGTAGAACCCTTCTCAATTGCCCAGTCCTTCATCGCGTTGGCAAGCATATCAGCCACACCCGGACTCAACGGCCCATAACCCGCCAGGCTCTGCTTGAACTCCTTGTAAACATCCCGCGGCAAACGCTCTCGCATCACCTTGTCGTTAAAAACGTTCAAGCCGAAAATCTCAACTATCGATTCATAAGATTGGCACATGTTTGTTCTCCTGGCTTTTTGCCTCTGTTTTCATAATCCAGCTATCTATATTTAGCACCAAATCCGCCAATATTCAACTTAATCCTGCCGAGCCAAACAAAACATCCGTTTTCTGCATTCAGGCGCTCCTATGGCATTTCTGCCTCACTTATTACCTCTTTTCCTTGTCCCCGCCCGCATATTCGTACATCGCCACGATATTCTCAAGCGAAATGTCCCTATCCAACTGCTGCGAAGGAGCGATTATGTAAGCGTTATCCCTCCCTAAACTTCGCTTCAGACGATCAAGCAATGCCAGTACATCCTCCAACCGTCCCTTCCGGCAGCACATGCTGCGTGTGGTTAGAGAATATTCTAAAAATTATCCCACAATCTTTGGGACGATTATATCTGCAATTTACTTGACATTTCTCGCGGTTTTATAATAGTATTACTACCTTGTTAATGTTCAAAAAACACAAGGATATAAGTACTTATATATTAAAATGTTATGTTTTTTCCAGAATTGCTGAGCAGAGGTTCGAGTCCTCTCATCCGCACGTTTATGTTTTTGAGATGGACATAACAGTTAAAGTAAGGAGCAAAAGCAAATGGATTGGCTAGTTTTTCTTGCGGAGACTACTACCAGTGGGGAAGCACAACAAAAGGTGGAAGTACCCCTCGAAGTAATTAATTTCGCATGGAACCAGATAACATCTCTAAACTGGCTTCAGGCGGTGATATTTATATCTTTCGGGACGGTTTACCTCGTTTACGGCTGGCGTGTTTTTAAGATTTTTGTAACCATCAATTTCGCGCTTCTTGGTATGTTTGTAGGCATTGGCATCGGCAGCAGAATTGGTTATACGGTCTGGGGGGGAGTGGCAGGTCTTGCAGTCTCGGCGGCTGTAGCAGTTCCGTTGATGCGATGGGCTGTAAGCGTTCTTGGTGCTGTGGCAGGCGGTTTGCTCACGGCAGCGATATGGTATGCGGTAGGTCTGCCGAATGAATATATCATAGCAGGCGCGCTGGTGGGAATTGTCGCCGGCGGCATGATTTCATTCATAATCTTTAAGTTTGCTGTAATACTCTTCACAAGCCTGCAGGGCGGTATACTGATCATTGCCGGTGGGCTGGCACTCTTATATCTTCACCCGCAAACCAGTGAACAAGTTCAGGAACTGGCACTTCATGAAAAATGGTTTCTGCCTGTACTGCTGTTCATACCTACGATTGTCGGGATGATTCTCCAGAACAAGTTTGTAAAGAAATCACCGAAATGGGAGATTTGACCGGCCGCTGCCGGAAATGACAAGAAGGATCGGGGAACCCAATCAAATTTCACGACCAACGGCGGCAGCGATTTTTTTAAGGACATTCATGACTTGCACAAGAGTCTGTGGAGTTATAGATTGAGCCCCATCACTAAGAGCGTGTTCCGGATCATAATGGCATTCAATCAACAGGCCGTCAGCACCTGCTGCTATTGCGGCATTACACATCGCCGGTACAAGATGTGCATGTCCTGTGCCATGTGACGGATCTACAATAACAGGCAGGTGGGTATTTTGTTTCAGCTCAGCGACGGCGGCAAGAGATAATGTGTTTCGCACGTAATTCTCAAAGGTTCTTATTCCGCGTTCGCAAAGGATAACATTTTCATTTCCGTTTTTGATTATGTATTCAGCAGCGAGAAGAAGCTCATCAAGATGTGCGCTCATTCCACGTTTCAGCAGAACAGGCCTGCCAAGCTTGCCGACTGCTTCAAGGAGCGGATAATGCTGCATATTTCTGGCGCCGATCTGGATAATGTCGGCATATTCGGCGACAGCATCAAGCTGTTCGAGTCCTGTTACTTCCGTTGTGATTGCGAGGCTGGTTTGTTTTCTTGCTTCAGCGAGGATTTTCAAACCATCCAGCCCGAGCCCCTGGAATGCATAGGGGCTGGTTCTGGGCTTATAGGCTCCCGCACGGAGCCCGATACAGCCTGCATCTTTTACAACCCGGGCTATCTTGAGGAGACTTTCTTTGCTTTCCACCGCACATGGGCCTGCTATGATACCGATTTTTTTTGAACCGAATTGGAACTTTTCCGGGCCAACGCTAACCTGTGTCGGCTCTTTTTTTACCTCGGTGGAAGCCATTTTGTATGGAGCGAGGATTGGAACAACTCTTTCCACCATAGGAGCATTTTCAATGGCACCTTTATCAACCGTTCTCTTGTCGCCGATACATGCTACGACAGTTCGGTCAGTACCTCGTATAATGTGTTCCTTGAGACCATATTCGTTAATCAGCTCCACAACGTGACGAATATGTTCCTCAGCGGCATGCGGCTTCATTACGACAATCATTTCACAGCCTCACAGCTAAAAGTTTAACAATTTAATCGGCCCCGGGACCTGCGTTACAATCAGGCCTGAAGCTGTTCGATAGTTTCAATTACGATCGGCAAATGCCGAGCCAAGTTCATCGATTATGTCCGTTGCGATAAGACCGGCCTGCCCGAACTTTTTTGCTGCCAGGTCTCCTGCCAAGCCATGGATATATACGCCGAGTACAGCAGCGTCAAGAGTGGAGAGCCCCTGGCCTGCAAGGGAGGTTATGACACCGGTAAGTACATCTCCTGCACCAGCGGTTGCCATACCGGGGTTGCCGGTTGTGTTTACATAGAGTTTTTCACCATCAGTAACAACCGTTCCGGCGCCTTTCAGGACGACTACTGATTCTGCAGCCTGTGCCAGCCGAAGAGCCTGTTCGACTCGTTCCGAAGGAAGCTTATCTCTGAACGCGGCATTCCAAAGCCGTTTCATCTCACCGGGATGAGGGGTCAATACAACAGACGCTTTTTTTATTTTTATCCAGTCATTTACTCCAGCCAGGTTGTTCAGGCCGTCGGCGTCGATAATGAGGCGAAGGCCGGGCTGTGCCAGCAGAGTCAGAAGCACATCTTTTGGTCCCTGTGCGATACCGACACCGGGCCCGAATGCGAAGACATCATTATCAGGGATCAAGTTAAGCACGGTATTAACCGCTTTGGAAGCGATTCTGCCTTGTTTGTCCGCGGCAAGAGGAATTGTGGTAAAACATGGTTCGATTGAAGCGACGACGGGCAATATTTCGCGTGGAAGAGCAACTCTGACCAGGCCTGATCCTGCTCGCAGGGCGGCGCGTCCCGCGATAGCGGCAGCGCCAGCCATACCGGCGCTTCCTGCGATAATACAGACTTTTCCAAAGTCGCCTTTGTGAGCATCTTTCCTTCTTGGCGGCAGGCTGGGGATTTGTGTTATCGGCTGCATTTTCCGGCCTCGATTTTCTGGTTTATTATTGCGGCAGTGTATCCAGCGGAGAAGCCGCTGTCAATATTTACCACGGTAACTCCCGCAGCACAACTGTTGAGCATAGTCAGAAGAGCCGCCAGGCCGTCAAAGCTTGCACCATAACCGACGCTTGTCGGCACGGCGATAACGGGGCTGTCGACCATGCCGCCGACGACGCTGGGCAAAGCTCCTTCCATTCCGGCAACAACGATAATCACATTTGCCTGTTGAAGGGTCCCGATATGCGCCAACAACCTATGCAGGCCGGCAACACCGACATCAGGGAAAACTTTGACCTGCTGGCCCATTACCTCCGCAGTTACCCTTGCTTCCTCTGCGACGGGGATGTCCGCGGTACCTGCGGTAATTACAGCAATAAAGCCTGCAGAAAGTTTAACTTCCTTTTGCCGTAATACTACAGCCTTTGCCTTTTCTTCGTACACAACATCGGGGAATCTGCGGGTTTTGCGAAGAGCATCAAAGACGTCGCGCTCTGCACGGGTAGCGAGTATGTTGTTACCTTTTTGCGCAAGTACTGTAAAAATATCTATAATCTGATCGATAGTTTTGCCGGGGCAGTATATGACCTCTGGGAAGCCGCATCTGATCTGGCGGTGATGATCGATACTGGCAAATTCCAACTGTTCGAAGGGCAGGTGCCGGAGCTGCTCGACAGCCTGGTCAATACCGACGGTGCCTTGTCTGACGTCAGCCAGCAATTGTTTCAGTTTTTCGAGGTCCATCAAATACCAGCCTTTACATCCAGTGTCAGGTCTTCAAACAGACCTGCATTGAATTTATGATACGCCAGCGAAGCTATCATAACAGCATTATCGGTGCAATAGCGTTTTGGTGCAACAAAGAGCTTTCTGCCGGTATTTTTGGCCAGATTCTGCAATTCGGATCTGAGAACATTGTTGGCTGCGACACCGCCGCCAAGAAGAATTGTTTCAGCCTTGATCTTTTCAGCGGCCCTTTCTGTCTTTTTGACGAGAACATCTATGACGGCTGCCTGAAAAGACGCGGCGATATCGGCGATTTCCTGCCGGGTCATGAAGCCGACTTTGTTCCGGCCCTTCATATCCTGCCCCTGGCAGTGGTACAGAACAGCAGTTTTAATGCCGCTGAAAGAAAAATCCAGCGAATCAGGCCCGAGCATCGATCGTGGAAAATTGACGGCTTTTGGATTGCCTGATTCCGCGGTTTTTTCGATGCTTGGCCCTCCGGGATAGGGCAGGTTCAACATTGTCGCGACCTTGTCGAACGCTTCGCCGGCGGCATCGTCGATAGTGGAGCCAAGAAGCTTTAGGCACAGCGGCGACCGGCAATCGTACAGGCTTGTATGGCCTCCCGAAACAACCAGCGCCACGGCGGGCAGGTCAATTTGCTTTTCTTCAAGCATGGCTGACTGCAGGTGGGCATGAATATGGTTTATCGCGATAAGCGGCTTTTCCCACATCATGGCAAGAGTTTTTGCGGCTGTTACGCCGACGATCAGCGATATCGTCAGGCCGGGCTGATTTGCCACCGCGACAGCGTGGATGTCGTCTTTGGTAACTTTCGCGTCCTCTACAGCCTGCGAGATCACCTGATAAAGGTTTTCTATGTGAGCACGCGAGGCAATTTCCGGAACGACGCCGCCATACTTACTGTGTAAATCCGCCTGAGATGCGACAACAGAGGATTTTATGATACGTCCGTCTGCGACGACGGCAGCGGCTGTTTCGTCACAACTTGTCTCAATTCCCAGAATATTTATCGGCGTATTTTTATTTTTCATAAGAACCAAAGAGATTTTAATCTGAGCAAAGAATCTTTTCACGAAAAATCAGGCGGCATCTTCGTTATTCCTGTTCGGCAGAGATGATTTTGCCAGCATAATAATTTGCCTGGCTACGCTTTTGCAGACCCGCAGCAGGCTAAAACGCAGGGGGATGATTTCAGGAAGCTCAAAGTCGGTCGTTACCAAGCCTGTGTAGCTGTCTCCTGAGATATGGATAAGGTCCGAGTCGAATGTTCCAAACCCAATTCTTTTTGCGGTGCGGATAATTGGAAAGTCCTCAGGGGATTTATTTATCAGGCAGGCACAGACGGTTTCGCAGGCAATTGGATCAAGCCCGGCAATAAGCCAGCCGAGCGGGTAGGTTTTGCCGTTGATGGGTCCCCTGCCGTCCATAGCGATAACGCCGTCGATTATGGTTATCACGGGATTGAGCAGATGGTATATCTCAATGAGCATCTCGCAGAACTGATCAACTGATTTACCTTTTCTGAAATGCCACAATGCCTTGGCTTTGCCGCTTAAGCAGCCGAACATGTTCTTCACCGCGAAAGTTGCGACAAGCTGCTGGTGTGTTTTGAACTTGGGCAGATTTATGATTTTGTCAGCTTCGAGCGCTGCTGAGCCGATATACACAACAGTTCCGGAGGACAGAGTGCATTTTCTCGGTTTGTCAAGCTGCCTGAGGGGTACACCCAACTTCTTTAATGGTTCAACAAGGTGTAGTTTTTCTGCACAGATAAACGCGTTTGACCAGGCGGGGGAATCGGCGACAAACGGCCTTGCGCGACAGTCCTTCAACAGCCTGGCGACTTCCAGGATAAGCTGTGGGTCCGTCTGGACAGCTTTTCTACGTGATTTTGGGGCAATGAAATTCGGTTTGAGCATGACACTATCGCCGGGGCTGACAAATTTTTCAATGCCCCCAAGACTGCTGAAAATATTCTGAACTGCCCGGCTGATTGTTCCAGGATTGTATTCGGTGCAGCGGCATAGATGAACCTGCGGATTCTGTTTGTGTTGACAATTCACTCGCTGATTCCGCGGCAGATTATCAGATACGTTTTTACTGCGGCTGGTGCAGCAGCATCAGTAAACAACAGACTATCGAGGGTAATCTGCTGCTTCTGGTATCTTTGAGGCTTGAGAAACACGAAATCGCCGGGGCTCATGATCAACTGGAAGGCCATGGCGTCGAACTCCAGCTGCCCGGCTTTTGCTCGTTCCTGCGCGACGGGGAGCCCTTGCTTCGTTTGCGGCCTGTAAACGGGTTTAACGATCACGCTGCAGGCACCTTTTTTATCGGGTATCTGCAGGGTTTCCAGATTCAGACTTATACTGCCGGGTTCAAGAGTAGAACCTTTCAACGGGCTGTTTTGTGAGCTGTAGAATATAGTCCTTTCTTCGGCAAGCCGGCGGACTTCCACGTCTCCACTTAGTCCCCGGACAACCAGAATAGTGGCGGCCTTGGTCTGTTGAGCACCGGCATCGCGGAGAATTCTTGCGACGCGATCCCACATTTGATCTCTTCCTACACCTGCTGAAAAGCCGTTCTCTCTAAAAGCGATCTTGTCCTTGAACGAAAGCTGCGAGGTTCTCAGGATGACGGCTAAAGCGTTTAGCGAATTGAAGTTTTCGACGGGTATCTTAAACTCCAGAACAAGAAAATCGACAATAACTTTCTGGAGAGTATCAGCCTCTGCGGGTATGGTAACGGGCTTGAGCTGAGAAAGTTTGACCTGCTCCCACATCACGTCTTTCCTGCTTTTTCGGGCTTCATTGCATCCGAAAAGTAACACAGAGAACCCCGCCAATAACATGACCAGAATAATACGAATCATGTGAGTAATGTTATCGTGAAATTTCAGAATTGTCAAGCAAAGCGGCTATCTCGCAATTCAGGTCTGCAGTTTAGGCATTCGGCAGAAGCGCATAGCCACACCATATCTTTGAGTATTCTGATCATTTCCGGCAAACAAATGACAACTGGGAGCAACCCTGAGAATTTTGGCGAAACTGGAGACCCTGCCGCCGTATTCAAGCAATCCTTCGGTAGGCGGGACTGAAAGTTCGATATTTACCAGGTCTCCCTTCTTCATTTCAGACGAAGCAGTCTCCAGAAGCAGTCCGCCCGTGCTGACATTGATTGTTTGGCCTGAATAATACCTCTGACCGTGTGGACCAATCCTTTGCCACGAAACGTTTAACCGGATTGGCAACCTCCTGTGTTTTCGTCTCTCCGCCATACCCTCTTTCAGTGTCCCTCCAATGCTCCCTGCCTCGCCACATCCTGTGAGCTTTCGTATTGGTTGAGGAGCAATGGCTGTGCCAAGCGAGCATTTACAGAGGCTGCCCAATTTAACATGTGTAACCTTTTAACTGAACAATAGTTAGAGATAGCAGACGATCCGGCAAGGGTAAGTGATCTTGTTCCCAGGTAAAACACGTTTACGCTTTGCAACACCGCCATAGCTAATGCACCGGCAACAGAGGCAGGAAAAACGCAATATTGCATATTCTATGGGTATTTAACCGGATATAACCACTTGTGGCAGAGTAAATTAACTACATTCTGATCCGTTTTTAACAACACCAGTTCAAGCAGGGCAATAAACGTTGTTTTTTTTCAACATAACTTATTGACAATGTGGTGCATAGATGTTAATTGTTGTCTTGGTATTTCAGTTGTCCCAAAAGTTTTCCTCTTTTGGACTTTTCAGAATTACTATTATGGCTGATTCTCGAGTAAGCTTCAAAAAACTCTGCGAGCCGATCATTCGATCCTTACCGATAGGAATTATTGCCTGTGATAAGGATCTGCGGGTTATTGAAGCAAATGAGAAAGCTTACGAGATGATCAGCATTCAGGAGAGCATTGACGAGTCTCTTGCGGCAGGGACCGAAGCTGAAATATGGGGTGAGTGGACTGAGGAACTGCGCCATAGTTTTACCAGCGGCCAAGCCGGACAGTTTGACAACGTAAGTTACAACCTGAATGGAAAAACACATCTTTTGTTTATAACTTTCACGCCGGTAAAGAATACCGGCAGCGAGGGAATAATCGGCGGTGCTCTTGTCATCAGCGATATGACTGAAAAGGTAAACATGGAAAAGGAACTTGCCAACATTGAGCGTCTTGCGGCTGTGGGCAAGTTGGCAGCGAAGGTTGCTCATGAACTGAATAATCCTATGGATGGAATTCTGCGATATATCAACCTGGCACTGCGAATAGTCGAGCAGCATAGGCTCGAGAAGCCTCAGAATTATCTTCAACAGTGTCGCAAAGGCCTGATGCGGATGGTGCAAATCATAGGTGAGCTGCTGGAGTTTTCACGGAGCACTTATTATTCATTTGATTATGTCGAGGCTGACAAGATCATCGATGAAGCTGTTTATACAATGGAATCGCAGGCATCACAATCGGGCGTCCAGATAGTTCGTAACTATGGTTCGGCTCTTCCAGCGGTTCGCAGCGGCAATTTGTTCCAGGTGTTCTGCAATTTAACGAAAAATGCAATCGATGCGATGCCCGGCGGCGGGAAACTTACGATATCGGCGCGACGAAGCGAGGATAATATGCTCATAATTCAATTTCACGATACCGGTCATAGCTTTGCGCCAGAGAACAGAGAAGCTATTTTTGAGCCTTTCTTTACGACGAAGAAGCAAGGCAGGGGAACCGGGCTTGGTCTGGCAATATGCCGGGACATAATCGAAAAATACAAGGGAAAGATTACCGCCGAAAATGCTGAACATGGTGGGAGCATATTCAGTGTTTATCTTCCTCTTGCAGATGAAAAGACGCTGGAAACTGCAGATAAAGGCGGCTGAGCATGGCAAAGAAAAGAATCCTTGTGGTTGACGATGACGTGATAATCCTTGAGTCGCTGTGCGAGTTTTTGAATCTTGAGGGATATGAAGCACATGGCGCCGAGACGCTAAAGGCAGCAGTCGGCGAGCTTCAGAAACAGAGGTTTTCACTTGTAGTAACCGATGTCAGCCTGCCGGACGGCAGCGGGTTCGAACTGCTCAGCCTGCTAAAGAAGAATTATCGCGAGACAGTTGTAATTGTAATCACCGGCTACGGAACAATAGAAAGCGCGGTCGAAGCGATAAAGATGGGGGCTTACGACTATCTTACCAAGCCGATCATCGACGATGAACTCAGGCTGGCTGTTGAGAGAGCTATAAAGCAGCAAAGCCTGATGAGTGAAAACCAGACATTGCGGTCTCAACTTGCGGGTAAATACAACCTCGAGAACATAATCAGCCAGGATTACAAAATGGCAAAGGTTTTTGACCTTGTCGAAGCGGTGGCTGACAGTAATACGACCATACTGATGACGGGCCCGTCAGGTACGGGCAAGAGCATGCTGGCGCGGGCGATTCATTACCGTTCATCGCGGCGAAACAAGCCCTTCGTGGAGGTCAGTTGCGGTGCGCTGCCGGAAACTCTGCTTGAAAGCGAACTATTCGGCCATGTCAGGGGGGCATTTACCGGTGCTGTCGGCGACAAGGAGGGCAAGTTTCTTGCCGCAAACGGCGGGACAATTTTTCTCGATGAGATATCCAATGCGTCGGCGGCGCTGCAGGTCAAGTTTTTGCGTGTGCTGCAGGAGCGTCAGTTCGAACCGGTCGGAAGCAATAAGACGATAACAACCAATACGCGTGTTATACTTGCTACAAATCGTGATATCCAGGAGGAGGTCAGGCAGGGCAGATTCCGTGAAGATCTTTACTACCGTATCAACGTTGTTACCGTGAATCTGCCTCCGCTGGCAGAGCGAGTGGGAGATGTGTCGCTGCTTGCCAGGCATTTTCTTGAAGTATATTGTGCCCAGCACAGAAAAGACAAGGCCGGCATCACCGAGGAGGGGCTTGACTGTCTGAAGCAATATTCATGGCCCGGCAACGTTCGGGAACTGGAGAATGTTATCGAGCGTGCGGTTTTATTGAGTAAAGGCATGTACATCGGGATTGAAGATTTGCCCGCATCGATTGTTTCACAGGCTCAAAACCGGATACAGGCAGATTACGAAACCAAAGGCCTGAAGGAAGCACTTGCCGAACCAGAGAAGAATATCATCCGGGCGGCGCTTGAGGCCAATCACTGGAACCGCCAGGATACCGCTGGGGCACTGGCGATTAACCGGACAACCCTGTACAAAAAGATGAAGCGATACGGCCTGGAGGCAGAAGCCGAGCGGCTGGGGCTTTGAATTGATGCAGGTGCAATGACAACGCTTACAAACAGCAATTTGCTATCCGCTTGTTTTCAATCTGTCAACAGCAAGCCTGATATCTTCAAAACGGCTGTTACCGGCTTCACGTTCTATGGCTAAAACTCCCTTAAAGCCGATTTCCTTCAGTGTATCAAGAAAATCTGCTGCGTTTACTTCTCCATCGCTCCAGGGGACCTCTGTCCCCCACTGGCCGGGCACTTGGGTCCTCACCGCGTCCTTTATATGCACGTGTTTAATCCAGGGCAAAAGTATTCTGACTGCCTCTGTTGGAACATCTTTATTATAAAGAATCATATTTGCCGGATCAAAATTGACGCCTACTGCCGGGTGATCAATACCCTCAAGAAAATCGCGAAGCTCATCAGCGGTTTCCTGACCTGTTTCCATCAGAAGCATTACATGCTTCCCGGCTGCAGCGTCAGCAAGGAACCTGATCTTATCCAAAAATTTTGTTTTTTGATTAGCATCGGTATCACTTAGAAAACCAGCGTGAAAACTGAGATAGCTTACGCCGAGGTCTGCGGTTTTGGCGATTGCAGCGAGAAAACTCTTTTTATTTTCCTCCCAATGTTTTTCCGGCACGATCCCGCCCGTAGCTTTTATTGCCTCAAGAGTGGAATAATCCTCCTGTGGGAACGAAATCATCGTTGCCGTTATCTGCCAGCTTTGAATGTCTTTAGGCATCTTTGCCTTAATATCCAAATGGATGCACCCCAGGCCGGTCTCTGTACGAAGCTTGTCGATTTTCTCAAAATCATTGCCCAGCGACCATGTGCATACGCCTACAGGCCAGTCATTGCATCTTATCATTATAGTGCAACCTCCTTTCCACAATCAGCACTTTCCTTTTCAGCAGTTACCAACCTGACAGCGTCGCGGGCCTGCTGGGGCGTCAAAACCTTCGGTACATTCTTACCTTGTATCACCTTAACGAAATAGTCTATTTCTTGTGAATATCCATCTCCTGCCGGAACTTGAGGGGTTTCTACCCTGCCTTGTGCCAGATATACCTTAAAGGCAGGATCCCGGGTGCAGTCGTAGCTGATTGTGGCTTTTTCCAGCATGATATCAAAGCTCATTCTGAAACCAAAGCCGGGCGCCATTATCCATCCACCCTGGGCAGTTGCTACCTTTTCCTTTTCATATATATAGCTGGTTACAATATAGTCATAATCCCCGCTTTTACCTATCCAACCTCTTGAGCAGACTGATCCCGGCATCCCAAACAGGTACTGAACATAATCGCTGTCATGGATATGCAGGTCAAGTGCCGCCCCGCCGCTTCTGGAACCGTCGAGCAGCCAGTTGTCCCAGCTCCATATCGGTGTGCTGGCGAGTCTCTGGAAATGTGCAGCCAGCACTTTCCCATAACAGGAAGACTCAATAAGTTCCTTCGCTTTGGCATATTCAGGCCAGAACCGAATACAGTGGCCTATCATCAAAACTCTGCCTGTCTTCTTTGCGGCTTCGATCATTTCATCGCAATCACTTACATTCAAAGCCATCGGTTTTTCACAAAGTACATGCAGGCCTGCACTGAGGGCTTTAATTGTATAGGCTTTATGCATGTAAGTCGGTAAAGCGATCGAGACTGCGTCGAGCTTTGCTTCAGCAAGCATTCTGTCAAAGTCACTGTAGAGTTCTATGCCGCTGAAGTCCAACTGTTCTTCGGCGCCCTTGATATTTCCTGCAGTGCCGCTGGTATCAGTAAGCTTTTTCGTATCGAGGTCAAAAACCGCTGCGATCTGAGAATCTTTTCGAGCTTTGTAACAGCGAAAGTGCATTTTCCCCATAAACCCGAGTCCGACTATTCCAACTCTTACCATTTGATTCCTCATGATTATCTGAAAATCTTCTTTCTACATCTCAAGAGATACCATCCACCCGCCCGGAATGCTGACAATACGTTTCCGGTCTCGAAATCTGACAGTAATTTTTCTGCCTGACTGATTTTGCCAATCAATATTTACCAGATAGAGCTTTCTTTTGCCACCCTTTTTCCACACATTATAGTTAATATAGTCGCTATTCGGACCTTCAATCGCAATCTCATTTGTATTTCTCACATCCCGGCCAATTCTCACCAGAATATTTTCTATTTTTTCAACGAGCCTGAAATCATAAGGATAGTCATAAAAGTTGAAGAAGTAAACTTTACCCTTACCAATCTGATTTTCGAACAAAAACGCCTCCGTTTGCTTTGCTGTGACATTTTCCAGTCTGCACGTGTGAAATCTCTCAAAGACTTTCCGGTCTTTACCTGCAATATCCGCACCGATTAAACTGCTTACCCGGCCATTATTCAAAAACCTCGCTTTGCCGCTAAAATCTACTCGCGTATCAAAATGACAGCCACAAATGAATACTATACCGCCATTATTAACATATTTCAACAGATTAGCATATATTGTCTGGTCCATCGTGTTCCAACCAAGAAAAGCTACAGCCTTATAATTACTTAAGTCACAATATGGCGATACCACATCCACCGGGCCGTAGGGTGTGCCGCAAAACACATTCGTGAGTGACTCATTTTTGCCTAGCTGCTCAAACTGCAGAAGAGGCAGCCATGCTTCGGATGCTTTCCACAACCGGCGATATTCTGTATTGGACCATTTGCCCCAAACTACATCATCCCAGTTGCCGCTATCAGCCAATTCCGGTATGCGGTCATCCGGTCGCCAGAACATTGATTCCAGGTTCCCATAAATAAAAGCCAAAGGAATATCCGGTTTGCCGATTCTGGTATCTGCGCGGGTAAATCGGTAGAACTGCCTGAGAACAGTTCTGATGGAACGGCAAAAGGGGTCTTCCCAGTCATTTCTCGCAAAAGCATTGGTCTTAAAAGCAGTACTTTCGACATAAATATGTTTACCGCCATAGGCGTAAACCAGATCGAGCAACAAGGAAAATCTTTTCACCGCATGCTGGTCGTGAGGGAATCCACCGTACCAGTCAATAGGGATGTGAGCCCCGAAATCTTTGCCCGTTCCTCTTGCAGCACCGTACAGCAAAGCGCAGTTACTTACTGTTTCACACAGAATGGTGTCAATTTTTGCCTCACGAAGGTAGACACACAGGAGCGAAGGATCTCCACAAAGTGCCTTTGAACGGCCGAATTTCATTTCCTTCACCTGTGAATCCACATACTGGAGATAGGCCTTCTTTTTAGCTGAAAAATTCCGAGCCTGTGCTATTGCAGGAGGATTTCGAAGGACCGGACTGAAACACCAGCAATACGGCTCGTGAATCTGAAAACCAACAAGATTTCTGCCGCATGCTCGCACAATTTCCTTTTTGGCCAAAGTGTCAGGCCGAAACCCGACAAGCCGTTTGTCATTTGGGCATGAAATTTTCTTCCCGGCAGAGGTGTTGGGAAGCCCGCTAAGCTGAAGATATATGTTATGGGCTTTGCAAAAATTGATCCACCTTTTCCAGCTTGCCGGTGAAGCAGGGAAATTTGCCGGGTAATTGCGGTTTGCCTTGGGCCTGAATGCTATCAAATTGCCCATTTGTGTATAAGCAAAATGCGCCAGTATCCGATCGGGTTCTTCCGACTCATCGTGTCTGCAGTCATCAAAGTCTATTCCGACATATAATTTGTCGGTGCCCGTCTTTGCGAATATTTCATCTATTACTGCTGTGCACTTTTTACCCTTTGAAGAAAATGTAATCCTGACGTTGCGAGCCGGCTTCAAAGGTTTGAACAGAAAAGACTCATTTCTGCGGCCTTGAAATTTCAATATTCTTTCAGGACACACTACTTTTATTTCGGGGTACTTCCGGAGCAGTGAAAGCTTTATCTCGATAATCTCTCCCTGAATAACTATTTCGGGGCAGAAAAACACGGAAAAATCACGGATGTCCGTCTGCTTGAGTATTTCAATCCTCTCGATAAGAAGGTTGTTGGCTCCGCTGCTTCCATTAATGATTTCTATGTGATTGGCGGCCTTGTCAAGATATTCCAAAGGCACACCAAAGTACAGACCTGGCCATCCTTTGCACACATTTTCGAGGAATAATTCGTCGTTAAAGAGTTCTTTGCCGTTTAACATTATTCTTACAGGGTGGCTGTATAATTTCCAGTTTTCCCAGGTTGCAATTAGCTTAAGTAAAAATCTGCTTTTTCTGTTTTCGCTGTTCACAAATCCCGGTAAAACAAAATCCGCCTGCACCGCGTTACCACAAAAGCAGCAATATCTTTGTGCCGGTGTCCCGAGCGCCTGAGTGAATGAGTGAAGGCAGTCCTTATGCAGGAAGTTTGTATACTTTTCTGCACCGTAGAAACTGTTCGGTCTCAAAATGACTTTGTCTAAAATCTTTTCAAAATGTTCGATCGCAGGATTCATATGCCATGCCTTTTTTCAAATAATATGCCAATATATCAGGTCTTCGAGGATGGATGCTCAGCGTTGTTGTGGAGCACATCCAAGTTAAGATACAAAATCGCACTTATATCCAAATTGCTAACCGTTACCTGGTGGTAATTCCCGCATACCTTGACAGGTAATTTTTTTTGTTTGGGCCATTTCATTTCTGCGTCAGCAATTTTGCCAAATCTCCGGTGAATTAAGACATCGGCTTTTTTGACCGGATTAATTCGGCCATTCAGGTTTGCAACAGAATGATTTAACAATTGCACCACAAGGGCCTTTGTATTTTTTCTCCATGCAAAGGTAGCTTCTACAAAATCGGGCGCTTCAACAGTTAATGATGGTTCCGGAACCAGCCGCTGTGTGCATGCTTCCAGGATTTCCTGCGGCCAATTTAATCCGTCTTCGACAAGCTTAAAACAGGGAAAGGATAAATAAATAACAGTGCCGTTTCCTGCCTTATTTTCGATTATTGCAGGTATGTCGGTATCCCGGCCGGGGTGAGGCGGTCCCCAGTTGATAAAGCCCTCCCTGCGTTCTTTCAATATCGGCCAGGTATATTTTGCCAAGGTTGCAGCTGTTGTAGGATTAATCTGTGCTATGCCGCCTTTGACACCGACATAGGAAAATCGGCCTTGTTTGTTTAATTCATTTTGCTTAAGATTAATATACGCGCTATATGGGTTCAGGATGTAATCATTTCTGTCTTTTACGAATTTTGCTCCCAATATCCCAGCCATGGCAGATTCGGGCTTTCTGCAGCCGTTCCGGTCAAACAGGCCTGTATGGTAAGTAGCAAGGATTTTGCCCCCCTTACTGACAAATTGTTCCAGAATTGGAATGTGTTTAGCTTTAATGTGTGCAGTATTCGGCAATAATAACAACTCGAACCGGTTAAGGTTATAACCGGATAATTTTTCTTCAAGGAGAATTTCGGCAGGCAAATGGGCTTTTGCGCAAAACTTTACAGCTCCCGACATGGATTTCGCATATTTTTCCTTAAAATCATCCTGGCCGTAAAAAACCCTGCTGGTTTCACTGTAGACTATGCCGACAGGATGACAAAACTGTAATCCTTCAAGGAATCGTTCTTTTTTGCTTATATTGGTGAACACAGGTTTGAGAGTATCGAAAAAAGTGCTGTCAAGCATGCCATCCTTTCTCATTGTTTCTGAGAAAATGAAGATTTTCCCACCATGAGCCAGGATTGTGTCCATTTCCAGTTGGCAGCTATTTGCAGGGCGGGGGTCATATATGCCGGAGAATTTACCGGTTGCAATCTGAAAAGGCCTGGTGCCGCTCAATGCCCTGACAAGCGGCGTGATGATATTAGCACCTTCGTGACATTCCGAGAAGATAGAATCACATAAATCCAGGGTCTTGATCCGATTGGCCATGAAGGCAGGCCAGGACCAGCTAGCTGTATTGTTGATAGTAACATGGATGCCGGGGTTTGTTTTTCTTACGATGGAACGGATTTCCTTAATAAACTTCTCTGTCTGAGTATAGTTCCAACGGATAAACTGTTTCCAGGCGTCTGTCCATTGTTTTGGTGATTTGCTCGTACATACGTCTTTTGTATTGGTATAGAAACCGTTTGGTGCAGGTATTTTCCGGCCGGTGTCTTTTTTATACAGCCGTTTACAGTCATCGCAGAAACACACTGCTGGTCTGATAAGAATATCCAGAAACAGCATATCCATAGGATACCAGGATACCATCTCCTTAATCTGTGACATGACGTAATCGCGGTAGCCCGTGTTAAAACAAGCCAGGCGCCATGGGGTATAATTAGGCGGTGTATCGAAAAACCTGAGGGCTTTACCTTGATAGTCTTTTACGGACCATGCTTTATTGCTGCCCGCAAGGCAGTCGAAACTTATGCAGTAATAGCCCATTGTTTTGAAGCCTTCTTTATGAGCCATGTTCATGAGGCCTCCAAAAACGTCATGTTTCAGTCCCGGGTAGATGGTTCCGACCCTGGTTGGATAATATGAATAACCCCAATGGTCTTTTGCATAAACCTGTATTGTATCAACGCAAGCACGCTTAAAAATATCCAACTGATACTTGGGGTCAAAGTTGGAATAGTCTATAATTTCCGGGCCGGGGGAATGATTGTCAATCTGATATGCGCGAAAGCCGCAGGCCGGCTGTATTTTTTCTGTCATGTTTATTCCTTCAAACAATATTTAATAGAGCAGTGGTTGCTACGAATGTCTGACAAAGCCGTCGTCTGTAATGTCTATTTTTTTCGTGCTTAAGAATTTAATCAGTCTGTATACGTCACAACTACCACCGAATATAACCCAAAGTGTCGCGGGAATGCTGATAAAGAAAGATATAAAAGCGTAATATTTCCAAAATCTAAGCCAGCTTTCAACCGGAACTTCATGTGTCAGATTGTACCAGATAATAAAGGCAGTTACCACTAATATTAGTATTGCCACAGTCCACAGAATGCCGTCCAAATGTTTTACAAACCAGTTATCTGAAGACGGTCTTCGGGCAAGTACCTCTTCGTTCACGCCGCCTTTACGGTGCAGTATTGCGTGCAGGTCGAACTTCATATCCTTAGTAAGCAAGGAGACGAGCACGTAAATTACGAGACTTGTGATATTCGCAATGAAGCTGACCTGCAGCCCGTTGAGCGGGAAATCATCCCACACCTGCGTTAAAACAAGACCGATGACTGCCAACAGTGCCCCTGCAATCATAGCGGCCCAGGCCCCGGCGACTGTAGCGCGTTTCCAGTATAAAGCACCAAGTATAACGGCTCCAGCGCCTGCTGTAAAAATTGCCGCAACCAAGGCAAGATGCATAATGAGATACTGGGTCTGCCTGAAGAACATGCCAAAAAGATATATGAAAATTGCAATACCGATCACCGCGATTTTAAGCAGCCACAGGTGCTGTCTTTGCTCTAACGGCCTTTTTCTAATGGGCATAACGACATCCTGAATAAACACCCCCGCCCAGGAAAGAAGATAGCTGTCATGGGTGCTGATAAAGGCAAAAAGCATGGCGGCGACAAAGAGCCCCATCAGCCCAACAGGAAAAATGTGGGCGAGGAATAAGGGCACGGCCATCTGCGTCTGTATTTTTTCGCTGCCCAGGCCGGCAAGAACGTTGCGAACATTTTCGGCCTGCTCAGCAAAAACCGGAAGCTTCATAAATGCAAAACAGGCAAGCGGTGCAAAGAAAAACAACGCTATCCCTGAGCCGAACTTCAGGTAATTAACAAGGAGCATAAATCTTGCTTCCTTTGGGTCTTTTGCCGATTGTCCGCGTGTTATGTGCGGTGCCCAGCTGAGAACTCCATAAAACCATTGAAAGGTAACCATTATTATAAACCACATGTTAAACTCGTTACCTTCAGTAAAGTTAAAAGGATTCAAGATTTCGGCCGTATTTGGCTGGGCGAGAATCGCCTGTGCAACCTGATCCGGCGTAACGACCCGGTAGACTGCGAAGCCAACAGCGATATACATAAGCATTATTACGGCCATCTGAATGAAGTCTGTAATAACAATGGATATCTGGCCGGCAAAAAGACAAAACAGCACCGAGATAAACAGGATAATCGCGGTAATTACCGGGACGGTTGGTATTTGAGCGCCCAATATATCAAGCTGTTGCGGAAGGCCGCAGAAATATGTGAAGAACCGTCCACCCACAATGGGGAAAATGCCCATATAGGTGATGCCGGCAAGGAAGGATATAAAACCGCAGAAAATCCTGAACCGGCGGCTATACCTTTTTTCAAGCAGTTCATTTACTGTCATCACTCTGGTTTCGCGGAGCCGATAGACCCCCCAGCCGCTGATAGCCAGAATTAGTCCGATACCGGTGTACTGAACATGAAACCAGAAATACGCTGCCCCTCCTACGTAAGCCGCCTGCAGCATGTTAACAATACTGATTACCCCTGTTGCGATCACGCTGTTTGCGAGCATTCCCAGGTACCTTCCGACGCCCCGACTGGCAACAAGCCAGTCGGAAACACTTTTCATATACCTGCGGCAATATAAACCAACCAGATTTATACCGACCACGAAAACTGCAACGATTGTCCAGTCTATCCACGACATAAATATACCTCATATACCTTCAGGTTCGGACAATTTGTTATAATCTGCCGTTTTATGCCCTGTCATTGTTCTGCAATCAATATTTTCCAAAATCCAGGTTGGCTTGATACATGGCTTTTATATTTTCCGGCGGTGTTCGAGGAGCAAGATTATTCGCATCTCTCAGAAAAAACTTCCCCCCTTTTTTAATCCCGCTCTGCAGAATTCTTTTAGCTTCATCATAAACCTCCTGGCTACTGCCGTTCAGCAGCAGGTTTACGTGAACGCCGCCTGCAATTTCAACATCTTCACCCAAATCCCGGCGAACCTTTGCAAAATCTATAGGAAAGCCGGTGTCAAAAGAATAAACGTTCAACTCATCCCGGACCGTCGGAAAATGCCTGGAGGCATCACCGCAAAGATGCATATAATTGGTAACTTCAGGCCGGCCCAGCTCGGCAATTATCCTCTTATGATAAGGCAGAACATATTCTTTATACTGCTCAACACTTATCAGGCAGATCGAATCATCCGCCAGACACACCGGTTTTCCATCGGCAAT